>NZ_JAOCCT010000017.1:0-95829 GCF_029840555.1 Stenotrophomonas sp. GD03877 | reverse complement strand
TGCTTCAGCTTTGCGGTCAAAAGGCCGTCGAGCATGGCTCGACGCTACAGGACCGGCAGCAGCGGCACTTCGAAACTCCGCTTCAACGTGCCCAGTGCCACCGAGGTGCGGAAGCGCTCGATGTTGTCATCGCCGCCGAATAACCGCTCGGTGATCGTCTCGTACTCCTCCATCGACGCGGCCGAAAGCAGCAGCAGGAAATCGCCGTCGCCGGTGATCGAGTAGCACTGCTGCACGGCGGGGTCCTCCTGCACGCGGCGCTTGAACGGCGCCACGCGTTCGCGTTGCTCGCTGACCACGCGGACCTCGACGATGATGGTCAGTGGCCGCCCGACCTTGGCCGCAGCGACCACCGCCACATTGGCCGCGATCACGCCGCTGTCCTGCAGGCGCTTGATGCGGCGCTGCACGGCCGGGGTGGACAGGTGCACGGCCTCGGCGATTTCGCGCTGCGGCAGGGTGTTGTCCCGCTGCAGCAGGTCGAGGATGGCGCGGTCGAAACTGTCGAGCACGGGGGCGGTGGCCATGGCGAGCAGAAGTTGCACGAACGGGCTGTCAATTGAGCCAAGTGCTCGGCGCTGGCGCAATAGACTTTGCGCATGCAGACCTCACGACTCGCGCCGATGTTGCCGGCGCTGGCGGTGCTCGGCTCGGTCACCTCGCTGGCCATCGGCACCTCCTACGCAAAACACCTGTTCCCGCTGATCGGCGCCCAGGGCACCAGCGCGCTGCGCGTGGGCTTCTCGGCGCTGTTGCTGCTGCTGTTCTGGCGGCCATGGCGCTGGAAGACCAGTCGCGTGGATGCGATCACCATCCTGCGCTACGGGCTCACCCTGGGCCTGATGAACCTGCTGTTCTACATGGCCCTGCGCACGATTCCCTTCGGCATCGCGGTGGCCATCGAGTTCACCGGGCCGCTGACGGTGGCGATGCTCTCGTCACGACGCCCCATCGATTTCGTCTGGGTGGGCTGCGCTGTGGTCGGGCTGTTGCTGCTGCTGCCGCTGGGCGGCGGCCCGGCGCTGGATCCGGCCGGTGTGCTGTATGCGATGGGCGCAGCGGCGTGCTGGGGCCTGTACATCGTGTTCGGCAAGCGTGCCGGCCACCTGCACGCTGGGCATTCGGTGTCGCTGGGGCTGCTGGCCGCGTCGCTGGTGGTGGTGCCGGTGGGCGTGGTACATGCCGGCGCCGCGCTGCTCGACCCGAAGATCCTGGCGGCCGGCCTGCTGGTGGCGCTGGTCTCCAGCGCGATTCCGATGTCGCTTGAGATGATGGCGCTCAAGCGCCTGCCGAAGGAAACGTTCGGCATCCTGATCAGCATGGAACCGGCGGTGGCCGCGCTGTGGGCGATGCTGCTGCTGCACGAGCACCTGCACGGGCTGCAGTGGCTGGCGATCGGCTGCACGGTGCTGGCCTCGGTGGGCAGCACGATGACCGCGCGGCGGTTGAAGTTGCCAGTGGTGCAGGCCGGGTAGCGGCGGAGAGCGTGCGGACCAACGGTCCGCACCCACCAGAGCGGCGTGCCAACCAAGGTTGGCACCCACCAGGAGCGTTCAGCGCAGGGCGTCAGCCGGGACGTCGATCTGCATCGCCAGGGCGAGGTGATCGGAGAAGGCGGCCGGAACGGCCTCCACGGCGCGGGTCTGCAGGCCGCTGCTGACCAGGATGTGGTCGATGGCGCGGTCAGGCCGCCAGCTGGGGAAGGTCGGCACGATGCAGCCCGGGGGCTGCAGCCGGGTCTTCTGGTACAGCACCTGCATTTCCGGGCGCTCGGCCAGGCAGTTGAAGTCACCCATCAACACGGCGTTCGGGTGGTCGGACAACAGCTCGGCGATGAAGCCCAGCTGTGACATCCGCGAGCCCGCGCCCAATGACAGATGGGCCACCGCCACCGCCAAGCCGTCGGCACCATCGCCGAACTTGGCCAGCAGCACGCCACGCCCACCGATGCGGCCTGGCAGGGCGTGGTCCTGCACTTCCACCGGTTCGAGCTTGCTCAGCAGGCCATTGGCGCTGGACGCGACCCCGCCCATGCGCCGGTTCGGCTGGTGGCTCCAGTAGTTGAAGCCGGCGCGCTGGGCCAGGTAGTGGGTCTGGTTGGTGAAGCCCGAGCGCAGGCTGCCCGGGTCGGCCTCCTGCAGGCCGACGATGTCATGTTCGCGCGCCAGGGTGGCGATCGCGTCCAGGCTGCTGCGCTTGCGCCCCGCCGGCAGCGCATGTGACCAGCTGCGGGTCACATAGTCGCTGTAGCGGCGGGTACTTGAGCCGGCCTGGATGTTGGCCGTCAGCAAGCGCAGGGTCCGTGTACGGGGGGAATTCACGGCCGGGAAACGCTTCTCTTGGATCAGTGAGCCTGGGCCGCACCGCGTTCGCGGGCGATCAGGTGGTCGGCGATGCGCAGCATGTCCGGGAAGCTCTTGCCCTTCACCAGGTACTTGCCGTTGACGATGATCGACGGGGTGCCGCTGATCTGGCTGCGCTGGGCGAACTGCTTGGCCGAGTTGGTCTTGGCATTCACCGCGAAGCTGCCCATGGTGGCGGCGAACTGCTTCGGATCCACGCCGTAGGCACCGTAGAACTTGGCGATGTCGTCAACCGAATCGGTGCCGCGCTCGCCCTTCAGGGTCTTCTGCGAATGGATGGCAGCGTACAGGGCTTCGTGGGTCTTCTCCTGCACGCCCAGGGTCTGCGCGGCGTAGAAGGCACGGGCGTAGTTGTCCCAGGTGCCGCCGAACATGGCCGGCACGTAGACGAAGTTCACATCGCTCGGCAGGCCGGCCTTCCACGGGCCGACCAGCGGCTGGAACGCGGCGCAGGCCGGGCAGACGTAGCCGAAGATCTCGGTCACTTCGATCTTGCCGGCGGCCGGCTGGAACGGCTGGCCGTTCGGGATCACCTGGTAGTCGGCGCCTTCCACCGGGGCCGGGCCGGTCAGCGCGGCGGTGGTCGGGGCCGGTGCAGTGGCCGGTGCGGCTTCAGCCGAGGCCTTCTCGCCTTCGGCAGCGGCCGGTGCGACGCCTTCGGTACCCGCGGCCGGCGCAGCCGGTTCGGTGGTCGCCGGAGCAGCAGCCGGTTCGGCCGGGGCCGCGGTGGTGTTGGTGCTGCCGTCGTCGGCCTTGCAGGCAGCCAGGATTGGCAGCAGCGCTGCGAGGGCGAGGGCGTAACGGATCTTCATGGAAACGTCTCCAGCATCTGGAAAGGTGGGGCCGGCGTCATGCGCCGGCCAGGGGGAAATGATGACACGCGGCGGCGACAGCGCCGTGTCGGTGGTGGGTGTTGGTTCAGCGGCCGCGGGCGGCGCGGGCCTGGGCGATCAGCGCCGAGGCGATGCGCAGCTGGTCGTCGAAGCTGTCGCCACGGACCAGGTACTGGCCGTTGATGATCAGCGCCGGGGTCCCCGGGATCCTGGTGCGCTGGGCGAACGCGCGGGCGGCATCGACCTTCTTCTGTACGGCATCGCCGCGCAGGGCCTGCAGGTAACGGTCCGGGGTCACGCCGTAGGCCTTGTAGAAGGTGGCGAGCTCATCGGCCGAAACGTTCTGCATCGGCAGCGAGCCGTCCTGGTGCAGGGCCTTGAACACGGCGCCGTGGCTGCGCTTGGCCACGCCGACTTCGTCGGCGGCGTAGTAGGCCAGGGCCCAGGCGTCCCAGGCGCCGCCGAAGGCCGCCGGAACCGGGGTGAAGCGCACGTCGGCCGGCAGCTTGGCTGCCCAGGCTTCCAGCTGCGGTTCGAAACGGGCGCAGTGCGGGCAGGTGTAGCCGAAGACTTCGACCACCTCGATCTTGCCGGCCAGCGGCTGGAACGGGCCCGGCTGGGCGATGCGCTCGTAGTCTTTGCCCTCGACCAGCGGGGCATTGGCAGGGGTTGCGGCGCAGGCTACCAGCGGCAGCAGCACCAGCACAGACAACAGCAGGCGGGAAATCAACCTCATCGACACGCATCTCCGTTGAAAAAAGCAACGCCGGCGCGGTCGCCGGCGTGAAGGAAACATACCGCAGGCGAGGGCCGCGGTGGCGGCCCCGGCCGACCAAAGGTGCTCAGGGGGCGGCAGCCGGTTGTGCCGGCGTGGTGGCAACGGCCACGTCGTCGGCCTTGTTGTGCAGGCCCTGCAGGTAGCTCGACAGCGCCTGCACCTCCTGTTCGCTCAGCTTCTGCGCAACCGCAGCCATGATCTGGAAGTGCGCCTTGTCGGTCTCGTTGGTCTGGCCGGCCTGGTATTCCTGCAGGCGGCGCGCGACATAGCTGGCGTGCTGGCCACCAATGTGCGGATAGGCCGGGCCGGGATTACCGGCCCCGCTGGGGCCGTGGCAGGCCATGCAGGCCGGCAGGCCGCGCTTGGCGTCGCCGCCGCGGTACAGCTGCTGGCCGATCTCGTAGAACTTCATGCCCTTGTAGGGGCCGTCGGTGACCGCCGTGTCATCGGCGATGCCGGCGGTGGCCTTCTGGGTGGCGAAGAACGCGCCGATGTCGCGCATGTCCTGCGGGGTGAGGTTCTGCACGAACGGCACCATCGCCACCGCCGCACCGGAGCTGCGCTGGCCGTTGGCGATCAGGGCCATCTGCTGGGCGACGTAGCGTTCGCTCTGGCCGGCGATGGACGGGTACATCTCCACTGTGGAATTGCCGTCGGCGCCATGGCAGGCCGCGCAGGCCGAGGCCTTGGTCTGGCCGGCCTTGGCGTCGCCCCAGGTGGTCTTGCTGAAATCCACTTCCAGCGAGGCGGTGCGGATCGGCCCGTTGTCGGGCAGCGGGGTCAACGTGGTCTGCGCGAACGCAGCAGCGGCAACGACTACAGCAGTGGCAAGGGCGGATACGGCAAGAACGCGAGCGTGGCGCATGCTAAAGCTCCGTATGGACCGGGCCGGGCGGTGGCCGCCGGCATCGCCCGGATTATCAACGCCGTTTCCGCGCACGGTCAACGCAGCAGTGCAGCAAAATGCCCGCAACGGCCGCCGGCACGGGCGCGCGGCGCCGCAACATGCGATCCTAGGCACATGTCATTGCTCATCGAACGCGCCCGTTACCACCTTTCGGCCCACAACGTGCGGCAGCTGCCGCCCGACGAAGGGGCCGAAGTGGCCTTCGCCGGCCGCTCCAACGCCGGCAAGTCCAGTGCGCTCAACGCGCTGACCCGCCAGAACGCCCTGGCCCGTGTCTCCAAGACCCCCGGCCGCACCCAGCAGCTGGTGTTCTTCCAGGTCACGCCTGAAGCGCACCTGGTCGACCTGCCCGGTTACGGCTACGCCAAGGTACCGCTGGACCTGCAGGCGCACTGGCAGGCCTTCATCGACAGGTATTTCCGTACCCGCGAAGCCCTGAAGGGCCTGGTGGTGGTGATGGATATCCGCCATCCGCTGAAGGACTACGACCGGCAGATGCTGTCCTATGCCGTGCAGCGTGGCCTGCCGGCGCACGCGCTGCTGACCAAGGCCGACAAGCTCAGCCGCAGCCAGCAGATGCAGTCCCTGCAGAAGGTGCGCAAGGAGCTGCAATCGGCCTATGGCGACAGCGTGAGCGTGCAGGTGTTCTCAGGCGAAGACCGTACCGGTGTGGACGAAGCCCGCGGCGTGATCGGCGGCTGGCTGGGGCTGGAATAAGGCTTCCGGTTTTCCTGTAGAGCCGAGCCAACGCTCGGCTGCCGCGCGCAGCGCGGCCAGGCCCCGGTAGCCGAGCATGAGCTCGGCTCTACAAGGGCTCATCGGCTCATTTCAACGGCGAGTACTCCGCCGGCACCCACGCATAGGCCTTACCCTCGCCACGCACGTGGCCCAGGCCGGGGAACGGCAGATGCGCACCGGCCACCCACCAACCGTTGACGGTGGCCTGCTGCAGCAGCCCGCGCCGGCTGGCGATGGCCGCCTTGCGGTCCGAATCGGCCTCGAATGCCGCCTCCGGATGCGCGAACTGCACCGCATGGAAGTGCAGCACATCGCCCCACACCAGCAGTGACTGGCCCTGGCTGTCGAACCGGTAGGAGACATGGCCGGGCGTATGGCCATGGGTGTCCATCGCCACGGCGCCACCGGGCAGGGCATCGCCGGGGCTGAAAGTGCGCAGGTGGCCGCTGGCCTGGTAGGGCGCCACCGCGTTGCGTGCCAGCGGGAAGGCGAAGCGCACGCCCTTCGGCGCGGTGGCCTCGCTGGCCGGGTTGAGCCAGTAGTCGGCATCGGCCTTGGACAGCCACACCGTGGCATTCGGGTAGGCGGGCTTGCCCTGCGCGTCGAGCACCCCGCACAGGTGGTCCGGATGGGCATGGGTCAGCAGCACCTCGTCCACCTCGGCCGGGTCCACGCCGGAGGCGCGCAGATTGCCCAGCACCTGGCCCAGGCCGGGGCCGAAGCACTGCGCGGTGCCGGTATCGACCAGGGTCAGGTGGTTGCCCTGGCGCACCAGGAAGGCGTTGATCGCGGTCTGCAGGCCTTTCTTGTCTTCGGGTACGTAGCGGCCTTCCAGCAGGCGGCTGACCAGGGTGGGCGGCACGTCCACCACTTCCTGCCGGCCCAGCGCGACCACGCCGTCGAACAGGGCGGTGACCTGCAGTGCGCCGACGCGCTGGTGATAGACGCCCGGCACCTGCTGGGTGGGAGCGGGCGAGGTGGCTTCGGCCAGTGCGGCCAGCGGCAGGGACGACAGGGCCAGCAGCAGGGCGGAGCGCAGGGGCAGGTGGCGCAGGGTCATGGTGGTTCTCGGTGGGCGACGGACGGTTCCGTTGCCGCATAGCGTGGCGTGGCTGGCGTGTGCGCGGCGCTCAAACCACTGCGCGGAATGCTCAGGGAAGGGGTGTTGTCTGCAGGGCTGCGCCCTGCACCCGCAGAGGCAACGGCAACAGCCGAAGCAATAGCAGCAGCCGAAGCAACAGCAACAGCGGGCTATCTGTGGGATGGCGGGGTGGGTCCGGTTGCGGGGGACGCTGCAAGTACGTCCATGTAAGCTCGGTCGCCGCATCCATGCGGCTCACGCCCCCGCAACCGGACCCACCCCGCCTTCGACAGTTGGCCGCGATCTGACGGAACGACGTATTGCCTTGGTGGGTGTCGACCTTGGTCGACACAGTAGATCCACGCCACGCGTGGATGACTCATTCGATATCTGACAGATGTGTCGACCAAGGTCGACACCTACCAACAGCCGCGCGGAACAAAGCCGCAGTTGCCAACAGCCGAGTGAACCTGTCGAAGGTGGGGCGGTGTGGGTGGGCAGGACCGTTGGCGCCATGGATGGCGCCATCGAGCCCCCAGGGACGGGTTTACGGCGTGTCCTGCCCACCCACACCGCCCCGCCATCCCACGGATAGCCGCTGTTGCTGTTGCTTTGGCTGTTGCTTTGGCTGTTGCTTCGGCTCTTGCACTCGCTTCGGCGGGTGCAGGGCGCCGCCCTGCCGAACCCCCTCAAATGTCGGTGGGAGCCAGTCCGTACTGCTCGGCGAAGCGCTTGCTGAAACTCGCCGCGGACCGATAGCCCGCGCGTGCGGCCACGGTCTTCAACGGCAGGTCCGTGGTGTAGAGCAGCTGCATGCCATGCGCCAGCCGTGCCTCGGTGAGCAGCTGGCGCAGGCTGGTGTCCTCGGCGGCGAGTCGACGGCGCAGGGTCGCGCCGCTCAGCGCGAACTGTTCTTCCACATCGCGCGACTGCCAGTCGCGTGCCGGTTCGGCGGCGATACGGTCGCGGATCTGTTCGCCCAGGCTCGGCGCCTGCGGCAGCAGCAGGTTGCCGTGGCCCTGCCGGCACAGGGTCAGTACCAGCGAGGCCAGCGCCAATCGTGCTTCGCTGTAACGCCCGTCCTGCAGCGATTGCCGCCATTGGCGCAGTACCGCGCCATGTTCGATCAACGGCAACCGCGCCATCGCCTGGCCAGGCGCGGGAAGCCCCTCGATCCACAGCGTGCGAGCGGCCGCCAGCACTTCGGCACACAGCGGCACGATGGCGCTGAGGTAACGGCCACTGCGCGGGTCGGGGGTGTTGACCACATCGATGCGGCAGCGCTGGGTCAGCAGCAGGATGTCGCCGGGAACGAACGCCAGAGACTGATGAGCGGTACGCACCTGCTTGCGGCCTTCCAGCAGGATCGCGAACTGCGGTTGCGGAATCTCCACCGAGCTGGCGCCATGCTCGCGACGTGCGGTGATGCAGGCATAGCCTTCGGCGCGCTCGCAGCCGGCCAGGCTGGCCATCTCGGCCAGCAGTGCGGTGTCCGCGGGCAGCATGGCGGTCATGTCACGTGTGCGCCGAGCAGGCGACCGACGCCGGCGGCCGCGGCCATCGCCAGCGCGCCCCAGAACATCACCCGGATCGCGCCGCGTACCGGCGGTGCGCCGCCGGCCTGGGCTGCCATTGCGCCGGTCAGGCACAGGCCGAGCAGGGTGCTGGCGGTGGTCATCATCGCGACCTTGTCGACCGGCGCGAGCAGCGCGGTCAGCACGGGCAGTGCCGCACCGCAGGTGAAGGCGCCGGCCGAGGCCAGCGCTGCCTGCAGCGGGCGGGCGCGCAGGGTATCGGTAATGCCCAGCTCGTCGCGGGCGTGGGCACCGAGCGCGTCGTGCGCGGTGAGCTGTTCGGCCACCTGACGTGCCAGCGCCGGTTCCAGTCCGCGGTGGCGGTAGATCGCGGCCAGCTCTTCCAGCTCGCTATGCGGGTCTTCGCGCAGCTCGCGCTTTTCCATCGTCAGGTCGGCGTCTTCGGTGTCGGCCTGGGTCTGCACCGAGACATACTCGCCGGCGGCCATCGACATCGCGCCGGCCACGGTGCCGGCCACGCCGGTGGCCAGGATGGTCGCAGCGGAGGCGCCGCTGGCGGCCACGCCGACCACCAGGCCGGCCACCGAGACGATGCCATCGTTGGCGCCCAGCACGGCGGCACGCAGCCAGCCGACGCGCTCGGAGCGGTGCAGTTCGGGGTGTCGTGAATGGCGGCTCATGCCCCCGAGTGTACGAGGGTCAAGAGGGCGTCGGTAGGATGCTGAAAACCGTCTCCGTCGCATGACGCAACGGGTCGCCACGCTATAGTGCGCCCTTGCGATGGAAGGCCCTGGGCCCCACATCCCCTGCCACCGTCCAGCGAGCCACCCCCTTGTCGAGCCCCAGCCACGTCGCCGATACCCCCATTACCGACCGCTCGCAGCTGGTGGAGGTGATCGCCTCCGGCGAGAAGCCCCGCGCGCAGTGGCGCATCGGCACCGAGCACGAGAAGTTCGGGTTCCGCCTGGATGACCTTCGCCCGCCGACCTTTGAAGGCGAGCGCGGCATCGAAGCGCTGCTCAATGGGCTGGTCCGCTTCGGCTGGGAGCCGGTGCAGGAAAACGGCAACACGATCGCCCTGCTGCGCGATGGCGCCTCGGTGACGCTGGAACCGGCCGGTCAGTTGGAACTGTCCGGAGCGGCGCTGGAGACCATCCACCAGACCTGCGTGGAGACCGGCACCCATCTGAATGAAGTGGCACAGGTGGCCGGTGAGCTGCAGCTGGGCTTCCTCGGCATGGGCTTCCAGCCGAAGTGGAAGCGCGATGAGATGCCTTGGATGCCGAAGGGCCGCTACAAGATCATGCGGTCGTACATGCCCAAGGTCGGCTCGCTGGGCCTGGACATGATGACCCGCACCTGCACGGTGCAGGTGAACCTGGACTACGCCACCGAAGCGGACATGGTGAAGAAGTTCCGCGTGTCGCTGGCGCTGCAGCCGATTGCCACTGCGCTGTTTGCCGATTCGCCGTTCACCGAAGGCAAGCCGAACGGCTACCTGAGCTATCGCTCGCACATCTGGACCGATACCGATGCCGATCGCACCGGCATGCTCGACTTCGTGTTCGAGGATGGCTTCGGTTACGAGCGCTATGTCGATTACCTGCTCGACGTGCCGATGTATTTCTCCTACCGCGATGGCATCTACCACGACGCCAGCGGGCAGAGCTTCCGCGATTTCATGCAGGCCAAGTTGCCGGTGTTGCCGGGTGCGCTGCCGACTCTGCGCGACTGGTCGGACCACATGACCACCGCCTTCCCCGAAGTGCGCCTGAAGAAATACCTGGAAATGCGCGGCGCCGACGGTGGCCCGTGGAGCCGCCTGTGCGCGCTGCCGGCGTTCTGGGTGGGCCTGCTGTACGACGACACCGCGCTGGATGCCGCCTGGGACCTGGTGCGTGACTTCACCCTGGCCGAGCGCCATGCACTGCGCGATGGTGTACCGAAGCATGCGATGAACCTGCCGTTCCGCAACGGCACGGTGCGCGACCTGGCCCGCGAGGCGGTGAAGATTTCCGTTGAAGGCCTCAAGCGCCGCGCGGCGCGCAATGCCGACGGCCAGGACGAGAGCAAGTTCCTGGACGTGCTGCAGGAGATCGTCGAGTCCGGCCTGACCCCGGCCGAGCGCAAGCTGGCGCTGTTCCATGGCCGCTGGCACGGCGATGTGGATCCGGTGTTCCGCGAGTTCGCGTATTGATCGCCTTGCGGTAGTGCCGGCCGCTGGCCGGCAATCCCAGAAGAAAAACCCCGGCATTGCCGGGGTTTTTCGTTTTCACATCTGCCCTGGATCAGGCTGCGTTCTTCATCGTCGCCATGTCGATCACGAAGCGGTAGCGCACATCGTTCTTCGCCATGCGCTCCCAGGCTTCGTTGACGTTCTTGATGTCGATCATCTCGACATCGCTGACGATGCCGTGCTCGGCACAGAAATCCATCATTTCCTGGGTCTCAGCCATGCCACCGATCGCCGAGCCGGTCAGGTGCTTGCGGCCGAAGATCACGCTGCCACCGGTCAGCGGCGGGTCCAGTTCGGTCAGCACGCCGACCAGGCACATGGTGGCCTCGCGCTTGAGCAGGCCCATGTACGGGTTGGTGTCATGGCCGACCGGGATGGTGTTGAGCAGGAAGTCGAAGCTGCCGGCGTGCGCCTTCATCTGCGCGGCATCGCGCGAGACCAGCACTTCGTCGGCGCCCAGGCGCTTGGCGTCGGCACCCTTTTCCGGCGTGGTGGTGATCATCACCACGTGCGCGCCGAGCGCCTTGGCGAACTTCACGCCCATGTGGCCAAGGCCACCGAGGCCGATCACGCCGACCTTCTGGCCCGGGCCGACCTTCCAGTGACGCAGCGGCGACCAGGTGGTGATGCCGGCGCACAGCAGCGGTGCGGCCGCCTTCAGGTCGAGGGTATCGGACACCTTCACCACGAAGCGCTGTTCGACCACCACGTGGTCGGAATAGCCGCCGTAGGTCGGCGCGCCGCTTTCGCGTTCACGGCCGTTGTAGGTCCAGGTCGCGCCTTCGGCGCAGTACTGCTCCAGGTCGTGCTGGCAGGCGTCGCAGTGGCGGCAGGAATCGACCATGCAGCCGACACCGGCGTGGTCGCCCACCTTGAAGCGGGTGACGTTGCTGCCGACCTCGGTGACGCGGCCGATGATCTCGTGGCCCGGCACCATCGGGTAGATCGAGCCACCCCAGTCGTCGCGGGCCTGGTGCAGGTCGGAGTGGCAGATGCCGCTGTAGAGGATCTCGATACGCACATCGTCCGGGCCGACCGCGCGGCGTTCGAACTCGTACGGAATCAGCGGGTCGGTATGTGAATGGGCGGCGTAACCACGGGCGAGGGACATGGGGAATCCTTGGCAGGGTTTGTCGAAAGGCGTTTTACAATACGCGCCGTACCCAGCGGCAAGAAGCCCGGATATCGGCATGATTCATCAAGTGAAACTGCACAATCATGGCCACTGACAACCTCTCGCACCTGGCCGCGTTCGCGGCGGTCGCCCGCCACCGCAGCTTCCGCCGTGCCGGCGCCGAGCTGGCGCTGTCGACCTCGGCGGTGAGCTATGCGATCCGCGCGCTGGAAGAACGCCTGGGCGTGGGCCTGTTTCATCGCACCACCCGCAGCGTGGCCCTGACCGAGGCCGGGCAGCGCCTGCTGGAGCGCCTGCAGCCGGCGCTGGGCCAGGTGCATGACGCGCTGGAAGAGATGAACCAGTTCCGTGCCGCCCCGGCCGGCCTGCTGCGCATCAACGCCACCCGCGCGGCGGTGTCGACCCAGCTGGGGCCGCGGCTGGCGCGCTTCCTGCGCGCTCATCCGGACGTGCGGGTGGAGCTGACCGAGAACGATGGCCTGGTCGACATCGTCGCCGAGGGCTACGACGCCGGCGTGCGCCTGCACGAGTTCGTGCCCGAGGACATGGTGGCGGTGCCGATGGGGCCACCGCTGCGCGGGCTGATTGTCGGCTCGCCGGACTACCTGCGGCGACACCCGGCACCACTGCATCCGCGGGACCTGGCGGCACACGAATGCATCCGCTTCCGCTTCGCCAGCGGGCATCTCTACAAGTGGCAGTTCGAGCGTAGCGGGCAAGCGTTGGAGATCGATGTGCCGGGCCGGCTCACGTTGAGTGAGCAGGGCACCGTCGTGGGTGCAGTGCTTGATGGCATCGGCCTGGCCTACGTGCTGGAAGACACGGCAAGGCCTTACATTGATTCGGGGCAGATGGTGGCGGTGCTGGAAGATTGGAGCGAACCGTTCGCCGGCTTCGCGCTGTACTACCCGAAGCAGCGGCAGATGCCGGGTGCGCTGCGCGCGTTCGTGGACATGCTGCGCGAGTGAGGTGCTGCAGCCATGCCGACCAACGGTCGGCACCCACCAGTGCAGGCCATTGCCGACCAACGAATCGGGATTGGCCGGTAGATCCACGCCAAGCGTGGATGGCACCACGCTACGGTTCCTGCAACACCGGCCCCAACAACGCCAGGCACTCACGCAGGTGCACGTCCACCGGCGCATCCTCGGCCACCACGCCGATCACGCGTTCGCGCAGTGGCTCGGCCACGGCCATCGCGAGCAGCAATCGCGCTATGCGAACAGGATCTCCTTCACGCAGCAGCCCGCGCTGTTGCTGTCGCGCCAGCCAGTCAGCCAGCAGCGCTCGGCCGCGTTCGATGCCGTTGTCCAGATAGGCCTGCAGCAGTGCGTCCTTGCCGGGGAAATCGGTGGCCAGTAGCCGGAACACCTGCACCGCCTGCACCGACAGTGCCTGCGTGCACACCGCCTGCAGGATGTCCTGCAGCAACGGCAGCACCTCGTCGGTGTCGTGCGCATCGCGCTGCAGCTGCGGCGCGAAGCCGTCGGTCCACTCGCGTACTGCCAACCCGACCAGTTCCTCGCGGTTGCTGGCGTGGCGGTACACCGTCTTCTTCGCCACCCCGGCATGCGCCGCCACCGCTTCGATGGTGGTGGCCTCGTAACCCTGTGCCAGCAGCAGTTCCAAGGTGGCCTGCAGTACCGCGTGGCGCACCTCGGCTTCCGGGCGCGCAGGGCGGCCGCGGCGGCGGGTTGGTGTGGGTGGCTCGGGCAGGGTGGTGCTGTTCATCGCACCCATCTTACCGCATTCGTCTAATTGCGAAACTAGTTGCGTTTCCGTATTGTCAGATCTCCCGACACCGCAGGAGACCCCATGGATACCGCTGTGAACGCTCGCGCCTGGCTGAACCACCACGACCTGCTGGACCCGGCGCCGATGCATCTGGAGACCGGCATCCAGCGCCGCGATGACGGCACCCTGCTGGTGGCGGTGCGCACCGATCTGCACGGCTGCAAGGGCCGCATGCTGGACTGGTGGTTCACCTTCTTCGAGACCACCCAGCACATCCGCTGGTGGCATCCGGTTGATCATGTCGAGCATCGCGGCTGGGACGCGGCGTGGCAGCGCGGACGCAGCTACCACGGTGCCAGCATTCATGCCGTGGAATCGCTGGCTGACATTCCGCCGGTGGCGGCGCGCCTGAAGTTCCATGATCCGCGCACGTTGTTGGTGCCAGAGCGCCTGCAGGCGGCACAGGATGCCGGCGATGTATCGGCGGTGATTGCCGCGCGCATCGGCTTCGGCGACCACGTGCGCCTGGATGCAAACGGTGATCCCTGCGACGGGCAGATGCTGCACGTGGCACGCGATACGCCGTTCGGCTGTGTGCTGCGCAGCCGCTTCGTGCTGGGCCTGGACAGCACCGACCCGCACCGCGATGCCGGCGATGCGGTCGGGCTGGGCCTGCTCAAGCACTGCTACACGGAGTTCAGTTTCCTCTCGCGCCTGCTGCCGTCGCTGTACTACGGCGAGCGTGCCAACGGCGAAGCGGTGCCGTTGCCGTGGTGAGCGATGCGCCGGTCATTCGACCAGCGCGTCGTAGCCTTCGCCACTGAACTGGATCAGGCAGAAGCCGTGGCCGAACGGATCGGCCAGAACGGCGATGCGCCCCCAGCGACGCTCGCGCATGGATTGCTCGAGTGTCGCCCCGGCCGCAATCGCACGCGCCAGTGCGGTCTCGAGGTCAGCCACCACCCAGTCCAGGTGCAGTGGCGTCCAGTGGCGCTCGTAGTCGCGTACGTCACCATCTTCAATAGCGACGCTGCCAGCTTCGTTCTGCAGCAGGTATAACGGTGTTGGCCCGCCGAGCAGTTCCACGGCCTCCGGCCCGAGACGGCGACCGATCCGCAGGCCGAAGGCTTCGGTGTAGAAGGTCTCAGCGGCAGCAAGATCGGGCACGTCGAGGTTGACGATGAACGACGTGGTGACGGAGTTCATGGGGACTTTCGTCATGTTGTTGGGCACGGATGGACGTTCTAGGATCGAACTGTAGTTCAGGATCGGAGTGCCCCCGTCGTTGCGACCGGTGGCCTCGTTGCCAGGGAGAATTCCATGCGGGATCTGGAAGTGGAAGCGCGCGTACGCAAGCTGGAGCAGCGGGCAGGCCGATGGCGCTGGCTGCTGGTGGCAACCCCCATCCTGTTGGTATCGACCGTGCTGGCCGGTCGCGGGCTTGCCAGCCCGGAGGCCAGCATCGTTCCGGAGATTCGCACCCAACGCCTGATCGTGCTTGATCACGAAGGACGCAAGCGCGTGGAAATCGGCGAGGACGCGCCGGACCTGGACATCAAGCGCAACGCCCGGGTGGCGGGGTTGATCATTTTCGATGGCAATGAACAGGAGCGCGGAGGTATGGTCACCGCCGACGATGGCAGTGCCACGGTTGCCTTGGATGCGCCGCGCGGCGTTGGCTATCGCGTGTCTGATCGGGCCGGAATGAAAGTGGGGGCGGACGGTTCTGCGCTTATCGGTGTCCTGTCCAACGCCGGGGGCTTTGCCGCCAGACTGGTCGCGCAGGGCGCGGAAGGGCAGCTGGAGCTGAGCCGCGTGGACGCCGCCGAAGGCGGAGCATCCACCCGTGTGATCCACGTGGATGCTGATAGCAAGTAACCGAGCAACCGCAGACTCAAACAGGGAGCGCAACATGCATGAGCAGGATATAGCCGTACGCTTGGAACGCCTGGAGCATAGGCTGCGCCACAGGAATCTGCTTGCTGCCTCGATGTTCGCGCTGGGCGCATCGTTGGCCCTGATCGGAACCAGCGTGGCCACGCCCGACGCCGGTGTGGTGCCGGAGATCCGTACCTACAAGCTGACCGTGCTCGACAGTGAAGGGCGCACGCGCGTGCAGATTGCCGAGGACGCCAGTGACATTGCCCGCAACTCACGCGCAACGGGCATGACCATCTACGATGCGAAGGGCGATGAGCGCGGTGGCATCGGCACCATGGCCAACGGCAGCGCGGTAATGGCGTTGGACGCGCCGGTTGGCGTGGGATACAAGGTTCGCGATCGGGCGGGCATGAGAGTCGCGCCCGATGGCACCGCCGTGATCACAGCACTGTCCAACGAGGGCAGCTTTGCCGCCAGCCTGGTGGCGCAGGGCAACCAGGGGCGGCTGGAGCTGAGTCGCAAGGACTCGGCCAGGGGCGAGATCAGCACCCGTGTGCTGACCTTTGATTCGGACTGGACCAAGGTAGAGAAGGCGCCGTGATGCATTCCGCAGCGAAAGCCGCATCGCATCCATGCATGGCGTGGATCTACTGCGCGCGCGGGTAATCGAGGTAGCCTGCCTCGCCGCCACCGTAATAGGTATTGCGGTCGGGCGTGGCCAGCGCGTCGTTGCGTTGCAGGCGCTCGACCAGATCCGGGTTGGCGATGAACGGTTGGCCGAATGCGGCCAGGTCGATGGTGCCGGCCTCGACCAGTTGCAGGGCACGCTCGCGGGTCATCCCGCCGGCCAGGATCACGTTGCCACCGTAAGCCTGCTTGAACTGCTGCAGGAAGACCTCGCCCAGCACTGACTGCCCTGCCTGCAGGTTGTCGTTGAGGTGCACATAGGCCAGCCCGCGCTTGCCCAGTTCCTTGGCCAGGTACAGGTAGGTAGCTTCGTTGTCGGGGTAGAACGGCATGTCGAAGGTGAGGTTGTTCGGTGCCAGGCGCACCCCGATGCGCTGGGCGCCGATGTGCTGGGCCATCGCGTCGACGGTCTCCAGGATCAATCGAGCGCGGTTGTGCAGCGAGCCGCCGTAGCGATCTTCGCGCTGGTTGATGAGTGGGTTGAGGAACTGCTCGAACAGGTAGCCGTTGGCGGCATGCAGTTCGATGCCGTCGAAGCCGGCGGCGATGGCGTTGTCCGCCCCGCGCACGAAGTCCCCGACGATACCGGGGATCTCTGCGGTCTCAAGTGCACGTGCCGGGGTGGGATCGGCATGGCCACGGCTGCCATCGTCCAGGTACACGAACGAGGTGTTCTTCGGCGCGCTGGCGACCGGGCGGGTGCCGGCACTGACCGGCTGCCCGCCATCGGGCTGCAGCGAGCTGTGCGACATGCGGCCGACGTGCCACAGCTGCGCGAAGATCGTGCCCTGTGCGGCATGCGCCGCCTCGGTGACGAGCTTCCAACCGTCCACCTGCTCGGCCGACCAGATGCCGGGCACGTCGATGTAGCCCTGGCCCTGCGGCGATACCGGCGTGCCTTCGCTGATGATCAGGCCGGCGCTGGCGCGCTGCCGGTAGTACTGCGCGGTGAGTTCGCTGGCGACCGAACCGGGGTTGCGGGCGCGGGTCATCGGGGCCATCGCGATGCGGTTGCGCAGGGCGGTGCCTGACAGGTCGAACGGGTGGAACAGGGCGGCGGTCATGTCGGTCATCTCGGTGCGGGGAGGCGCCAGCGGCGCGATGCACACAGGATGGCGTTGACAAGCGGGTGCATAAAGCGCTTCGATCTCCCTCGGTACGGGACTATTTGTCCCCAATGTGGGGTGAGAGATGCTGCCGCTGGAATCCTTGAATGGCTTGGTCACGTTCGTCACCACGGCCCGCTCGGGCAGCTTCACCGAAGCGGCCGACGCGCTGGGCATCTCGCGCTCGGCGGTGGGCAAGGCCATCGCCCGGCTGGAAACACGGCTGGGGGTCCGCCTGTTCCACCGCACCACGCGGCGCATCGCGCTGACCACCGACGGCGAGGCGTACTACGCATCGTGTGCGGCGGCGCTCGAAGAGATCTCCGCGGCCGAGGCCTGCCTGGGGTCGGCCGGCCTGCCCAGCGGGCGGCTGCGCATCGACATGCCGTCCTCGTTCGGGCGGCTGGTGGTGCTGCCGGTGCTGCTGCGGTTGTGCCGCCAGTACCCGGACCTGCAGCTGACGATGACCTTCACCGATCACTTCGTCGATCCCGTCGAGGAAGGCATCGACCTGCTGATCCGCTTCGGCGGGCTGCACCAGGCCGAGCACCTGGTGGCGCGGCGGCTGGGGCGCCAGCGGCTGGTTACCTGCGCATCGCCGGAGTACCTGCAGGCGCACGGTGTGCCGGCTACCGTGGAGGAACTGGCGCAGCATCGCAGCATCGTCGGCTTTCGCCACGGCCAGCCGGTGGCGTGGCGGGTCGGCAGCGATGATGCGGAAGGGACGTTCATCCCGAACGCCAGCTACCAGCTCAACGACGGCGATGCGGTGATCGATGCGGCCATCGCAGGACTGGGCATCTGCCAGATGCCGGAGTCACTGGTGCGCCGGCACCTGGAATCCGGCGCGCTGCAGTCGGTGCTGGACACGCACATGCAACGGCACATCGACATCCACGCGCTGTGGCCGCCGACGCGCCACCTGCGGCCCAAGGTGCGCTACGTGGTGGATGAACTGACCCGGTTGGCGGGTGAGGGATTGTTCGATTGAGCCGGCCAGGATTGAGTTCGTGACTTCGGCTTGTATACTATCCCCCAGTATAGTTCCGAGGTGGCCCCGCCATGCCGCACTCCCCCGAAGAGAAGAAGAAGGTCCTGGCCCGCGTGCGCCGCATCCGCGGCCAGTGCGATGCGCTGGACCGCGCGCTGGAAGCCGGTGCCGACTGCGGGCCGGTGCTGCAGCAGATCGCGGCCATCCGTGGCGCGGTCAACGGCCTGATGTCCGAAGTGATGGAGGCCCATCTGCGCGAGGAGTTCGGGCAACCCGCGGCCTCCGATGAACAACGCGCCGAACGCGTGCGCGACATGAGCGCGTTGATCCGCTCGTACCTGAAATAAGCATCGGCGCCACATCGCGTCGATCGTCCTGCCATCCCATTCCCGCCTGATCCTGGAGAAGCCACCATGAAGTCCCGTGCCGCCGTCGCCTTTGGTCCCGGCCAGCCGCTGCAGATCGTCGAGATCGACGTCGCCCCGCCGAAGGCGGGCGAAGTGCTGGTCAAGATCACCCACACCGGTGTCTGCCACACCGATGCGTTCACCCTGTCCGGCGATGACCCGGAAGGCCTGTTCCCGGTGGTGCTGGGCCATGAAGGCGCCGGCATCGTGGTGGACGTGGGCGAGGGCGTGACCAGCGTCAAGCCCGGCGACCACGTGATTCCGCTGTACACCGCCGAGTGCGGCGAATGCCTGTTCTGCAAGAGCGGCAAGACCAACCTGTGCGTGTCGGTGCGCGCCACCCAGGGCAAGGGCGTGATGCCCGACGGCACCAGCCGCTTCAGCTACAACGGCGAGCCGCTGTACCACTACATGGGCTGCTCGACCTTCAGCGAGTACACCGTGGTGGCCGAGGTGTCGCTGGCGAAGATCAACCCGGACGCCAACCCGGAACACGTCTGCCTGCTCGGCTGCGGTGTCACCACCGGCATCGGCGCGGTGCACAACACTGCCAAGGTGCAGGAAGGCGACAGCGTGGCGGTGTTCGGCCTCGGCGGCATCGGCCTGGCGGTGATCCAGGGTGCGCGCCAGGCCAAGGCCGGCCGCATCATCGCGGTGGACACCAACCCGTCCAAGTTCGAGCTGGCGCGCGAATTCGGCGCCACCGATTGCATCAACCCAAAGGACTACGACAAGCCGATCCAGCAGGTCATCGTCGAGATGACCACCTGGGGCGTGGACCACAGTTTCGAGTGCATCGGCAACGTCAACGTGATGCGCGCGGCGCTGGAATGCGCGCACCGTGGCTGGGGCCAGAGCGTGGTGATCGGCGTGGCTGGTTCGGGCCAGGAGATCTCCACCCGTCCGTTCCAGCTGGTGACCGGCCGCAAGTGGATGGGCACCGCGTTTGGTGGCGTGAAGGGCCGCAGCCAGCTGCCGGGCATGGTGGAAGACGCGATGAAGGGCGATATCGAACTGGCCCCGTTCGTCACCCACACCATGGACCTGGACAAGATCAACGACGCCTTCGACCTGATGCACGAAGGCAAGTCGATCCGTTCGGTGGTCCACTACTGAGCCGCGTCATGGGCTGGCTGGATGCCCTGCGTCGGCCGCGTGCGGAAGACCCGCGCGCGGCCCTGGTGGCCCCGATCGAGCAGGCGTTGCGTGCGCTGGGCTGGGTAGTGGGCGAGGTGGGGCCAGCGCGTGCGGTGACCTCGGCCTTCGGCAGCGACGATGGCATGCCGTTCGAGCAGTGGCTTGCGCGGGTATTCCTGCCGCGCCTCTACGAGGCGCGCGCGGCCGGGCAGTGGCCGCCGCGCAGCGATGTGGCGGTGGCGGCCTCTCGCAATCTTGATGGGCAGCCTGGCGTCGAACCATTGCTGCGCCTGTTGGCGCAGCTGGATGAACTGATCAACAAAGGCATCCACGCCGCGCGTGGATAAGCCGACCAAGGTCGGCATCTACCAGAAGCACGCGTGCGCTGGCGCGCCGCGCAGGAGAGCACCATGGAACGCATTGAACACCGCGCCTGTTTCGGCGGCTGGCAGGACGTCTACCGCCACCACTCGGCCACGTTGGGCTGCGACATGCAGTTCGCCGTGTACCTGCCGCCGCAGGCGGAAGCGCAGGCGCTGCCGGTGCTGTACTGGTTGAGCGGCCTGACCTGCACCGAGCAGAACGTCATCACCAAGGCCGGCGCGCAGCGCTATGCGGCCGAGCACGGTGTGATCATCGTTGCGCCTGATACCAGCCCGCGCGGCGATGACGTGGCCGATGCCGAAGGCTATGACCTGGGCAAGGGGGCGGGGTTCTACCTCAATGCCACCCGTGCGCCGTGGGCGAAGCACTACCGCATGCACGACTACGTGACACAGGAACTGCCGGCACTGATCGAGGCAAATTTCCCGGTCACCGATGCGCGTGGCATCAGCGGCCACTCGATGGGCGGTCACGGTGCGCTGGTGATCGCGCTGCGCAACCCGGGGCGCTACCGCAGCGTGTCGGCGTTCTCGCCGATCGTTGCACCCAGCCACGTGCCGTGGGGGCAGAAGGCCTTCCACGCCTACCTGGGCGACAACCCGGCGGACTGGGCGCAATGGGATGCCAGCGAGCTGGTCGCCGTGGCCCGTGAGCGCCTGCCGTTGCTGGTCGACCAGGGCGAGGCGGACGAATTCCTGCAGACCCAGCTGCAGCCGCAGCGCCTGCAGCAGGCCTGCGATGCCGCCGGCCATCCGCTGACCCTGCGCCTGCAGCCGGGCTACGACCACAGCTACTACTTCATCGCCAGTTTCATCGGCGAGCACATCGCCCACCACGCCCGCGCCCTGCACGGCTGACGGCCCCCGGAAAAGGGGACGGAGGGGATTAAGTCGCATTTGCCGCTGTGCCGCAAACGACTTAATTCCCTCCGTCCCTTTTTTACGTGGCCGTGGCGCGGGCGGGGCTATGGTGCGCCCATACGGCCTTGCCGATCGGGGGATGCATGCCGGTAGTGCTGGCGCTGCTGTATGTGCTGTGCCATGGCCTGGTCCTGGCCATGTGGCCGGGTCCAGCCGGTGCGGGTTCCTTCGTGTTCCTGACCGGCGCCCCCCTGCTGGCCGCCGCCGCCTGCCTGTGGCGGGCCCGCCGCGATGGCGCCGCGCTGGGTTGGCGTGCCACCGCGCTGGCCCTGCTGCTGTGGGGCGGAGGCATGGCCTTCAACATGGTCGATGCGCTGGGTGCTGGCCGTGCCGATGTCACGCCGCGGGTCAGTCTGTTCCTGTATGTGCTTTACGGTGTGCCGCTGGTGTTCATCCTGGCCCGTGCACGCCGCGAACGGCTCAGCATCAGCCTGATCGACGCGGCCATGGCCGCACTGCTGGGTGTGCTGTTCTTCGTGCACGCGCAATCGTTTGCCGCCCGCATCGATGTTGATGACCACGCGATGGCCAACATGCAGCGCATGTTCGATATCCAGAACCTGTGCATTGCGGCGTTCGCCGTGGTGCGCTGGCTGGTCGGCGACGTTCCTGAGCGGCGCAACTTCTTCCGTGCGCTGGCGATGTACGCCGTCGTCTACCTGCTGGTGGCGTACTACATCAACCACTACACCGAGGAGCAGTCGTTCGGTGCCTACAACGACCTGCTGATCGACCTGCCGTTCCTGCTGCTGGCACTGCTGGCGCTGAGCCGGGCGCCGGCGCCGAGCTTCGTGCTGCATCCACGGCTGGCCCGCACGGTGCAGGCGGCCGGCCCGATGATCCTGCCGCTGCTGCTGCTGGTGGTCGGGACGCTGGTGGTTGACCACGCGCGACCACTGGCGGTCACAGGATTCGTAGTCGCGACGCTGGGCTTCGGCCTGCGCAGCATCCTGCTGCAGGTGGACCTGATGGAGCGGCAGGCTTCGCTGGACCAGCTGGCACGGCAGGATGGCCTCACTGGCGTGGCCAACCGGCGCGAGTTCGATGCACTGCTGTTGGCCGAATGGAACCGCGCGCGGCGGAGTGGCAGCGAACTGGGCCTTCTGTTGCTGGACATCGACCATTTCAAGGTCTTCAACGACCGGCACGGTCATCCTGCCGGGGATCGCTGCCTGCAGGCCGTGGCGGCGATCCTGAAGGCCAGCGCCGGCCGCGCCGGCGACAGTGTTGCGCGCTATGGCGGCGAGGAATTCGCAGTGATCGTGCCGGGAAGCCCGCTGTCGGGCGTACTGGCGCTGGCCGAACGCCTGCGCGAGGCGGTGGAAGCACTGCCACTGCCGGAAGGGTCGGTCAGCATCAGTATCGGTGTGGGCTACCTGCATCCGCCGGCCCTGGCCAGCGCCGACCAGCTGCTGGCAGACGCCGATGCGGGGCTGTATGCGGCCAAGCGTGCCGGCCGCAACCAGGTGATCCTGCATGCGCACGTGCTCGACGACGAAGGCAGTGCGCACGGCAGGATGGATTGCTGAGGGGGACGCGTGATCAGCCCCGATGCAGGATCGCGCACGTGCGGTGCGCACCGGTCATCGTTGCCGCAGCCAGCCGGTGGGGTCGAGCAGCCTCAGTCCGACAGGTGACAATGATCGCTGCCGCAACGGCAGCTTCGCTGCCTGCACGGCGACAGCACAGCGTGCCAGCTGCCGCCGCAGCGGTGCCAGCGAGTCGTCTTCGCGGGGCCGTGCATGCCGCCACTGGGCGATGCGCAGCAGGCAGACCAGCAGGTCCAGTTCGCTGGCGGCAATGAACGGAGAGCCGGCGGGCAACAGGTCGATCGGTGCCGCCGGCGCGGCCAGAAGCGGCAGCAGGTTGATGAACGCGTCGCAGCCTTCAGGATCAAGGCCGAGGCCGCTCAGCTGTGCGAGTCCATCGGCTACAAGATCGGGGTCACGCAGCTGGCGTATCGCCGCCAGCAGCGCCTGCTCGCCACGACCGAACTGGCGGCCGAAGGCACGGTAGCTGACCCGGGTGGGAAACAACGGGGAACGGGAGGCCATGGCAGCTAGGGTTGTGGGTCGCGGGTTTCCACCAGCACGGGGCAGGGGGCGTGATCGATGGTCCATTGCCCGATCGAGGGTTCGAACAGGCGCTCCAGCCGGGACAGGTGGCGGTGGCCGATCACGATCAGGTCGCACTTCAGGCGCCTGGCCTGGTCGCTGATGACTTCGCCGGGGTCGCCGGAGGGGATCTGCGCGATGGCATCGACGCCGCGCTCGCGCAGCTCGGCCAGGGCTTCGGCCAGCACCGCCTCGGCGCGGGAGCGCTGGCGGGCGGCTTCCGGATACTCGATGCGGTCGGCTTCGCTGGCATCGGCCGCCAGCGCGAATTCGGGGTCGAGCACGCACAGCAGGTGCAGGCGGCTGCGGGGGCCGGCAATGGCCGCGGCCAGGTCCAGCACGCGCGCGTGCTGGGGGCCACCGTCCAGGGCGACCAGCAGGGTATTGAACATGGATGTCTCCTTTGCAGGCCGGGGATGGTCGCCGATGTCATCGCGCGCACCCATGCCGTGCGCGGCAGTCAATGAATGCGCCAGACGCAATCCATGGAGGCCAGGAGTGCCGTAGAGTCATCCGGCTTACTGGAGAATGCTTCACTGGAGACTGTCATGCCCCTGCCGGACCTGAACCTGTTGCTGGCACTGGACGTGCTGATCGACGAATGCAGCGTGGCCGCCGCCGCGCGGCGGATGAACCTGAGCGCGCCGGCGATGAGCCGTACCCTGGGCCGGATCCGCACCGCCCTGGGCGACCCGGTGCTGGTGCGTGCCGGCCGCGGGCTGGCGCCCACGCCGCGCGCCCTGCAGCTGCGTGAGCAGGTCCGCGACGTGATCGAGCAGGCCCACCGCGTCTTCAATGCCGGTCGCGAGATCGACCTGCGCACCCTGGAGCGCACCTTCAATGTCCGCGCCAATGATGTCTTCATCGGTGGATTCGGCGGACGCCTGCGTGAACTGTTCCGCCAGCAGGCGCCGCGCGCGGTGCTGCGCTTCGTGCCCGAGGGCGATACCGACGACGATGCGATGGCGCAGGGCCGGATCGACCTGTACATCAGCACCGCCGGCAAGCACGCGCCCGACACCAAGGTGCAGAACCTGTTCAGTACCTCGTTCATGGGCGCCGCGCGCGAAGACCATCCACTGTTCGACGAGGAGATCAGTGCCGAGCGCTTTGCCGCGTGCGACCACATCGCGGTGTCGCGCCGTGGCCTGCCACGTGGGCCGATCGATGATGACCTGGCCACGCTCGGCCTGCAGCGCCGCGTGGCGCTGATCAGCCCGACTTTCCACGGTGCGATTTTCGCGGCGGCCGAATCAGACCTGATCCTGCCTCAGATGCCAAGCGTGATGCTGGAGCGGATCGTCAACATGCGCCTGCCGTTGCGCCTGTTCCCGCTGCCGATTCCGGTGCGGACCGCGGCCATCGTGCAAGCCTGGCATCCGCGCCTGGACAACGACGCCGCGCACCAGTGGTTGCGGCGCTCGATCAAGACCATGTGCGAAAGCGCAGGGGAGGCCTCGCGCTGACATCTGCATGCGTGCGCCTGGTGCACGCCTGGGATGCGGGTCGCGCCATTTTTCGCAGGGTACCGGCTCCCTAGACTGCGCTCCCCGGAGTTTCACTGAGCGCATTCCAATGACCCCCAATATGCCGTGCACTGCACGGATCGGTGCCCGGCGATGAGTACGCCGGCCGCCGCTGTCCCGGCCGCTGCAGCGCCCCGTCCTGCCGCCGCCCCCGGGCTCGACCGCCGCGTTCTGGTCGGCCTGTGTGGCGTGCTGCTGGCGGTGCTGGTGTCGGGCTTCAACGAGAACATCACCAAGGTCGCCCTGGCCGACATCCGTGGCGCGATGGGTTTCAGCGTCGATGACGGCAGCTGGATCGTCGCCCTCTACAGCGCGATGTCGGTCAGTGCGATGGCCTTCGCGCCGTGGTGTGCCGCCACCTTCTCGCTGCGTCGTTTCGCGCTGGCGATGATCGGTGGCTTCATGGTGCTGGGCGTGCTGTGCCCGCTCGCCCCGAACCTGCAAGTGTTCCTGCTGCTGCGTGCATTGCAGGGCCTGTGCGGTGGTGCACTGCCGCCGTTGCTGATGAGCGTGGCGCTGCGCTTCCTGCCGCCGGGCATCAAGCTGTACGGCCTGGCCGGCTACGCGCTGACGGCGACGTTCGGCCCGAGCATGGGCACGCCGCTGGCCGCGTTCTGGGTCGAGCAGGTGGGCTGGCACTGGGCGTTCTGGCAGATCGTGCCGTACTGCCTGGCCGCCATGGTGATGGTCAGCTGGGGCCTGCCACAGGACCCGCTGCGGCTGGAACGCTTCGCCCAGTTCGATACGGTCGGCCTGCTGCTCGGCCTGCCAGCACTGGTGCTGCTGGTACTGGGCCTGGTGCAGGGTCCGCGCCTGAACTGGTTCGACTCGCCGATGATCACGCTGATGATCGGGGGCGGCGCCGGCCTGATGGTGCTGTTCATGATCAATGAATGGTTCCACCCCTTGCCGTTCTTCAAGCTGCAACTGCTGGCCAACCGCAATCTCAGCTACTCGCTGGTGACGCTGGGCGGCGTGCTGTTCGTGCTGCTGGCGGTGATCTCCATCCCGTCCGCCTTCCTGGCCAGCGTGCAGGGCTACCGGCCGCTGCAGACGGCACCGATGCTGCTGTGGGTGGCACTGCCGCAGGTGATCGCGCTGCCGCTGGTGGCGGCGCTGCTGAACATCCGCGCGGTGGACTGCCGCTGGGTGCAGGCCACCGGCCTGGCGATGCTGGCGCTGGCCTGCTGGCTGGGCTCGCACCTGGACGTGGCCTGGATCCGCGACAACTTCCTGTGGGTGCAGCTGCTGCAGGTGTTCGCACAACCGATGGCGGTGCTGCCGCTGCTGATGCTGGCCACCGGCGGCCTGGCGCCGCAGGACGGCCCATTTGCCTCGGCGTGGTTCAACACGGTCAAGGGTTTCGCTGCGGTGCTCGCCAGCGGCGTACTGGATGCCGTCGCCCAAGGCCGCCGTCATTTCCATTCCACCGTGCTGGTCGACCGCCTGGGCGAGCAACCGTGGCTGGCCGATGGCCCGCAGCTCGGCGCGCGCCTGCATGCACAGGTGCAGGCGCTGACCTCGGCCGACCTGTACTGGGTGGTCGCACTGGTGGCGCTGGCCTTCATTCCCCTCATTGCCTGGATGCCCACCCGCATCCACCCGCCACGTGCAGTGGCCTGAACCTTTCGCAGGAACCCCTCATGACGATCAATCGAACCACTCTCCACACCGGCCTGGGCCTGGGCGTACTGGCCCTGGCCATCGGCGCCTGGCTGCTGCTGCGCGATGGCGGCCACCAGAGCACCAACAATGCGTACGTGGTGGCTGACTACACTCTGGTGGCGCCGAAAATTCCCGGCTTCGTCAGTGCCGTGGAAGTAGAAGACAACCAGTCGGTGAAGGCCGGCGACGTGCTGGCCCGCATCGACGACCGTGACTACCAGGTCGCCCTGCAGGCGGCCCGTGCCGACCTTGCCAATGCCCGGGCACAGCTCGCCAACGCGCAGGCCGCACTGGCCCAGCAGGATTCGCTGATCGAGCAGGCCAGGGCCAGTGTCGATGTCAGCCGTTCCGAACTGACCCTGGCCAGTGCCGACCAGCAGCGCTACCGCGAACTGGCCCGTGACGGCGCCGGAACCGTACAGAACGCGCAGCAGGCGCAGTCGAAGCAGGCCGTGGCCAGTGCCCACCTGCAGCAGGGCCAGGCGGCGCTGTCGACCGCGCGCCAGCGCACCGACATCCTGACCGCCGGTGTGCAGGCTGCGCAGGCCGCGGTGCAACGCGCGGAAGCGGCGCAGGCCCGCGCCGAACTGGATCTGTCGCACACCGTGCTGCGTGCACCGATCGACGGCATGGTCGGTCGTCGTGCAGTGCGCGTAGGTGCCTACCTGACCCCGGGCACCCCGGTGGCCGCAGTGGTGCCGCTGAAGCGTGCCTTCGTGGTCGCCAACTTCCAGGAAACACAGATGACCCGCATGCAGGCCGGCCAGCAGGTCGAACTGAAGGTGGACGTGTTCCCGGGCAAGCCGCTGCGCGGGCACATCGACAGCATCGCGCCGGCCACCGGCGTCACCTTCGCCGCTGTCGCACCGGAAAATGCCACCGGCAACTTCACCAAGGTGGTGCAGCGCATTCCGGTGAAGATCGTGCTGGAGCCGGGTCAGCCGCTGCTGGACCAGCTGCGTGCCGGCATGTCGGTGGAAGCCAGTGTCGACCTGGGCAGCCGTGCACGCGCGCAGAGCGTGCAGCACAGTCCGGGCCATGCGGCCGGGGAGGGTGCATGAGCGCAGTCACCTTGTTCCGCACCTTCGTTGCGGCCAGCCTGTGCACGGCCCTGGCTGCCTGCACGATGGGCCCGGACTTCGTACGCCCACAGGCGGAACTGCCCAGTCACTGGCAGGGCGAGGCCGTCGCCGGCAATGCCATCGATCAGGACGCTGCCTGGTGGGCTGGTTTCGACGACCCGTTGCTGGGCCAGCTGGCCAGCCAGGTGCTGGAGGCCAACCTGGATCTGCAGCTGGCGGCCAACCGCGTGCAGCAGAGCCGCGCCGCGCGAGGCATCAGCGCTGCCGACCGTCTGCCCAGCGTCAGCGCAACCGCCAGCGGCGCACGCGCACGCAACAGCGAGGTGGGCTTGAACGATCCGTCCGGCAACGGCGGTCGTGATGACTATGGGCTGTTCCAGGCCGGCATCGGCCTGAGCTGGGAACTGGATCTGTGGGGGCGCGTGCGCCGCCAGGTGGAAGCCGCCGATGCACGCGTGCGGATGGCCGAGGAGGATGCACATGCAGTGCGCATCGCGCTGCTGGCGGAAACCGCGCGTGATTACCTGCAGCTGCGCGCGACGCGGCAGCTGCTGGCGATCACCGAGGACAACCTCAGCATCGCCCACGACATCAAGCGCCTGACCGAAGCACGCCAACGTCAGGGCGTGGCCAGCACGCTGCAGGTGTCCAGCGCGTCAGCGCAGGTAGCATCGCTGCAGGCACGCATCGCGCCGCTGCGGCATCGTGAATCGCAGCTGCGCAATGCACTGGCGTTCCTGCTGGCGCAGCCTCCGCAGGCACTGGATACGCAGCTGCAGAATGCACGCCGTGACTGGCCCGCACTGCCGGCCGTGGCGGTGGGGCTGCCCAGCGAACTGGCCGAGCGTCGCCCGGACATCCGCCGTGCCGAAGCGGCGTTGCATGCCGCAACGGCCGGCATCGGCGTGGCCAAGGCCAGTTTCCTGCCGCGTATCACCTTGAATGGCGACGCTGGCTTCCAGGCCAAGCAGCTGGATGATCTGGATGGCTGGAACGCACACCGTTTCAGCATCGGGCCGTCGATCAGCCTGCCGATCTTCCAGGGCGGCCGGCTGAAGGCCAACCTCGCGTTGAGCAAGCTGCAGCAGCAACAGTCGTCGCTGCAGTTCCAGCGCACGGTGCTGCAGGCCTGGCATGAAGTGGACGATGCCATCGATGGTTACGCCGCCGAACAGCAGCGCACCGTGCAGCTGCACGTGGCGGTGGACGAAAGCGAGACCGCGCTGGGTGCGGCGCGCCGGCAGTACCAGGCCGGCGTGGTCGACATGCTGGACGTGCTGACCACCCAGCGCATCGCGCTGGACAACCAGGCCGCGCTGGCCAACAGCCAGGCCACGGCCGCGATCGCACGGGTGGAGCTGTACCGCGCGCTGGGCGGTGGCTGGTAGGGAAATGGAAACGCCGGGCCATGCCCGGCGGTTCATCGGTAGTTGCCAACCTTGGTTGGCAGCTTTTTTCAGAAGCGCCAACCAAGGTTGGCAACTACCAGAGCATGGCCTCAACGCACGTCGCGCAGTTCCCAGTGGCTGCCGGCCAGCAGGCGCAGGCGCTGCTTGAACACGTCACTGTCGATGCGGGTGGTGGCGACGAGGTTGATGCGCAGGTCCTTCTGCTCGCCGGTCACGGTGGCATCCGGGTCGGTCACGCCCCACTGCGTTTCCACCGCATCCGGGTCGGGCTGCTTGGCCTTCCAGCGCTCGAACAGCGTGCCGCTGCGCAGGGCGTCCTGCAGCTCTTCGGCGAAACCGGCGGCGCCCTGCGAATGGAAGGACAGGTCAGGATCGTTGCCTCGGGCCTTGGACGGGTCGGGCAGGCTGATGTGGTACTGCGCAGGCATGGAGTTCTCCTTGAAGTGCGGCAAGACTGGCACAACCGCGGTGGAATCGATGTGCAGAATCCGGCCGTGGCCGGCGCTCATTCGAACCGATGCAGCCCATCGGCGAAGCCCACGGTGACCGCGCCCTTGCCGACGTTGACCATGCCGGTCAGGCTCATCACCGATTCGTACACGGTCACGCCGTGGCCGGCGCAGACCTCCTTCATCTGTGCATAGCCGGGCAGGGTGCGCAGCTCGTCCAGTTCGCCGCCGTAGCTGACGCACACCGTCGGTGTCATCAGCCCGGCACGCACACGTTGGCCGACCACCGCGAAAAGCTTCTGCACGGCGTTGTCGAAGCCCTTGATCTTGGCCACCGGCCCGGTCTCGCCGCGGTAGCCATGCAGCACCGGCTTGATGTCCAGTGCGCTGCCCAGCGCGGCGCTGAGCAGGCCGACACTGCGGTCGCCCTTGTGCCGCGCACGCGCGCGCATGTAGTACAGGTCACGGGTGACCATGTAGCCGTGCACGTTGCTGGCCAGTTCCTCCAGCCGCTCACGGATCTGCTGCACGCTGGCATTGCTGTCGCGCAGGCGCACGGCTTCCACCGCGGTCACCGCCTGGGCAGCGAACAGGTTCTGGGTATCGAGCACGCGCAGCGCGAACGGCGAGTTGTAGCCCGCTGCCTGACGCACCGGCTTGTAGTCGTTGAGGATGGCGAAGCTGGCCTGCAGCGCGTTGTCATGGATCGGGCTGCGGGTCTTGGTGATGGTCATGCAGAACACGTGGTCGTAGTCGATCACCAGCTGCTGCAGGAACAGGTCGCGGATCTGGTTGACGCTGAAGGGGATGGTTTCCGCCTCCGCGCCGTGCTCGGCCACGTGCGCGTGCAGGAAGCTCAGCGTGGCCTGCTCATCGCGGTGATCGGCCAGCACGGCTTCGCCGATCCGTACGGTGATCGGCAGCAGCACGATGTTGTGTGTGGCGATGAAGTCCGGTGGCAGGTCGCAGGCCGAGTCGACGACGATTCCGATGCGCATCCGCGGCTCCCCCTCCAGGGCGGTTGTAGGTTCGGAAACGTGAAATCTATCTCAAATCCCAGCCCGGCGCGCGAGGGAAACGCGCCACGCCCTGTTCAGCGACTGCGCTGCACCGCCACCGGCAGGTTGGCCAAGCGCTGCCATTCGGGCTGCCGCAGCAGGCCCGGATCGGCCAGCACCGCCGCCATCAGCGGATGCGCGTCGTTGCCCCAGAACAGGTCGTCGCCGATGGCCAGGGTGGGGACCCCGAACACGCCGGCCGCGATCGCGACCTCCGTGTTGCGCCGCAGCTGCTCCTTCACTGCAGGCCCGGCAATGGCGGATGCGACATCCTCGATGCCCAGCCGTGCGCCGGGTTCGCGCAGGGCTTCGGCGCTGTCGGCCGCGTTGCCGTCGCGCCAGATCCAGTCGAACAGTACGTCCACCGCCTGCACGCTGGAACCGGCGGCCAGGCACAGGCGCAGGGCGGACAGCGGGTTGAACGGATGGCCGGGCGGGAACCGCAGCGGTGTTCCCTCGGCCTGTGCGGTCCACAGCAGCTGGCGGTAGATGAAGCGGCGCTTGGCCGGAATCTCGGCCGGCCCGAGGTTGCCCAGGTGATGCAGCACCGCACCGAAGGCGATCGGCACGGTCTGGATCTGCGCGAACTGCGGCAGCTGCTTCAGCTTCTGCCAGTGCAGGTAGGAGTAAGGCGAAACGAAGTCGAAGTACCACCGCAGTGTCGCCATCGGTGTGTCCTCGTGTGCGGTCAGGGCTGCGCGTTGCGCTGCAGGTAGCGGTCGCGCAGGTCGGTCTGGCGCGAGCGCATCGGCATCGCACGGCCGCCCAGCCAGACCTGCTCGGCATAGTGCGCCACGTCCAGCGGGTCGCCCTCCCACAGCACCAGGTCGGCCCGCTTTCCAGGCTCGATGCTGCCGATCTGGTCGGCCACGCCGAACGCCTGTGCCGGCACCCGGGTCAGCCCGGCCAGGCCATCGGCCCACGGCAAACCGTTGGCCACCGCGTTGCCAGCCAGCTGGCGCATCTTGCGTGCATTGTGGGTGGCGTCGCCGCGCTGCACGAACGACACCGGCACGCCGGCGCGTTGCAGGCGTGCGGCATTTTCCAGGGTGGCGCCGATCTGGTCGAAGCTGGCCGGCAGGTTGGACAGCACGTCGACGAACACCGGCACCTGTGCGGCGGCCAGCTCCGGCGCGACCTGCCACGCTTCGCTGGCACCGGCGATGGCGATCTTCACCTTCTCGCGCGCGGCCCAGCGCAGCAGCTGGCGGATGTCCGAGGCACGATCGACCTCCACCACGATGCGGCCCTGGCCGGCCAGATAGCGGCTGAGCGTGCGGCGCCCGGCCGCGGTCAGCAGCGCATGCGGCGAGTCCGCTGCCACCTGTCCGCGTGCTTCATCGACCATCTGCTGCAGCAGCATCCATTGCGCGGCGCGCGAATGCCCGGTCAGCTCCGATGCCGCCGAGCCCAGGCGCAGGAACAGCGCGCGCGGACCGATGGGGTCGACGCTGCCGTCCAGCCGCATCACGCCCCCCTGGCCGGCCACGAAGCCGCCACCGGTGGCGGCGCCGAGTGCGGTGAAGCCGAAGCCCTCCAGCCGCGTCACCGGGATCAGCACCGAGGCCGGGTTGTAGGCAAGGGTGACATCGAATTCCGGGCGCAGCGGCTGCTCACCGAGCTTCAGCGAACTGTCCACCGTGCTTGATTCACCCGAGACCTCTTCGATGCCGGTCTCGGTGATGCCCCCGAACAGGGCCGGGGTCAGCGGCCGCCCATTGGCTTCGACCACGGTCGCTCCGGCCGGTGCGGACAGGCCGGTGCCGACTGCGCGGATGACGCCGCCCTGCACCAGCACATCGGCGTTCTGCAGGCTGCCGCGTGCGCTGGCGGTGTGCACCGTCGCGTTGCGCACCAGCAGGTCCTGCGCCTGTGCGGATGCCGAGATGCAGGCCAGCACCATGACAGTAGAGCCGAGCCATGCTCGGCTGCCCTTCGCGGCAGACTGCGCCAACTGCTTGAGCACCATCATCAGCGCACCTCCTGGCCAAGCTGGAAATCGGAACGCGGCGTCGCTGCCGGTGCACTGCGGTCGTACAGCCTGCGGCCATCAATGAAGACCTGCTCAGCCAGTGCGTACGAACTGAAGGGGTTGCCGTTCCACACCACCACATCGGCCATCTTGCCGGCTTCCAGGGTGCCGGTCTGGCCCTCGATGCCCAGCGCCTTGGCGGCGTTGGCGGTCATCCAGGTGATGGCGTGCTCGGGCGTGATCTCCGGCATGCGCGCGCGGCGCGCGGACGCCATTACCTTGGCCGCTTCCTGGTTGAGGCGCTGGATGCCTTCGGGTGAATCGGAATGGACGATGGCACAGCTGTTCTTCGGCCGGTCGACCAGCGCGATGTTCTCGGGAATGCCGTCGAAGGCTTCCATCTTGAAGCCCCACCAGTCGGCCCAGAGTGCGCCGCAGACGCCGTCGGCGGCCAGCCGGTCGGCCAGCTTGTAGGCCTCCACGCCGTGGTGAAAAGCGGCCACCTTGAAGCCGAATTCCTTGGCCAGATCGAGCATGGTGGCCATCTCGTCGGCGCGGTAGCAGTGGATGTGCACGCGGATGTCGCCTTCGATGGCGCCGGCCAGCGTGTCCAGCTTGAGATCGCGCTTGCCGCCTGCATCCCCGGCGCTGTCGCCCTTGTCGCTGCCGAACCAGCCCTTGCGCTTGGCCGGCTTGGGCGTGTTCTTGGCGATGTAGTCGGCGGCATCGATGAAGGCGGCACGGTAGCCGGCCACGTTGCCCATGCGCGTGGCCGGTGTGACGCCCTTGCCTTCGCCATAGACCCGCTTGGGGTTCTCGCCGCAGGCCATTTTCAGGCCCCAGGGTGCACCGGGGAACTTCATCGCCTGATAGGTGACGGCCGGGACGTTCTTCAGGGTCACGCCGCGGCCACCCACCAGGTTGGCCGAGCCGGGCAGCACCTGCATGCTGGTCACGCCGCCGGCCAGTGCGGTGGCGAAGCCGGGGTCCTGCGGCCACACCGAGTGTTCGGCCCAGACGTTGGCGGTGACCGGCGCGGTCATCTCGTTGCCGTCGCTGTGCGCGCCGACGCCCGGGCTGGGGTACACGCCCAGGTGCGAGTGCACGTCGATCAGGCCGGGGGTGACCCACTTGCCCTGCGCATCGATGCGGGTGACACCGGCATCGGCCTGCAGCTGGCGGCCGACGGCAACGACGCGGCCGTCGCGCAGCAGCACGTCGGCGTTGTCCAGGCGCTGGCCGGTGCCGGTCAGCACGGTGGCGTTCTGGATCAGTACCGGCGCATCGGGATGCGCCTGGTAGGTGCTGGGGTAGGGATCGGCGACGAAGCGCGAGGCGCCCACCGCCGGAGCCGTACTCAATGAAAGCAGTGCCAGGGCCACCCCGGCGCGCAACAACGTCGATGCCATGCAGTTCCCCTTGCAGCCTGGTCCAACCGCCGACGCTAGCCCGGAGGCGGCGGGCTTGCCAAGTGACCTTCTTCACAGGCCTGCCGACGGTAGCTCGACGGCACCGGCCGGGTAGCTGAAAATACCCGGTCCCCCGCCGTACCGGACCGCCCATGAAGAGCAAGCAGGAAATCGTCGACAACTGGCTGCCCCGGTATACCGGCGTGCCCTTGGACCAGTTCGGCCAGCACATCCTGCTGACCAACTTCGGGGGCTACCTGCATACGTTCTCCGAGCTGACCGGCGCGCCGGTCATCGGCCTGGACCGGCCGATGGCCAGTGCCACCGTTGATGGCATCACCATGATCAACTTCGGCATGGGCAGCCCCAATGCCGCGATCATCATGGACCTGCTGTCGGCGGTGATGCCCAAGGCGGTGCTGTTCCTGGGCAAGTGCGGTGGCCTCAAGCGCAAGAACCAGCTGGGTGACCTGGTGCTGCCGATCGCTGCGATCCGTGGCGAGGGTACCTCGGGCGATTACCTGCCGCCGGAAGTCCCGGCCCTGCCGGCCTTCGCGCTGCAGCGCGCAGTCTCGACCATGATCCGCGACCTCGGCCACGACTACTGGACCGGCACGGTCTACACCACCAACCGCCGGGTCTGGGAACACGACGAGGCCTTCAAGGAACGGCTGCGGGCGATGCGCTGCATGGCCATCGACATGGAAACGGCCACGGTGTTCGCCGCTGGCTTCGCCAACCACATCCCGAGTGGCGCGCTGCTGCTGGTCTCGGACCAGCCGATGATCCCCGATGGGGTCAAGACCGAAGCCTCCGATGCCAAGGTCAGCTCCCAGTTCGTGGAAAACCATATCCAGATCGGTATCGAGGCGCTTAAGCTTATCCGGCGCAACGGCAAGTCGGTCCGCCACCTGCGCTTCGACGAATGATGATGAAGGCCGGGCGCGGGGCGTCCGGGCCTGGGAGTAGGTAATGGACGTTGCCGCGCAAGTGGTGGAATTCTGGAAGGAGGCGGGCCCTGCGAAGTGGTTCGCCCGCGACGACGCGTTCGACGCGCAGTTCCGCCAGTTGTTTCTGGATGAGCATTTCGCCGCCGCTTCGCGCGGGCGTGAGCATTGGCTGGGCAGTGCCGAAGGGGCGCTGGCCCTGATGCTGCTGCTGGACCAGTTCCCGCGCAACTGCTTCCGGGGCACTGCCCATTCCTACGCCACCGATGGCTTGGCCCGGCATTACGCCATGCGCGCCATCGAGGAAGGCCTGGACCTGCAGCTGGTGCCGAAGCTGCGCGCCTTCATCTACCTGCCGTTCGAGCACTCCGAGGATCCGCTGGACCAGGATCGTTCGGTAGCGATGTTCGACGTGCTGGGTGACAAGGAATACCTGCAGTACGCCGAACTGCACCGCGACATCATCCGCCGCTTCGGGCGCTTCCCGCATCGCAACGCCGTGCTGGGCCGCATCCCCACGCCGGAAGAACTGGATTACCTGGCCGAAGGCGGGTTTGCCGGCTAAGAAAAAGGGGACGGAGGGGATTAAGTCGTTTATGGCACAAACGACTTAATCCCCTCCGTCCCCTTTTTCAGTGCCGATCAGTACTTCGGCACGCCGTTGTCCACCTCTTCGGACCAGGCGTTGATGCCGCCGGTGACGTTGAACACCTTGGTGAAGCCGAGGGCGCGGAACTGCTCGGCGGCCTGCGCACTGCGGCCACCGTGGTGGCACATGAAGGCCAGTGCGGTGTCCTTCGGCAGGGCTTCCAGCTCGGCGCGGCCGTTGCCGTCGAAGCTCTTGAACGGCACGCCCACGGCGGCGATCTCACGCTCGTCGGCCGGGCGCACGTCCACCAGGGTGATGTTGCCGGCACGCACCAGGTCATCGGCATCACGCACGCTGATTTCCTGCACCGGCTTCGGCGCGTTCGGGTTGTCGATGGCCAGGCCCTTGCCGCGGATGTCGTCCACCCAGTCGATGGTGATGCCGTTGGCGCGACGGGCGCTGGACAGGTCGAACTGCACGCGCAGGCCGTTGGATTCGGCAGCGATCGCGCCTTCGTCATGCGGGGCAAGCTGGAAGTTCGGCTGGAAGCCGGCGTCGATGGTCAGCTGCAGGGCAGCGCCCGGAGCGTCGGCCAGCGCGCCCTTGAGCATTTCCACGGCGGCCGGGGTGACGGTGATGCTCGGCGGGGTGCGGTCCGGTGCGGCCAGGCCCAGCACGCTGCTCAGCTCACCGCTGGCGGCCATCTGCAGCACGATGTCGCTGCCGCCGACCAGTTCGCCGTCGATGTACAGCTGCGGGATGGTCGGCCAGTCGCCGTAGGCCTTGATGCCTTCACGGATTTCCTGGTCGGCCAGCACGTTGACGTGGGCGAACTCGACGCCGAGGTCCTGCAGGGCGCCCACGGCCTTGGCCGAGAAACCACACTGCGGCATCGACGGCTGGCCCTTCATGAACAGCACGACGCGGTTGGCGTTGAGGATGGATTCGATGCGCGAACGCAGGGCGGGATCGAGGGACATGGACGTCGGGGTTCCGGGAATTCGAATCATCAATTCTAACCCCCATGGCATCATGGGGGATGAGCAACGCAGGAACATTGCATCGCATCCCGGCCCGCCCCTGGCGCTGGCTGCCCTGGCTGGTGGCGTCGCAGCTGGCCGTGATCCTGGTCTGGGTACAGGCTGGGTGGCACTGGGGGCTGCCGCTGATGGTGGCCAGCCACGCGCTGTTCATGGTGCCGGTGTTCCTGCCCAACAGCCGTTTCTACGCACCGGTACTGAGCCGGGTGCCGGAGGCTGGCAACAGTGTCTGGTTGACGATCGATGACGGCCCCGGCCCGGAAACCCGTGCCGTGCTCGATCTGCTGGACCGCCACCAGGCGCGTGCGACCTTCTTCCTGGTGGGGGAACGTGCGCTGGCACAGCCGGAACTGGTGGCCGAGATCCTGCGCCGTGGCCACGATCTCGGCAATCACAGCCACAGCCACCCGCAGGCCCGCTTCTGGCGGCTGGGCCCGGCTGCGATGCGCGCCGAGATCGAAGGCTGCCAGCATGCATTGCAGGCCCTGAGCGGGCATCCGGTGCGCTGGTATCGCTCGGTGGTGGGCATGACCAACCCGTTCGTGGCGCCGGTGTTGAAGGCGCTCGGCCTGGTGCGCGTGGGCTGGAGTGCACGCGGTTACGACGGCGTCGGCTGCACGCCGGAGGGCGTGCTGGCGCGTTTGCTGCCCGACCTGCGGCCAGGAGCCATCGTGCTGCTGCACGAAGGCGCCGCCCACGGCCACAATCTGGTGATCATCGAGCGCGTGCTGCAGGCGCTGGACGAACGCGGGCTGAAGGCGCAGCTGCCTACCGGCTGATACGTATGCGGTAGCGCCGGGCCATGCCCGGCGGATGCCACAGGTGCCGCTCCGCTCGCCGGGCATGGCCCGGCGCTACAGGTTCCGTCGTGCCACCAGCAGCCAGCTGTTGAACGGCGTACGCCCATGCAGCGGCCGGGGGGCGGTCACCTGCAATCCCGCTTCGGCAAGCGTCGTCTGCAGCACCTCTGGATCGGGATAGTGGCGCGGCCGCGTGCCCATCCAGCCGACCAGCCAGGCCAGCCGGTCCGCCACCCGCGTGGTGCGGTCGCGGCCATCGCCGGTGGCCAGCGGCGTGCGCAGCAGCAGGCAGCCGCCGGGGGCCACCCGTGCACTGGCCGCGCGCAGCAGTGCCTGCTGTGGGCCCGCGTCCAGGTACTGCAGCACGTCCAGCAGCAGGACGTGCCCGGCCTGCGCCGGTAGCGGCGCCTGCACATCCACGCAGTCGAAGCGCACGTCATGCAGTTCGACGGCAGCACGTTGCGCGCGGGCGATCTTGCCCGCATCCACATCCACGCCCAGGTAGCGTTGGGTGCCGCCGCGCTGGCGCAGTACATGGGCGAACAGGCCCAACCCGCAGCCGAGGTCCAGCACCGGCTGCCCGTCCTCAGGCAGATGCTGCAGCACGCCGTCGTACAGCGGATCGCTGCCGAGCTTGCTACGGGTGTAGTAGTAGTCGCGGCGGCTGCCCCAGGCCTGCGCCGGGCGGAACGCTTCGGCGATCAAGCGCGCCTGCGGGGACGTCAGGGGAGTACAGGGCAGGGGCGGGCCGTTCCGTGGCGTGCCGTCCATCGCTTCAGTCCGTGCCGCCAAGCAGATGCGTGGCCACCGGAAGGGCGCGTGCGCTCCACAGCGCGTACATCCGCGCTGAAGGATGCAGGCCGTCCTCGGCAATCATCGTCGGGTCTTCGCCCTGTGCGCGGCTGATGTCGGTGATGTCGACGAAGGCCACGCCGTGCCGGGTACTGATCACCTCGGCGGCGGCATTGAACTCGTCGGTCTGGATCTCGATCGCGGCCAGGTCGCGGCCACTGCCGGCACCGAACGGGGTGGCACCCCAATCGGGGAAGGACAGCACCAGCACGCGGCCGGCATCACCGCCGGCGAAGCCGATCGCCCGCTGCAGCAGGGCCTGGAACTGGCTGCGGTATTCGTCCAGAGGACGCCCGCGGTACTGGTTGTTGACGCCGATCAGCAGGCTGACGAAATCGAACGGACCCTGCGGTGCGGTCGCGTCGATACCCGCATCGAGCTCGTCAGTGGTCCAGCCGGTGGTCGCAATGGTCTGCGGGTTGGACAGGTCGATGCCCTGCGCACGCAGGGCGGCGGCCAGCTGGTGCGGCCAGCGGCCTTCGACTGCAACCGCTTCACCGATGGTGTACGAATCGCCCAGCGCCAGGTAGGACAATGCCACGGCTCAGGCCACCGAACGGCGCGGCTTCAGCGGCACGACCTTGGTCGCATCCTCGGCACGGCGCGCCAGCACACGGTCGATGCGGGCGAACACATCGCGCATCACCGAAGCTTCCGGCATCAGGGTCACACGGAAATGATGGCGGTAGGGCACGTTGAAGCTTGAGCCCGGCACCACCAGCACGCCTTCGTTGTTCATCAGGTCCAGCGCGAAATCGTGGTCGTCGAAGCCCTTCGCAGCGGCACCGACCACGGCCGGGAACGCATACAGCGCGCCGGCCGGCGCGACCAGTGACAGGTGCTCGCTGGCTTCGCAGGCCTCGATCACCGCGCGGCGGGTTTCATACAGGCGGCCGCCCGGCGTGCACAGCTCGGAGATGGTGTCCGGACCGTTCACCGCCGCCTCGATGGCGTACTGGCCCGGCACGTTGGCGCACAGGCGCAGCGCGCCCAACAGGTCCAGTGCCGCGCGGAAGTCACCCAGGCGGGCATCGTCGCCACTCAGGTGTGCCCAGCCCACGCGCCAACCGCAGGCGCGGTGCACCTTGCTCAGGCCACTGAAGGTCAGGCACGGATGATCACCGGCCAGCGGCGCGACCGGCTGGAACACCGCATCGTCGTACAGGATCTGGTCGTAGATCTCATCAACCAGCAGCAGCAGGTTGTGGCGGCGCGCGATCTCGACCACGCGCTCCAGCAGTTCGCGCGGGTAGCTGGCGCCGCTGGGATTGTTCGGATTGATCAGCACGATGGCGCGGGTGCGCGAAGAGACCAGCGTCTCGATCTCGCTCGGGTCCGGCTGGAAGCCGTTCTCCGGCGCGCAGCGGTAGTACACCGGGCGGCCATCGTTGAGGATGGTCGAAGCCGACCACAGCGGGTAGTCGGGCGAGGGCACCAGCACTTCGTCGCCCGGGTTGAGCAGCGCACGCAGCGACAGGTCGATCAGCTCGCTGACGCCGTTGCCGAGGAAGACGCGGTCCGGGTGTGCATCGGGCGCGCCACGACGGGCGTAGTAGCTGGCGATGGCTTCGCGCGCCACCGGCAGGCCCTGCTGGTGGGTGTACGGGTCGGTGCGGCCCATGTCGTCGGCGATCGCGCGCTGCAGGTGCTCGGGCGCGCGGAAACCGAAAGCACCTGGATTGCCGATGTTGAGCTTGATCAGCTTGCGGCCCTGCGCCTCCAGCTCCCGGGCTCGCCGCGCCAGTTCTCCGCGGATTTCGTAGCGCACTTCGGAAAGGCGCTCGCGGATGGCCAGGGGCTTGGGCGAGGTGGTGGACATGGGAGACGGGCCGTCAAAAGGCATGGGGCTTCCATCCTACCGGAATTGCTGCACTGCATGGCAAGGGCTCCGGGCCCGTCATTGCTGGGCTGGCAGGGCGCCGGCACAGGTAGAATGGCGGCGATGACCCAGACCCCCGATTTCATCGCCCTGCAGACCATCGGCTGGCCCTGGCCGGGCCCGGCGCAGCAGGCCGACTGGCAGGCCGCGATGGCCGCGCACCCGCAGGCCCGCCCGGCACGGGTGATCGAACAGCACCGCACCCACTACGTGGTGGCCGATGGCCCGGATGCATCGATCAAGGCCGAGTCGCTGCCGGAATGGCAGCGCCCGCGCTTCCCCAGCCATGAACGGCCGGCGGTGGGCGACTGGGTGCTGCTGGACGGCATCCGCATCGTCGCCCTGCTGCCGCGGCGCACCGCGATCAAGCGTGGTGCCGCGGGTGAGCACTACCACCAGCAGGTGATCGCGGCCAACATCGATACAGTGTTCATCGTCTGTGGCCTGGACGCCGACTTCAATCCGCGCCGCATCGAGCGCTACCTGCTGCTGGTCGGCGGTGGCGGTGCCGAACCGGTGGTGGTGCTGACCAAGGCCGACCAGACCGAATACAGCGAGGATGCGCTGGCGGTGCTGGAAGAGCTGGAGATGCAGGGCATTGCCCTGCATGCGATCAACGGCCTGGATGCCGACAGCGTTGCCGTGCTGCAACCGTGGCTGGGCCCGGGCCGCACCGTGGTGCTGGTGGGCTCGTCCGGTGCCGGCAAGTCCACGTTGACCAACACCCTGCTCGGCGAGCAGCGGATGAAGACCAACGCGGTGCGTGCCAACGATTCGCGCGGACGACACACCACCACCCATCGCGCGCTGATGCCGCTGCCGACGGGCGCCTGCCTGATCGACACCCCCGGCATGCGCGAGCTGAAGCCGACCGGTGAAGAGACGCTGTCCGAAGGCGGCTTCGCCGATATCGAAGCGCTGGCCGCACAGTGCCGCTTCAACGACTGCAAGCACCAGCAGGAACCGGGCTGTGCCGTGCGCGCAGCGATCGACGCGGGCGAGATCGAAGAGAGCCGGCTGCTCAACTACTTCAAGCTGAAGGAAGAAGTGGCCGCCGCCGCCGCCAAGCTGGCGGTGCGCCAGGCCGAGACCGCGCAGGAGCGCGGTGGCAAGAAGGGCAAGGGCCAGCAGTTCCGCCCGGCGAGCAAGAACCGCCGGCGGTAGCACAGCAGCCGAGCGTGGGCTCGGCTCTACAGTGGGTCCGCGGCGGAGTCATTTCCTGTAGCGCCCGAGCCGATGCTCGGGCGGCGGCGCGCAGCGCCGGACACAGCAGGGCGCTATAGTCCGCCCATGGAACCGACCGCGACGCTGGACCGTGACGTGGCCCACCATGCAGCGCTCGATGCGCGCCTGGTCGAGGCCGTGGGGGGCATCCGCCTGCTGGGCCTGACCAGCTGGCCGGCCACGCTGCAGGCACCGTTCCTGGACAGCGTGGCACGTGGGCAACCGATGCTGCCGAAGGTGGACTACCCTCGGCTCGACTTCAGCGAAGAGCGCCGCGCGCTGGCCGCGATCGCCGCCGACTGTGATGACACTCATCCGCTGGGCCACTACGTGCGACAGTCGGCACAGAGTTGGGACCTGGCCGCGCAGCTGCTGGAAGGGCTGGGCACCGCCGCCGTCGATACCTGTTCGGTGCAGCTGTTCGGCGCCCCAGAGCAGCCGTTGCCAGGCAATGGCCCGAGCACGCGCGAAGCAGCGCGCCACTTCATCCAGATTGCCGCCGAACTGGACCACGAGCTGCTGGCGCCGGAAGAGCAGGTGCCGGTCTCGGCCATTGCCCTGCAGCTGCAGCTGCAGAACGATCTGGACGCCTTCTTCGAATCGCGCATCATCCAGGTGCAGCTCGATCCGGAGCTGGTGTCCAAGGCCGCTGCCGGACCGACCCGCATCCGCCTGCGCACCAGCGCGCGCTTCAGCGCCTACGACCGCGCGCAGCTGTTCCACCACGAAGCGCTGGTGCATTCGCTGACCGCCTTGAATGGCCGCGAACAACCGGTGCTGCCCAGCCTGGCGTTGTCCTCGCCGCGGGTGACTGCGACCCAGGAAGGGTTGGCGACGTTTGCCGAGCAGATCACCGGCAGCATCGACATCGAGCGCCTGAAACGCATCAGCCTGCGTACCGAAGCGATTGCCATGGCACGCGAAGGCGCCGATTTCATCGAAGTGTTCCGCTACTTCTGCGATGCCGGGCAGAACGCCGAAGAAAGCTTCGCTTCGGCACAGCGCGTGTTCCGCGGCGTGCCGCCCAGTGGCGGCCTGGCCTTCACCAAGGACACGGTGTACCTGCGTGGCCTGGTGTCGGTGCATACCTTCTTCCGCCACATGTTGGCCGAGGACCGCCTGCAGGTCTGCCGCTGGTTGTTTGCCGGCAAGATGAGCCTGGCCGATGCGATCGCGTTCGCGCCGCTGTTCGAAGCGGGTGTGCTGAAGCCGCCGCGCTGGCTGCCGCACTGGGTGAGCCGGGCGAACGGCCTGGCCGGCATGCTGGCGTTCTCGCTGTTCGCCAACCGGATACGGATGGACCAGCTGGCGCCGGAATGAAATGCGTTGGCGGATCCTCCTGCGCCTGCCTGCTATCGGCTGGGAGGAGGCGGGGCACCCTGGTCAGGACACGCAAAAGCCCCTCCATGGTGCTCGATGGCGCCATCCATGGCGCCAACGGTCCTGACCAGGGTGCCCCGCCTCCTCCAGACAATTTCCTGCGGGCGCGGCAGCAGGTCCACCAGAGGGATTGCGCTTGAAAAGCAAAGAGCCGGGCATTGCCCGGCTCTTTGCTTTTGCTGTTGCTCTTGCTTTCCATTCCCTCCGCGCCGGCGCGGGGAACTGTCCAGCGGGGGTAGGCAGGCCCATGCAGGACCGTGAGGCGCATGGATGCGCCGACCGAGCCCCCAAGGACGGGTTTACGGCGTGTCCTGCATGGGCCTGCCTACCCACGCCATGCAGGAACAATCAACGCGCCGCAGCGCCTGCTTTCGATTTAGAACTCCGCCGCCACCGTCATGAACAACTGCCGCGGCGCGCTCGCATGGATCGCATACCGCGTGCCCTTCGGATCGGTCGGCGCGAACGAACTCAGCTGCCCCGCATAGCGCTTGTTGGTCAGGTTGGTCGCGTTCAACGACACCCGCACGTTGCGCAGGCCCAGGCCCGGGCCGAAGTCGTAGCCCGCACCGGCGTCGAAGGTGGTCACGCCCGGCACCGACTGGTCGTTGGTATAGGTGTAGTAGCGCTTGCCGGTGTACTTGGCACGCAGGCTGGCGAAGAATCCATCGCGGTTCCAGCTGATCTCACTGGAGGCCATGCGCTGCGGCGTATCCACCGTGATCTTGCCGGCCACCGGCACGATCGCGCCGCCCGAGGTGTAGTCATCCTCGTAGGTGGTCTTGTTCCAGGACAGCGCGTTGTACCACTGCAGGCCGTCGATCGGCTTGAGGATGAAGGTCAGCTCGGCACCGTGGCTCTTCACCGAACCGACGTTGATGAAGCGCGTCACGCACTCCGGACGCGTGCCGACTTCGATGCTCGAACACGGGTTCAGCGACAGCAGGCGGTTGTCGAACTTGACGTTGTAGGCGGCGATCGAGGCCTGGTACTTCTCGCCGAAGGTACGGAAGCCGGCTTCCAGGCTCTTGGACTTCTCCGGCTCGAGCCCGGCGCTGGCCGCGAACGATTCCGGCGATACCTGCAGCGGGCCACCGCTGCCGCCACCGACGAAGGCGGCGATGTTCTCGGCGTACGAGGCGAACAGCTCGTTGTTGGCGTTGAGCTTGAAGCCCAGGCCCACCTGCGGCAGTACCGACTTCTTGGCGGTCAGCGTGCCCGAGGCGATGCTGGTTTCCACGCCCGGCTGGGCGGTTGCGCGCATGCGGGTGTTCGGGCTCTTGATACCGACATCCACGGTCAGGCGCTGGTCCAGGAAGCGCATGCGGTCCTGCACGTAGAACTGGCGCGTGCGGATGTCAAAGTCCTGGTTGAACAGCAGGCGGTCCGGGTTCTTCAGGTACAGGTCGTCCAGGAACGGGCCGCTGATGTAGTAGAAGTTGCGCGACACGTTATGGTCGTTCTGCTCGTACCACAGGCCGGCTTCCAGTTCGTGGATGCCCACCGTCCACGACAGCGCGGCGGTCAGGCCATCGCGGTTGATCGTGTAGTTGGTGCTGCGGATAGAGATCGGCAGCATCTTGTCGGTGCCCGGGTAGGACGGCTGGCCCGGTGCCCACCAGTGGCCCTGGCCACGGTTGTCATGGTGATAGGCCAGCAGCTTCAGGCGGCCCTGTTCGCCCAGGCGCAGGTCGGCATCGACCGAATAGAGGTTGTCGTCACGCAGTGCGCGGCTCTGGTAGTAGGCGTCGTCGATGCTGTTGACGCCGCCACTGAACTTGCACTTGCTGCGGTCCAGCGTGCCTGGCGCGCAGTACGCGGCGGCCACGGCGCGATCCCAGTCCGGTGCATAGATGTTCCAGTCATAACCCAGGCCGCGCGCCAGCATGTCCTTGGACAGGTAGGCATAGTTGGCCTGGCTGGCGCGCGAGGTCGCCACGAACGCTCCGAAGCGGTGGTCGCCGACATTCCACACGGCCTTGGCGTTGAACTGGCGGGTAGTCTGGTTCTGGTACGGCGCCGCCCACATGTCCTGGTCCTGGTGCACGCCGGACACGTAGGCCGAGAAACCGTTGATGTCGCCGGTATCCACGCGCAGGTAGCCACGGCGCTGGCTGTCGTCGCCAACGGTGACGCTGGCGCGGCCACCAAACTCGGTGGACGGATCCATCGAGAAGTACTGGATGGTGCCGCCCAGGTTGCTGGTCGAGGCCACGCCCAGCGAACCGATGCCCTGCGACAGCTCTGCGCCGGCGAGGTTCTCGGCGATGATCGCGCGGGCAATGCTCAGGCCGTTGTAGTTGCCGTAGCTGTTGTCACCCAGCGGGATGCCGTCCAGCGTATAGCCGAGGCGGCTCTTGTCGAAGCCGCGCAGGCTGATGGTCTGCGATTCTTCGTTGGCACCGAAGGCGTCGTTGGACTGCACCGACACGCCCGGCAGGCGGTCGAGGATCTTCTGGCCGCTGGTGCCCGGCGGCAGCACCTGCTTGTCGACGGTGGTGATGCGCTGCACCTGGCGGGTCTCGCCCTGGCCGATCACGGAGACGGTATCCAGCGTCTGCGCGCTCAGCGCGGCATCGGTGCTGGCGCCGGTATCGGCGGCGGGGGCGGCATGGGCGCTGGCGGCGGAGAGCGCGATCGCCACGGCGATCGTCAGGTGTCGGGTCTGCATGGTGGTCCGTTGCATTGGGGGTGGTCACCGGCATGCGTGCGCGGTGCATGGCCACTATGCGAATGGAACATGAAACCTTCTTTACGAAAATCCAACGAACGAGGCAGGGGCGTGATGCGCGCCCTGCAACACCACTGTCATGGAGCAAGCGCCTCCGCCGGCCTGAGAACCACCTGCGAGACACAACGGTGGTCCACGCCGGGAAACAGGAAGCTGATCCAGCGATCAACTTCGGTGTAGCTCAGCGTCAATGCCTGTTCCGGCGCATGACCACTGGGCGGAAGCACCCGATCGGGGCGGCCGAAGCGCTGATTGACCTGCTGGCGGGTTACGCAGGCACCGCTGATGTCGAGGCGCACGGACTGCACGCGTTGATGGTCCGGGTACAGCATTACCACCCCGGCGGTGACCCGCAGCGGCGGTGAAAGCGGCATCGCAGGCAATGTGAGCTGCGGCGCCCCACGCATTTCGATGCGGGTTGCTGATGCAGGAATGACCGCATGCAGGTCGGCGAGTCGTGGTGTGCGCGGCCATGGCGCGGCCCAGTGCCGGCTCAGTTCCACCAGCCGGTCGGCCTGCATTTCATCGGCCATCGGCAACGCCGCCGGTGTTGCCGCCACGCACAGCGCGGGCAACAACATCATCGCGATGGTCCACTCCCAGCGCTGCATGCGCGCACTCCCTGTGCCTGGCTCGTCGCCGGTATAGCACGGGTGCGGTGCAGGCAGAAATAAGGGGCCGGATCCCCCTCGCATGCGAAGGTTCTCCGGCCCCCGCGCACTCCGTGGGGGAGGGCTTAGCCCATGTACAGGCCGCCGTTGACCGGATAGTCGGCACCGGTCACATACGAGGCTTCATCCGAGGCCAGCCAGGCGCACAGGCCGGCCACTTCCTCGGGGCGGCCCAGGCGACGCACCGGTACCGAGGCCGCCAGCCGGTCCAGCACATCCGGCGGGAAGCTGCTGATCGCCTGGCTGGCGATGTAGCCCGGCGACAGCGTGTTGACGGTGACGCCGCGCGAGGCCACTTCGGCAGCCAGTGCACGGCTGAAACCGTGCATCGCGGCCTTGGCGGTGGCGTAGTTCACCTGCCCGATCTGGCCCTTGTGGGCGCTGACCGAACCGATGTTGATGATGCGGCCCCAGCCACGCGTGGCCATGCCGTCAACCACCTGCTTGGCCAGGTTGAACAGCGCATTGAGGTTGGAGGCGATCACCGCGTTCCAGTCTTCCACCGTCATCTGCCGGAACAGCAGATCACGGCTGCCACCGGAGTTGTTGACCAGCACATCGACCTCGCCCACTTCCGCACGCACCTTGGCGAACGCGGCGCTGGTCGAGGCCCAGTCGGTGGCGTTGCCTTCGGAGGCGATGAAATCAAAGCCCTGTTCGCGCTGCTCGCGCAGCCAGTTGGCCTTGCGCGGCGAGTTCGGCGCGCAACCGGCGACCACGGTGTGGCCACTGCGGGCCAGGCTCTGGCAGATGGCAGTACCGACACTGCCCATTCCACTGGTGACGTAAGCGATTCGAAGCGTCATTGCAGAAGGCTCCTTGGTAGAGGGTCAGGCAGCGAGCGGGTACAGGCCGAACAGCAGGCTGCCGACCATCAGCAGCATGGAGATGGCGATGGCCCACTTCAGGGTGAACTTCTGGTGGTCGGCGAATTCGACCTTGGCCAGGCCCACCAGCAGATAGGTGGACGGCACCAGCGGGCTGAGCAGATGCACCGGCTGGCCGGCCAGCGAGGCGCGCGCCATTTCCACCGGGGTGATGCCGTAGTTGCCGGCGGCCTCGGACAGGATCGGCAGCACGCCGAAGTAGAAGGCGTCGTTGGACATGAAGAAGGTGAACGGCATCGATGCCACCGCCGTGATCACCGCCAGGTACGGGCCCCACGATTCCGGAATGACGGCCAGGAAGCTGTGCGACATTGCTTCGACCATGCCGGTGTTGTTGAGGATTCCGGTGAAGATGCCGGCGGCGAATATCAGCGACACCACCGACAGCACGTTGCCGGCATGGTTGACCACGCGGCGGCGCTGCTCGGCCAGGTTCGGGTAGTTGATCACCAGGGCGATGGCGAAGCCGACCATGAACAGCACCGGCATCGGCAGCACGCCGATGATCAGCGCGGTCATCAGCGCCACGGTCAGCGCCAGGTTCACCCACAGCAGCTTCGGGCGCTTGATGTCTTCGGCGTCTTCCACGGTCGGCAGCGGGTTGCTGTCATCGGACACGCTGTTGTCCATCCAGCTGCCACCCTTGGGCAGGGTCACCACGCCAAGGCGACGGCGTTCCTTCAGGCCCAGGTACCAGGCCAGCAGCAGCACGCCGGCACAGGCGATCACCATCGACGGGATCAGCGGCACGAACACGTCGGCCGGGTCCACGTGCAGCGCGGTGGCCGCGCGTGCGGTCGGGCCGCCCCACGGGGTCAGGTTCATCACGCCGCCGGCGAGGATGGTCACGCAGGTCATGTTCAGCGCGTTCATGCCGAGGCGCTGGTACAGCGGCAGCATCGCCGAGACGGTGATCATGTAGGTGGTCGAGCCATCACCATCGAGCGAGATCAGCATCGCCAGCACCGCGGTACCGAGCACGATCTTCATCGGATCGCCCTTGACGAAGCGCAGGATCACCCGCACCAGTGGATCGAACAGGCCGGCATCGATCATCACCCCGAAGTAGAGGATGGCGAACATCAGCATCACGCCGGTCGGCGCGATCTTCTTGATGCCTTCCAGCATCATCTCGTCGATGCCGGCGCCGAAGCCGCCGATCAGCGCGAACAGGATGGGAATGGTGATCAGGGCGACGAGCGGTGACAGGCGTTTGCTCATGATCAAGTACATGAACGTAATGACCATGCCAAAGCCGAGGATGCTCAGCATCATCTGCGGACTCCTTGCGAATACAGGACGTGGGGGAGTGGAAGGGGCCCGGGCGGCATGCCCGGGAATCCGGGCTTAGAAGTCGTACTGCAGGCGTCCGGTGACCGCGCGCGTGCGGTCCACCGTCACCCCGGCCAAGCGGTCGCGGTTGCGGCTTTCGATCACGTTGAGCATGAAGCGCAGGTTGTCGCGCAGGTACCAGTTGCCACCCAGCGTCCAGGCTTCGGTGCTGCCACGGCGCAGGTCCGGCGCACCATCGAGATGCTGCTCACCCCACATCTGGTCGTAGCGCAGCGCTACTTCGAAGGCACCGGCCTTGTGGCGGATGTCCTTCACCCGCGCAAAGCGGCCGGTCTTGCGGTCGTAGGCGCGGCTTTCGCCGGTGACGAACCAGCTGAGCATGCCGTAGGCGGCCATCACGTCGCCACGCTGCGCGCCGTCATCGAAGGTGGCGCCGCTGAACTCGCCCTGCCACGAGAGCGGGCCGCGCACCTGCGCGTATTCCAGCGACCACTTGTTGACGTCGGTATCGCGGCCGGCGGAGAAGTCGACCAGGGTCAGGCGGCTTTCATCGGACAGGTGGCCGGCCGGGCGTGGTCGGATCTTCAGGCCCGGAACGCCGTTCGCGCCGGGGTTGTCATAGGCCTCGCGGGCCAGCGACAGGCCCAGGTGCAGCACGTCGCCGTCGCTGGGCGAGGGCGCCCAGGTAACGCGGCCACCCGCCGCGCGGCCCTTCACCTGCCAGGCATCGATGCTTTCCAGGCTGTAGATGCTGGCGGCCCAGGTGAAGTCACCCGGATTGGCCTGCCACGACGCGCCCAGCCGGTACAGCGGGGCCAGCGTGGTGCCGGCGTTGCCGCGCTCCAGGAAGCTGCCGTAGTTGGAGCTGGTACGGTCATCCAGCGAGAAGTACTGCTTGAACTGGCCGACGGTGAGCTTGCCGGCCTTGCCGAAGCTGCGCGCCAGGTACACGTCCTTGGCCTCGACGCGGTCGCCGGAGAAATCGGCCTCCAGCTTGTAGTCGACCACGAAGAACTTGCCGGATACGTCAACCCACGCGCGGCGGATTTCGGTGTCGTCCTTGTTCGGGGTGCCGCGGTTGTCGTTGTCGAAGGTAGCGAAGTCCAGGTGCAGGCGGCCACCGAGGGTGGCCGTGACCGGGCGGTCGTCTTCGGCAGCGAAGGCCGGCGCCGACAGGGCAGCCAGCGCCATCATGGCGGCAGGACGCCGCCAGGCAAACGTGAATTCCACAAACCCTCCCAGGTGCGCGCCAGGCGCGCGGCAATCGTGGGCACCGGACGGTGCGCGGCCGCAGTCTGGGTCGGGCAAGCTGTCATCGTCCTGTCAACGGATTGTGCGGTGCAGCGTAAAGCGGCTCGCTGCTGCCTCCTGGCAGGGCCCGGCGAGCGCGGCAGCGGCATGCGGTAGCATTCGTTTCCCCTCCCAACCCCGTGCCCATGCGCCTGCTGCTGGTCGAAGACAACCCGGATCTGGCCGATGCGATCATCCGCCGCATGCGCCGCAGTGGGCACGCCGTGGACTGGCAGGCCGATGGCCTGGCCGCCGCCAGCGTGCTGCGCTACCAGAGCTTCGACCTGGTGGTGCTGGATATCGGCCTGCCCAAGCTCGATGGCCTGCGCGTGCTGGCCGGCATGCGCGAGCGCGGTGACAGTACGCCGGTGCTGATGCTGACCGCACGCGATGGCATCGAAGACCGCGTGCAGGCGCTGGATGTCGGCGCCGACGACTACCTGGGCAAGCCCTTCGATTTCCGCGAGTTCGAAGCGCGCTGCCGCGTGCTGCTGCGGCGTGCACGAGGCCAGGCCAGCGAAGTGGTGCAGATCGGCGGCTTCCAGTTCGACAACGCCGCGCACCGGGTCAGCCTCGACGGCGAGCCGATCGAACTGCCCAACCGTGAGTATCGCCTGCTGGAAATCCTGGTCGGGCGCCTTGGCCAGGTGGTGGGCAAGGACGAGATCGGCAACGGCCTGTTCGGCTTCGACGACGAAGCCGGCCCGAATGCCATCGAGCTGTACGTCGGTCGCCTGCGGAAGAAACTGGCCGGTGCACCGCTGCGCATCACCACGGTGCGCGGTGTCGGCTACCTGCTGGAGGCCAGCGATGGCAGCGCCGACGCCGATGGCTGACGTACGCGCTGCGAACGCGGCGCCAGGTTCGCTGCGGCGCACGCTGCTGCTCTACCTCGGTGCGTTGCTGGCGGTGTTCGCGGTGGCGCTGCTGTTCGCCGCGCGCGACTATGGCCAGCGTGCGGCGAACCGTTCCTACGATCACCTGCTGGTGTCTTCGGCGCTGTCCATCGCCGATTCGGTGGCGCTGGTCGACGGCCAGTGGCAGGTCGATCTGCCCTATGCCGCGCTGGACCTGCTGGCGATGGCCCCGGAAGACCGCGTGTTCTATCGGGTGGCCGACAGCCGCGGCAACCTGATCACAGGTTATGGCGATCTGCCGTCGCCGCCGCGCCGTCCGGGCACGCAACCGCAGCTGTTCGACGCCGCCTACAGCGGCGAAACGGTGCGCTTCGTGGTGGTCGGCCGCAGTTTCGCCGCGGCCTCGGCGCAGGGCGAGGTGCAGGTGCAGGTGGGCCAGACCCGGCGTGCCCGCGAAGCCGTGGCGCAGGACATGGTCAATCGCGCGCTGCTGGCGATTGGCGTGCTGTCCGGCCTGCTGCTGGCGCTGGTGGCCTTCGGGGTGCACCGTGCGTTCCGGCCGCTGGTGCGGGTGGAGCGCGAGCTGTCGCGCCGCGAACCGTCCGACCTGAAGCCCCTCGACGCGCGCGTACCGCGTGAGATGGACCAGATGGTGGCGGCGCTGAACCGCTTCATGGAGCGCCTGTCCAGCAGCAACGAGACGCTGCGCGCGTTCATGGCCGAGGCCGCGCATCAGATGCGTACGCCGCTGGCGGCGCTGCGCGCGCAGGCACAGCTGGCGCTGGATGATGACGATCCGGAAGACATGCGGCGCAGCCTGCAGGCGATCGAGCGCAATGCCACCCATATGAGCCGCCTGCTCAACCAGCTGCTCAGCGATGCCAGCGTGATCCATCGTTCGCACCTGCAGCGCTTTGCAGCGGTGGACCTGGCCGAGACCGTGCACCAGGCCTTGCATGAAGCCCTGCCGCAGGCCGGACCGGTACCGCGCGTGCAGCTGGCGATGACCGCCGAGCCGGTGCAGGTGCATGGTGATGCACTGCTGCTGCGCGAGGCGATCAAGAACCTGGTCGACAACGCACTGAAGTACGGCGGCGAGGGCCCGTTGCAGATCGCGCTGACCGTGGAAGGCGGTCAGGCGGTGCTGACCATCGCCGACCATGGCGCAGGCATCGCGCCCGCTGATGCCGAACGCGTGTTCGAGCGCTTCGCCCGTGGCGAAGGCGCGCCGTCCGGCGGCGCCGGGCTGGGCCTGGCCATCGTCAAGCGCGTGGTCGACAGCCATGGCGGCCGCATCGACCTCAGCAACCGCCCGCAGGGCGGGCTGATCGCTACCATCCGCCTGCCCCGGAGCAGTCCATGATCCGCCTGTTCGCTGCTGCCGTTGCCTTGCTGCTGGCCCTGCCGGTGCTGGCCGCGCCCGGCGACGTACGCCGTTTCCCGGCCCAGGCAAAGGCCACTGCGCAGCTGCGCATTCACGGCACCACCGACATCGAAGTGTTCGCGGTGGTGATCGCCGATTACCAGCGCCTGCATCCCGGCACCGAGGTGGTGTACGAGGACATCATCACCCAGGACCTGTACGCGCGTTACCTGCATGACCGCGCCGGGCCGGCATCGCCGGACCTGCTGATCTCCAGCGGCATGGATCTGCAGACCAAGCTGGTCAACGATGGCCACGCGCTTCCACACCGTTCGGCGCAGACCGCTGCTCTGCCGGCCTGGGCACAGTGGCGCAACGAGGCGTTCGGCATCAGCTACGAGCCGGTGGTGATGGTCTACAACACCCGCGCGATGCCTTCGGCAAAGGTGCCGCACACGCGCCGCCAGCTGCTCGACCGGCTACGTGCCGAGGGAGCACCGTTGCGCGGCAGGGTCGGCACCTATGACATCGAGCGCAGCAGCGTCGGCTACCTGCTGTCTACCCAGGATGCGCAGCGTGGCAGCATCGCCGGTGCGTTGCTGGGCGCGCTGGGTGACAACGACGTGGTGCGCGAGGAGCGCACTGGCGTGCTGCTGGACAAGGTGGCCAGCGGACAGCTATCGCTGGTCTACAACGTGCTCGGCTCCTACGCGCAGGCGCGCATCGACGCGGGTGCCCCGCTGGGCATTGTGGAGCCCGAGGACTACACGCTGGTGGTGCTGCGTACCGCAGTGATCCCGCGTACCGGCCCACACCCGGAAGAAGCCCGGCGCTTCCTCGACTACCTGCTGTCGCCACGCGGCCAGCAGGTGCTGTCGCGCGAGGCACGGCTGATGCCGATCGTGACCGGCAACGCGCGCGGCGATGATGCGCCGGGCCGCAGCCGCCGCCCGATCCAGCTGGGTCCGGGCCTGCTGGTGTATCTGGACGCGCTCAAGCGCCGCCAGTTCCTCGATGCCTGGCGCAGCAGTGTGGAACCGGCAGGGCGCTGAGGCTCCGGCCTGCCCGTACAATGGCCGCATGAGCGAATACACCATCCTGATCGCCGATGACCACCCGCTGCTGCGTTCGGCGGTAGTGCAGTCATTGCGGCAGAGCCTGCCGCTGGCGCAGGTGCGCGAGGTCGCCAGCGCCGAGGCATTGGCCGAAGCACTCGACGCACACCCGGATGTGGACCTGGTGCTGCTCGACCTGACCATGCCAGGCGCACACGGTTTCTCCGCGCTGCTGCACGTGCGCGGCTCGCATCCGGACATCCCGGTGGTGATCCTCTCGTCCAACGACCACCCCCGTGTGATCCGCCGCGCCCAGCAGTTCGGTGCCGCCGGTTTCATCCCGAAGTCGGCCCCGGCCGAGACCATCGGCGAGGCCGTGCAGGCAGTGCTGGATGGCGGCCTGTGGTTTCCGGCGATGGCCGCCGAGCGTTCGGAGGCCGACGCGCTGCTGGCCAGCCGCCTGGCGCAGCTGACCCCGCAGCAGTTCCGCGTGCTGCTGTGCCTGGCCGATGGCCTGCTCAACAAGCAGATCGCCTATACGCTGGGGTTGGCTGAGAACACGGTGAAGGTGCATGTCACCGCCATCCTGAAAAAACTCGAGTGCCATAGCCGAACGCAGGCAGCGGTGCTGGTGAAGGCGCTGGAGCCCGAGGGCGACGCCGGCATCGGGTTGTAGTTTCCAGCCAACGGCGCAGCCCCTCGTGGGTGGACACGTAGAGCAGTTCATGGTTGAGGCCGGGCAGGTGGACTGCGCAGGGGCCGCTGCAAGTACGTCCATGTAAGCTCGGTCGCCGCTTGCTCGTGTGCGCTTTCCTGCGCACACGGCAAGACCCGGGTTGGGCGTCCTGCCCAACTCGCCCGAGGCATGCCTCGGGCCCATGCGGCTCACGCCCCTGCGCAGCCCACCTGCCCGGCCACGGACAGGTTCCGTGCGCGTCCACCCGCGGAAGAGAAAAGAAGATCAAAAGCAAAGGCAGCCTGACAGGCTGCTTTTTGTAGAGCCGAGCCCACGCTCGGCTGCTTTCTGGACGGTCCGTGAAGCCGAGCATGGGCTCGGCTCTACACGAGCAAGCGCAGCGCGCGACCCGCTTTTGATCTTATTTTCTTCTTCGTGGGTGCAGGCCACCGAAATCTGTCGGAGGCCGGTCGGGTTGGGTGCGCGGGGGTGTCAGCCGCATGGATGCGGCTGCCAAGCCTCCAGGGACGGATTCACGGCGTCCCCCGCGCACCCAGCCCGACCGGCCCACCCACGGCTTTTGCTTTCCACGACCAACCAGACACCACCCACGAGGGGCTGCGCCGTTGGCTGGAAACTACCCGCGATGCCGGATCAGCAACTGACTCATCAGCGCCCGCAGCGCCGGCGGCTTCACCGGCTTGGCCATCATTCCCCAGCCACGCTCGGCAGCCATCTCGCGCAACCCTGCATCGCGCTCGGCGGTGACCAGCACCACCGGCGGACGGACCTGCCAGAGTTCGGCCAATGTCTCGTACAGCACCGGCCCGTGGTGATCGCCCATGCGCACATCCAGCAGCACCAGCTCCGGTACCGCGCCTGTTGCCGCCAGCTGCAACGCGGCCTGCGGGCCATCGGCCAGCATCACCTCGCAGCCCCAGCGTTCCAGCAGCGCGCGGCTGGCGGCGCAGACGTGCGGATCATCATCGATCACCCACACCCGGCGCCCGCGCAGCGGATTGTCCGCGGCCGGTTCCTGCACCAGCACCGGCGCAGGCGCCGTAGCAGGAATCGCACTGGCGTCGCCGAACGGTACGCCCACTGCGAACACGCTGCCCTGGCCCAGCTGCGAGCCCAGGCGGATCGGATGGCCAAGCAGGCGGCCGATGCGGTCGACGATCGCCAGGCCAAGGCCGGCGCCGCGCTGCTGGCCGTCGTGCAGGCGGCGGAATTCCTCGAAGATCTCGCCCTGCAATGCATCCGGAATACCGGGGCCCTGGTCGTGCACTTCGATCCACAGCAGGCCTTCGCGGCGGCGGCAACCAAGCAGCACGCGGCCGCGTTCGCTGTAGCGCAGCGCGTTGGACAGGAAGTTCTGCAGGATGCGGCGCAGCAGTGCTTCATCGCTGACCACCACCGCAGCGGTATCGACCCAGTCGACCGCCAGCCCGCGTGACTGTGCGGCGATGCCGAACTCGCGCGCCAGCGTCTGCAGCAGCGGCCCGAGCCGGAACGCCTGCACACGGGTCGGCAGGCTGCCCGATTCCAGCCGCGCGATATCCAGCAGGCTGTTGAGGATCGCGTCCTGCGCGGCCAGCGCAGCGTCGATGTGGTCGCTGGTCTGCTGCTGCGCCGGATCACTCAGCTTGCCGCGCAGCACCGAAACGAACATGCGCGCTGCATTGAGGGGCTGCAGCAGGTCGTGCACGGCCGAGGCGACGAAACGGGTCTTGTAGCGGTTGGCCTGCTCGGCCTCGCGGCGCGCCTCATCCAGATCATGGGTGCGCTCGGCGATACGGTGCTCCAGCGCATCGGCCAGCGAACGCAGTTCGCGCGCCGCGTTCTTGTAGCTGGTGATGTCGGCGTAGCTGGTGACGAAGCCGCCATCAGGCAGGGGATTGCCACGGATCTCCAGTACCGTGCCGTCGTCCTTTTCGCTCTCGCGCATGTGCGGGCGGCCGCTGCGAAGGTGGTTCAGGCGACGCTCGATGGCCTCGTCCACCGGGCCGGGACCGAGCAGGCCACGGCGTGCATTGAAACGGAACAGTTCCTCGATCGGCCGGCCGACGCGAACCAGGTCTGCCGGGAACCGGAACAGTTCCAGATAGCGCGCATTCCATGCCACCAGCCGCAGCTCGCGGTCGATCACCACCACGCCCTGCGGCAGGTGCGCCAGGCTGCGGCTGAGGCCGCTGTCAGCGTCGGTTGCGGCCTGCAGCAGGCCATCCTGTGCGGTGCGCAGTTCTTGGGCATGCTGCTTGAGCAGGGTTTCCAGTTCGCGGCGGCTGCGCAGGCGGTGCTTGGCCAGGCGCCGGCGCTGCTGCACGAACAGCACAAGGAAGCCCAGCGCCAGCCATGCGGCACCGCCGGTGAGTGCGGCCGCGCGCCCGGCAGATGTGGCTGCACTGGCATCGTGCAGCAGGTGCAGGTTCCAGCCTTCGGCAGGCAGCGCCAGGCTCTGCCACAGCATCGGCTGCGGCAGTGCCGGATCCAGCAGTCGCACCATGCGGCCGCCGTCGGCCAGCACGTCCTCGGTACGTGCACGCAATGGCTGCAGCGCGCGGTCGGCGTACTGGCGGGCATCGAGCATCTCGCGGCGTTCGTCGGCGCCCAATGGGCGCAGCAGGCGGTAGCGCCAGTTGTCTCGGTTGGCCAGGAAGACCACGTCGTGGTCGTCACTGGCCAGCACCACGTCGGGGCTGCTCAACCATTCCTGTTCCAGGGCGGACAGCTCGACCTTGATCACCACCACGCCCAGCCGCTTGCCGTCTTCCTCGATGGCCTGCGACAGGTAGTAGCCGGGCACGCCGGTGGTCATGCCGATGCCGTAGAAGCGGCCGCGGCCCTGCGCCAGTGCCTGGCGGTAGTAGGGGCGGTAGCTGTAGTTCTCGCCGACATTGGTGGTCGGCTGGTCCCAGTTGCTGGCTGCCACTGCCACGCCGTCGTGGCCCACCAGGGTCAGGGTCGAGGCGCGGGTGACCTCATTGGCGCGTTGCAGCTTGAGGTTCAGCCGCTGTCGTTCGGCAGGCGAGGGCGGCACACGCAGGGCGTGCAGAAGATCCGGATCCAGGGCCAGTACCTGCGGCAACGTGCCGAAGCGGTCGATGCGCTGCTGCAGGCCCTGTCCATACAACTGCAGCTGGCGTTGTACCTGGCTGCTTTCCTCGCCCAGAGCACGCCGCCAGGCGTAGTGGCCGGCGGCGACCGCACACAGCACGGTGCCACCGACCATCACCAGGATGGTCAGCAACAGCATCCGGTGGCGGCTGAGCCAGTACATGGCGGCAGTCTACGCAGGGCCGGCGGGCGTGGCGTGCACGCCCGCCGGGATCTGACGTGGAAGGGGTCAGAAGTGCATCTGCGCGCGCAGTTCGAAGATCTCCGGCGTGCTGTGCACGCCACGACGGCTGGCGTCGACCTTGACGTAGTTGGCCTGGAACTTGAAGTGGCTGGTCAGGTACCAGTTCGCGCCCAGGGTCAGGTCGTGCTGGCGTCCGCCGAGGATGCTGCCATCGTCGAGGTCCATGCGGCTGTAACGGGCCACCAGTTCCACCGCGCCATAGTCGTGCGCCGGCTTGATATTGGCCACGGCACCGGCGTTGTACGGGCGCGATTCGCCGGTCAACACCCAGCTGGCCATCGCGTACTGGCCGCTGCCGGTGTAGTCGGGCTTGCCGTCATGGCGGGTGACCGTTGCGCGCAGGGCTTCGGCCTGCAGCGAGAACGGGCCGCGGATCCAGATGCCTTCCAGGCCGGTGCGGCGGATCTGGTCGGCGGTGACCAGCGCGCCGGAATCGACATAGCGGATGTCGGTCAGGCCGGCTTCCGGGCGTGCGCGCAGGCGTGCGCTGGCCTCGTGGTGCACGTCGCGGCCATCGCTGTAGCCACGCGGATTTTCCTGCGAGTAGGCCAGGCCCAGGTGGATTACATCACCCGGCGCCTTCACCGGGGTCCACACCGCACGCACGGCCTGGGTGGTGCCGGGATTGTCACCCTGCAGGTCCTTGCCGCCATAGGCGCCGGCCTGCAGCAGGTACTGCGGGCGCTCCAGCACCCATTCCACACCCGTGCGGCGGCCGGCGTAGAAGGCCTGCACGGGCAGTGCGGTTTCCAGGAAGCTGCCGGCGCGCGAAGACGTGTTCGCGTCCAGGCCAACCGGGGTCTTCATGTAGCCGAAGCGGAAGCGGCCGATGTCGCGGCCGAAGAAGGCCTTGCTTTCGAAGCGCACGAACACGTCCAGCCAGGTGTCGGACTGGAAGTCGTAGTAGACCATCGCGTCATAGACGCCCTTCTTCTTCAGCGTCGCACCGAATTCCTTGCGGCGCACGGCGTCGTCGTCCTCAAGACCGCTGCCCGAGGAAAAATCGTTGTAGTCGTAGGCGATGTTGGCGGTGGCGGCCAGCTCGGTGCCGTCGCCGAAGGTGTACTTGGTCGGCCAGTTGTCGAAATCGGCAGCCGAGGCGAAGGCGGGAAGGGCGGCCAGCGACAGGGCCAGCAAGGTGGGAATCGGGCGCATGTTGGGTGCGGCTCTCTCAGATTGCGTGTGGACAGGACAACAACGGCCGCGGGGGCCGAAACTTTCGCAATGACGCGCCCAGCTGTTCAGCCCGGGCCACCGGCCTCCCCGTGATCGGGCGGTGCGGCGCCAGTGTAGGCATCGCGGCCACCTGAACCGGGGGGCTAGTACCAATAGGTTATCTGCGCCAGCGTGCCCGGCGCGTACAAAGGCGTCCATTGGTCGCACCCCCTGCGCGTGCAGCACAGGGCCTGCGATCAGTTTCCACGGTAACGGTTCCCGTGCAGTCCCGGGGCCGTACGTGCCTGAAAACGCCCCTTCCGGAGTCCGCCATGCACATCCCGACCGCAGCACCGGTGCCTGCAAAGCCGTTGCCGATCTATCGCCAGCTGTACTTCCAGGTGATCGTGGCGATCGTCCTGGGCGCCATCCTCGGCCACTACGAACCGTTGATCGGCGAGAAGATGAAGCCGCTCGGCGATGCCTTCATCAACCTGGTGAAGATGATCATCGCGCCGGTGATCTTCCTGACCATCGTCACCGGCATCGCCGGCATGACCCACCTGCGCACGGTGGGCCGCGTGTTCGCCAAGGCGATGGCGTACTTCCTGTTCTTCTCCACGCTGGCACTGATCGTCGGCATGATCGTGGCGCACGTGGTGCAGCCCGGCGCCGGCATGAACATCAACCCGGCCGAGCTGGACCAGACCGCGGTGCACAGCTACGTCGAGAAGTCGCATGACCTGACCCTGGTCGGCTTCCTGATGGACATCATCCCGAAGACGCTGCTCAGCGCGTTCGTCGATGGCAACATCCTGCAGGTACTGTTCGTGGCCGTGCTGTTCGGCATCGCGCTGGCATCGGTGGGCGAGAAGGGCAAGCCGATCGTGAACTTCCTGGAGGCGCTGGTCGCCCCGGTGTTCAAGCTGGTGCACATCCTGATGAAGGCTGCCCCGATCGGTGCCTTCGGCGCGATCGCCTTCACCATCGGCAAGTACGGCGTCGGCTCGCTGATCAACCTGGCCTGGCTGGTGGGCTCGTTCTACCTCACCGCGTTCCTGTTCGTGGCGGTGATCCTGGGCCTGGTCTGCCGCCTGTGTGGCTTCTCGGTGTTCAAGCTGGCGCGTTACCTGAAGGCCGAACTGCTGCTGGTGCTGGGCACCTCTTCGTCGGAGTCGGCGCTGCCGTCGCTGATGGAGAAGATGGAACGCGCCGGTTGCAGCAAGTCGGTGGTGGGCCTGGTGGTCCCGACCGGCTATTCGTTCAACCTGGACGGCACCAACATCTACATGACCCTGGCCGCGCTGTTCATCGCCCAGGCCACCAACACCGAACTGACCCTGGGCCACCAGATCGCCCTGCTGCTGGTCGCCATGCTCAGCTCCAAGGGTGCCGCTGGCGTTACCGGCGCCGGCTTCATCACCCTGGCCGCGACCCTGGCGGTGGTGCCGGAAGTGCCGGTGGCCGGCATGGCGCTGATCCTGGGCGTGGACCGCTTCATGAGCGAATGCCGCTCGCTGACCAACTTCATCGGCAATGCCGTGGCCACGGTAGTGGTCTCGCGCTGGGAGGGTGCGCTGGACCGCAACCGCCTGCAGCTGGCGCTGGATGGCCGCGAAAGCGAACTGCCGCCGCTGATCGATGCCGTGCCCGAGGCGCTGCCGGCCAGGGGCTGATCCAGGTGTGTGGTACCGCGGGGCCGATCACGACAGTGGTACGGCCCCGCGGCGTTTCAGGGCGTCCCATGGCTGTCATGGCAGACGCCGAAGCTGGTATCCCGGTACCGTCGCATACGGCACGGAATTGTGCGGTCGCAGCATGCCTGCGACAGGATAGCGACAGGTCCAGACGCTCCAACGGGGGTATCATCCCCTGTCCCTTCTGCCCATTCATGTAACCCACATCGATGTCCAACGAAGATTTCAAACAGGCCGCCCTCGATTACCACCGGATGTCCCCGCCGGGAAAGATCAAGGTTTCCGCTACCAAGCCCATGCTGACCCAGCGCGACCTGTCGCTGGCGTATTCGCCGGGCGTGGCATACGCCTGTGAAGCGATCAAGGCCGACCCGCAGCAGGCCAGCGAGCTGACCGCCCGCGGCAACCTGGTGGCGGTGATCTCCAACGGCACCGCGGTGCTGGGCCTGGGCAACATCGGCGCGCTGGCCGGCAAGCCGGTGATGGAAGGCAAGGGCGTGCTGTTCCAGAAGTTCGCCGGCATTGATGTGTTCGACATCGAAGTGGATGAAACCGACCCGGACAAGCTGGTCGACATCATCGCCTCGCTGGAGCCGACCTTCGGTGGCATCAACCTGGAAGACATCAAGGCGCCGGAATGCTTCGTGGTCGAGCGCAAGCTCCGCGAGCGCATGAAGATTCCGGTGTTCCATGACGACCAGCACGGCACGGCGATCATCGTCGGGGCGGCCGTGCTCAACGCCATGGCGATCACCGGCAAGAAGATCGAGGAAGTGAAGCTGGCGACCACGGGCATGGGCGCAGCCGGCATTTCCTGCGTGAACATGCTGGTGCAGCTGGGCCTGAAGCCGGAAAACATCCTGGCCTTCGACCGCGAGGGCGTGATCCATACCGGCCGTACCGACCTGGACCCGGAAAAGCAGCGCTATGCGCGCGACACCGACAAGCGCACCCTGGCCGAGATCGTCGACGGCGCGGACATCTTCCTGGGCCTGTCGGCACCGGGCATCCTGACCGCCGACATGGTCAAGACCATGGCGCCGGATCCGGTGATCTTCGCGCTGGCCAACCCGACCCCGGAAATCATGCCGGAGGTGGCGCGCGCCGCGCGTCCGGACGCGATCATCGGTACCGGCCGTTCGGACTACCCGAACCAGGTCAACAACGTGCTGTGCTTCCCGTACCTGTTCCGCGGTGCGCTGGACGTGGGCGCGACCGCGATCAACGAGGAAATGAAGATCGCCTGCGTGCGCGCCATCGCCGCGCTGGCCCGTCGTGCGGCCACCGACATGGGCTCGGCCTATGGTGGCGAGACGCCGAGCTTCGGCCGTGAGTACCTGATCCCGCGCCCGTTCGACCGCCGCCTGCTGGTGGAGCTGTCGGCCGCCGTGGCCCAGGCCGCGATGGACTCGGGCGTGGCCTCGCGCCCGATCGACGACATGGGCGCCTACCGCGACAAGCTGGCCCAGTTCGTCTACCGCACCAGCCTGATGATGAAGCCGGTCTACGACCGCGCGCGCAGCGACAAGCAGCGCGTGGTGTACGCTGAAGGCGAAGAGGAAGTGGTGCTGCAGGCGGTGCAGAACGTGGTCGACGACGGCCTGGCGCACCCGATCCTGATCGGCCGCCCGGAAGTGATCGAATCGCGCATCGAGCGCCTCGGCCTGCGCCTGAAGATCGGCGAGAACGTTGAAGTCACCAACATCAACGACGACCCGCGCTTCAACGAATACTGGCAGTACTACCACGGCCTGACCGGCCGCCGTGGCGTGACCGTGGCCGCGGCGAAGAACCTGATGCGTTCGCGCCCGACCCTGATCGCGGCGGTGATGGTGGCCCGTGGCGAAGCCGATGCGATGCTGACCGGCATCGTCGGCCGCTTCCACAAGAAGCTGGGTTACGTGCGCAGCGTGCTGCCGCTGGAGCCGAAGGTCACCTCGACCTCGGCGATGACCGGCGTGATCAACCAGCAGGGCGTGTTCTTCTTCGTGGACACCCACGTGCAGGAAGACCCGACCGCCGAGCAGCTGTGCGAAGCGACCCTGCAGGCGGCCTACCGCATGAAGCTGTTCGGCATCGAGCCGAAGGTGGCGCTGCTGTCGCACTCCAACTTCGGCAGCCATGATTCGAAGGACGCGCTGAAGATGCGCCAGGTGCGTGAGCTGCTGCTCAAGCGCAACCCGCGTCTGAACGTGGACGGTGAAATGCAGGGCGACACCGCGTGGGACGAAGCGCTGCGCCAGAAGCTGCTGCCGGGCTCGACCCTGCAGGGCCGCGCCAACCTGTTCGTGCTGCCGAACCTGGAAGCGGCCAACATCGCCTACAACCTGGTGCGCGTGTTCACCGACGGCGTGGCGATCGGCCCGATCCTGATGGGCGTGAACAAGCCGGTGCACATCCTGACCACCAGCGCGACCTCGCGCCGGATCCTGAACATGACCGCGATCGCCGCGGTTGATGCGCAGATCCGCAAGCAGCTGGAAGCGGAAAAGAAGGCATAGGCCTTCTTTCCCACTTCCGCTGCCCACGCATTCTTCCTCTACCCCCGCCTTCGGCGCGCCCCTTCAACAAGAAGGGGCTCCTGGTCGGAAGAATGATGGCGCTGGCGCGGTTGGACGTCTTCGCATATGAAAACACCGGGCATTGCCCGGTGTTTTCATTTGCCGCAACAGCCGCCGAACCTGCCACACGCGCTACGCAACCCGGTCATTTCCCTGCAACGCCATTGCGGCCCAATACGCCCACGCGGCCCGGCCGTGGGAAGGGACCGGACCGGCCTTCCCACCCTGGGCCCGACCAACTTTCCATGGGCGAGGGTGTCATGCGCAATCGAGTGACGCGGCGGTACTTCCAGCAGTTGTTCGCGCTGTACGCCGGCTTCGTGCAGTCGCGCTGAGGCCGCGATGCGGTAGCGCCGGGCAATGCCCGGTGAACGTACAGTGCGTGGGGGCTCAGTGCCGCTTGCCGCGGCGTGCAGGGGCCGGCGGCGGTGCATCCGAACGCGGCTTGGCGTACTGTGCCCACAGCGCCGGCAGTGCCTTGCCGGTGTGCTTCTGCCACAGCGCCGGTGCATAGCGGCCGTCGCGCAGGGCCTTGTCCAGTGCCAGCACCAGTCCCGGGTGTTCGGCGTCGGCCCACTTCAGGAACGCACCGGTCACCCGGTAGCCACTGTCGAAGTTCTGCCCCTTCTCGACCTTGCCCGGCAGTGCCCAGCCCGCGGCGGCATTGTCCATGCCGTAGCGGTCGCGTGCGTAGTCGGCGATGCCTTCCACCAGCCAGCCCGGCACCCGCGCGTCGCCGTAGCCCGGATAGCCCTGCACGATGTGCATCGCCTCATGGGTGACCAGGTCGATGTCGTTCGGGTGCTGCGCCAGCCACCCCGGGTTGATGGTGATCGTCGCTGCCTGGTCCTTGTCGCCGACGAAGGCGATGCCGGTGTAGGCCGGATCGATCACGATGCGCACCCTCGACGGCGCGGCGGGATGGAAGTCCGCACGTTCGCGCAGATAGGCGAAGAAGAACGTATCGATCACCCGCTTGCGCTGCGGCGCGGCCAGCGCGCCACGCGCGTCCTGGTAGTTCAGTGTCACGCCGTCGCGGGTCAGCTGCGTATCGAACGCCTGGGTCTGGCCGAAGCTGGAGAAGGACAGGGCAACAAGGGCCAAGGGCAGAAGACGGAAGCGCATGCCGCTCATTGTACGGTGCCGGCCGCCAGCAGTTCGATCTCCGCCAGCGGCAACCGTGCCGGTGCCGCCAGGCGCAGGCGGTACTCGCTGTAACGACCGGGTTTGGCGATGCGGAACGGACGGGTCTGGCGGGCGGATTCGAAGTCTTCGCCGATGCGCTGGTCGAGCACGGCCCAGCTGCCGCTGCCGTTGCGCGCTTCCAGCGTCCACTCACCGCCCTGGATGCGGCCGTCGCCGCTGGTCAGCGTGTACATCGTCGGAGTGCCCTCGGCCAGGCCGGTCAGCGCGATGGTTGCACCGCCGCCCAGGCCCACCGTCGTGCCGGCATCGTCATCGAGCAGCGCGGGCAGGGCACGGCCATCGGCCAGCGTCGCCTTGGCGCCGCTGCCGAGCAGGTCGTGCAGCAGCTGAGGTCGTTGGCCACGGGCGGTCAACGAGCGCGGCACATCATCCACGCCACTGCCCCAGCGCGAGGGACGGGGGCCCATCACGAAGTCGAGGGTCGCGCCCTTGGCGATCAGGTCGTGCGGCACCCAGGTCTTCGTCCACGGCGTACCGTTGATCTTCAGCGACTGCACGTAGACGTTCTCGCGCGAGTTGTTGGCCGCGTTCACGGTCAGCACCGCGCCACCCTGCAGCTCCACCCGTGCATGCTCGAATGCCGGCGAGCCGATCACGTATTCCGGGGCGCCCATGCGCAGCGGGTACAGGCCCAACGAGGCCAGTACGTACCATGCCGAGGTCTCGCCATTGTCCTCATCGCCCGGGTAGCCCTGGCCGATCTCGCTGCCGACGTACAGCCGCGACAGGATCTCGCGCACATGCTGCTGGGTCTTCCACGGCTGCCCGGCGTACAGGTACATCCACGGGATGTGGTGTGCCGGCTGGTTGCTGTGCGCGTACATGCCCATGCGCACGTCGCGCGCTTCGGTCATCTCGTGGATGGTGCCGCCGTAGGAACCGGCCAGTGCCGGGTCCGCAGTTTCCGGTGTGGCGAAGAAGGTATCCAGCTTCGCCGCCAGCTTTTCGCGGCCACCGTACAGCGCCGCCAGGCCCTCGCCATCGTGGGCGGCGGTGAATGCGAACGTCCAGCCATTGGATTCGGTGTAGTCGTGGCCCCACACGCGTGGGTCGTAGGCCTTGGCGTCCACGCGCCAGCGGCCATCGGCCTTGCGGCCCTGGAAGAAGCCTGCGTCCGGGTCGAACATCGTCGCGTAGCTGGGCGCGCGGTGGCGGAAGTAGTCGGCCTCGGTGCTGTAGCGCTCGCGTGCCGCCGGCGTGGCCGCGCGCTTGGCCAGGGCGTCGGCCATGTTGGCGATGCCGAAGTCATTGAGCGCGCCTTCCATCGTCCACGACATGCCTTCGTGCACGTCGGCGCTGGCATAGCCACGGAAGGTCGAGCGGTCCATGCCCTTGCGGCCGACATGGCGGTCAGGCGGGACCACGGTCGCGTTCTTCAGCGCGGCCGCGTAGGCCTCTGCCGGATCGAAGCCGCCGACGCCTTTCAGCCACGCATCTGCAAATGCCACGTCCGAGCTGGTACCGACCATCAGGTCGGCGTAACCCGGCGACGACCAGCGTGCGATCCAGCCGCCGGCGCGGTACTGCTCGATGAAGCCCTGCACCAGCTGGCCGGCATCGTCGGGCGTGAACAGCGCATAGGCCGGCCAGGTGGTGCGGAAGGTGTCCCAGAAGCCGTTGTTGACGAATACCTTGCCGTCGCGCACGGCGGCGTAGCTGCGGGTCGCGCTGCCCTCGGTGTTGTCATCGCTGGCGCTGGCCTGGTTGGCGTAGCGCCACTCCGGTGCGGCGGCGCTGCCCACGTTCTCATGGCCGGAATTCGGGTACAGGAACAGCCGGTACAGGCTGGAATACAGTGTGGTCTTCTGGTCGTCGCTGGCATCGCCGATGTCGAAGCGGGCCAGGCGTGCGTCCCATGCATCCTGCGCACGGCCGGACACGCTTTCCAGCGTGTCGGCCGCGTCGATTTCCAGTGCCAGGTTGTGCCGCGCCTGCTCCACCGAGATCAGCGAGGTGGCGATGCGCATGGTCACCCGCCGGTCGCTGCCCGCGTCGAACTTGATGTAACCGGTCGGGCGGCCGGTGTCGAGGCGCCCACTGCTGCGCCATGGCTTGTCGAAGCGGGCCACCACGTACATGCGGCTGGCGCCGTTGGACAGGCCACTGCGCGTGTCGGTATAGCCGGACAGCGTCTGCGTGGCGGCGTCCAGAGTCAGGCCACCGCGTGCATCGACATTGTCGAACAGCAGGTTGGCGTCTCCGCCCTCGGGGAAGTCGAAGCGGAACAGCGCCGCATGATCGGTCGGCGCGATTGATGCTGCGACGCCGTTGTCGAAGCGCACATCGTAGCGGTAAGGGCGGGCGCTCTCGTGGCTGCGGTCGAACGACAAGGCACGCTTGCGGCGATCAGCCTCCGGCACACCACGGCTGGCCGAGGGCATCACCTGGAAGGTCTGGCGGTCGCCCATCCACGGGCTGGGCTGATGGCTCAGCGCAAGTGCCTGCAGCTGCGGACGGTTCCGTGCGTCGTTCTGTTCGTTCCAGCGGTACAGCCAGTTCAGTGCGCCGGCATCGGTCACCGGGGTCCAGAAGTTGAAGCCGTGCGGCACCGCGGTGGCCGGGAAATTGTTGCCGCGCGAGAAGGTGCCGTTGGCCTGGGTGCCACGGGTGGTCAGCACCCAGTCGGAGACACGCGCTGGCTGCTGACGTGGCACTGTGTCCAGGCGAACGTCATCGATCCAGCCGGTGACCGGTGCACCGTCGGCACTGGCCACGTCCAGTTCGATCGCCACCACGCGGCGACCCTTCAGCGCGGGCACGTCGCCCAGCCGCACCGCCTTGCGCGCCCACTGCTGCGGATACAGCGTCTTTGACGCGCCCTGCGCGCGTGCGCCGAGAGCCACCCCATGCTGGTCACGCGCAGCGCCGGCCGAAACCCGGCTGCCATCGTCCAGCAGCAGGTCCAGTGACACATAGGTCGAGGCCACGGTGTCCTTGCCGACGATCTCCGGCAGCACCAGCCACGACAGGGTGGTATCGGCCTCGATGGCCATGTCCACCTTGAACAGCTCGCGCCGCGCCCTGCCGCCTTCGCTGCTGTAGCGCAGTGCATGCAGGCCGCTGTAGCCCGCATTGCGCTTGGCGGCGTAAGGCGCCGCAGGGCCGTTGCCGATCGTGACCTGCAGTGCACCCGCGGCCTGCGACGGGGCAGGTTCGCCGGGCTCGAACGAGGTCTGCAGTCCCTGTGCCAGCACCGGCATCGCGGTAGTCGCACAGGCCAGGGCCAGGGCGAGCGGAAGCAGGGCGCGGCGTGGATCGGACAGGGTCATGCAAGGGTCTCCCGGAAGGGCAGGCGGCGGGCAGAACCCGCATCGGCGGACACCACGGACAGCATCGCTCCGCCCGCCGGGATGGCAGTGGAAGAAGCGATGCCGGTCCGGTGGGGGGCGGGCCATGCGATCGGGTCGGATTGGGGCAGGCCGGTTCACGACCTGGCCCGATCCTGCAACAGCCGTGGCAACCTGACAAGTGCCATTTAGTTCGATCCAAATGCGGGAAATATCGTTGTTGGCGGTTTCCCGGCGTGATCCTGCTGGTTCGGTCGGGAATTTCCACCGGCACCCCATCCCGAGGTGGCATGCAAGGTCGCAGGGAATCGGCCCGGTACGCGTAAAGACCCGTTGCGGCGCAATGTCGGGGCGGCCCAGATGCTAGAATCACAGGCCTCGCAACCCGTTCATCGACATCCGCCATGAGCCATACCGCCACTGCGCCCGCCAACGCCGAGAAGCGCTACACCGTGCACCGCAGCGATCTGCCGCTGAGCTGCCCGACCCCGGAAATGGCGCTGTGGAACTCGCATCCGCGCGTGTACCTGCCGATCGAAGACGAGCCCAATGGCGAAGCGCAGTGCCCGTACTGCGGTTCCGTGTTCGTGCTGGCCGACTAAGCGGCCGCCCCTTCGATGCGCCGATTGACCGTGGTGCAGTTGCTGCCGGCGCTGCACTCCGGCGGTGTCGAGCGCTCGACCCTGGAAATCGCTGCGGCCCTGGTCGCTGCCGGCCATCGTGCGCTGGTGGTCTCCGCCGGTGGCCGCCTGGTGCAGCCGTTGCTCGATAGCGGTGCCGAGCACCTCACCCTCGACATCGGCCGCAAATCGCTGCTGACCCTGCGCCACCTGCCGACCCTGCGCCGCCTGTTCGCTGAAGTTGGCGCGGACATCGTGCATGCCCGTTCGCGGCTACCGGCCTGGCTGGGCCTGTACGCGATCCGTGCCATGCCCGCCGCACAGCGCCCGCACTGGGTGACCACCGTGCATGGATTGAATTCGCCCAGTCGCTACAGCGCGGTGATGACCAGCGGTGAACGCGTGATCTGCGTGTCCAACAGCGTGCGCGACTACGTGCAGCGGCACTATCCGACAGTTCCCGAAGCGAAGCTGCAGGTGATTCCGCGCGGCGTCGATGTCGCACAGTTTCCGCGCGTGGCCCGCGCCGACCGCCGGCCACGACTGGCGCTGGCAGCCGATTACCCGTGGCTGGCGCAGGTTGAGGGCCCGCTGCTGCTGCTGCCGGGGCGGGGCACCCGGCTGAAGGGACATGCTCATGCGCTGCAGTTGCTGGCGGATGTACGCGCCGCCGGTGTACCGGCACAGCTGTGGATGCTGGGTACCGATGAACCGGGCCGCGAAGCCTATGTGGCCGACCTTCGCCGGCAGGCCGCTGCTTTGGGCGTGATGGATGCCGTGCAGATCAGCACACCGACCGCGCGCATCGCCCAGGCCTATGCGGCCAGCGATCTGGTGCTGCAGCTGTCGGACAAGCCCGAAGCATTCGGCCGTACCGTGGTCGAGGCGCTGTCGGTGGGCCGCCCGGTGCTGGGCTGGGATCATGGTGGCGTCGGCGAACTGCTGCGGCAGCTGCAACCCGCTGGTGCGGTGCCGCTGGGCGATGCACGCGCACTGGGTGAACGTGCGCTGGCCCTGCTGGCGCAGCCGCCGTCCTTGCCGACCCGCATCCCGTTTACCCTGCAGGCCATGCAGCGCGATACCCTCCGCCTCTATGCCGACCTCGCCGGCTGACCCCGACGTCACCGTGCGCGACGACCGCGCCGGACGCTGGGCGCCCTGGTGGGTGCTGGCGTACGTGGCGATGTGGCCGTTGCCGGGCATCGCCGAAACCATTCTCGGTCTTGGCGCGGTCTACGCCGCCGCGCGCATGGTCATGCGTCGACTGCAGCGTCGTCCGCATCTGTTGAGCACGGCAGCTTGGGCGCTGACCTCGATCCTGTTCCTCGGCTATTGGCTGCCGCAGGCGTTCTCGGCGTTTGATGCGATCGATCCGACAGCGTCGTGGACGAAGGCGGCCGCCGGCCTGCGCTACCTGCCCTTCATGTGGCTGGTGGCGATCGCGGTGGCCACGCCCGAACGGAGGCGGTTGACCTTCGGTGGCCTGGCGCTGATCACCGGCGCATGGACCCTGGATGCGCTGGTGCAGGCGGTGGCCGGAACCAGCCCGTGGTTCTGGTCGCTTGAGCAGCTGAAGCTTGCGGTGAGTGGTCACGCGTTGTGCCCGGCCACTGAGGCGGCCGTGGTCGATCGCCTCAGTGGGGCACTCGGGCCGTGCAACCTGAAGTTCGGCCAGGTCCTGGCCAGTCTCTCACCGTTCCTGTTGTTGCCGCTGGCGCGTCGCTTTGGCAATCCGGGTTGGGTACTGGCCGCAGCGGCGCTGGGTTGCGTGCTGCTGCTGGCCGGCTCGCGCGCATCGTGGATCACCTTCGCGCTGGTGCTTGCCTACAGCGGCGTGCGCCAGTTCGGCTGGAAACGGTTGGTGCTGCTGGCGCTGGTTGCTGTCCTCGGCGCGGGCGCGCTGACCGCCAGCGTGCCGCAGCTGCGCGAACGCTTCGCGCGAACGGCGTTGGCCTGGGATGGAAGCGAGCGCGGTGTCGACGAGGCACTGTCAGGGCGTGCGCGGATCTGGGACGCCGCGGCCTGCATGATCGAGGAACATCCGCTCAATGGCGTCGGTGCACGCGGCTTCCGCGATGCCTATCCGGCCTGCGTGTCTGGCGACGAACCGGCGGTGTGGGGCGATGCCCCGGCGTTGCATGCTCATCAGATCGTGCTGGAAATCCTGGCGGAAACCGGCGTGCTCGGCCTGCTGCTGTGGTTGGCCGCCGTGGCCCAGGCCTGGCGGGCCTGGCGCTATGCACCGATGGCCGCGCGTGAGCGGGCCCGCCCGGCGATGCTGGCGCTGGCGGTCACCCTGTTCCCGCTCAACACGCATCTGGCGTTCTATTCCGCGTTCTGGGGTGGCCTGACCGTGCTGCTGGCGGCGTTGTTCGCCGGCAGCCTGTTGGCGCGGGACGCGGATGACACACCGGCGGTGACGTAACGGAACATCCACGCATGGCGTGGGTCACCGAACGAACGCCGTCGTAGTAGATCCACGCCATGCGTGGATGGTGCTTTCCCGACGCAAACACGCGCCAACTTCCACTACCGGTGCTTCCCTGCGTATCGCACGCTGGGGCCATGGCCAGCCCCAGACTCCGCTACGGTCGTTACTCCAGCACCGGTAACGTTTATTCACTGACCACGGCAACCCTTGGCCGGGAGCCGTTCTTCGCGGATGCCGCCAATGTGGCGATCCTGGTAGATGCGCTGCGCTTCGTCGAACGCAGCGGTTTCAGCCACAGCCTGGCATGGGTGGTGATGCCCGACCACCTGCACTGGTTGATGAAACTGCGCAGTGGAACCCTTGCCGAGTGCATGTCGCTGCTCAAATCCCGCAGCGGGCGGCTGTTGAACCAGCATCTGGATCGACGCGGCGCACTGTGGCAGCACGGCTATCACGACCATGCCGTGCGGAACGACGAATCCCTTCACGAGAAGGCGATGTACATCCTGGCCAACCCGGTCCGGAGCGGCCTGGCCAGCACGTTGGGTGAGTACCCGCATGCATGGTGCCGTTGGCCGTTATAGATGCCGGGGGCGGAACGAAGAGCATCCACGCATGGCGTGGATCTACTTCAGAGCGCCCCACATCAGTAGATCCACGCCATGCGTGGATGAAGCCAACCCGGCCCCGCGTTACTTGTAAAAATCACTCCGCCCGCCCGGCTGGCGCTTGAAACGGCGGTGGATCCACAGGTACTGGTCGGGGGCCTCGCGCACCATCTCCTCGATGGCCTGGTTGACCCGCGTGGTATCGGCTTCCACATCCTCGCTGGGGAAGTTCTCCAGCGGTGCGCCGATCTTCAGGAAATACTTCCCGCCCTCGCGGCGGTGGAAGTATGGAATCACCGCGCAGCCGGTCATCCGCGCCAGCTGGTGGGTGGCGGTAATGGTGGATGCGGTATGGCCGAAGAAGGGCACGAACACGGTGTCCTTGCCGCGCATGTCCTGGTCCGGCGCATACCAGAGGAAGCCGCCCTTCTTCAGGTGGCGCACGGTCGCGCGGATGTCTTCATTGGCGAACATCGCCTTGGCATAGCGCAGGCGGCCGAACTTCACCGCCCACTCGTACACCGGGTTCTTGTGCTTGCGGTACATGCCTGAAAGATCGACGTAGTCGCACAGCAGGCGGCCGCACATCTCCAGGGTCATGAAGTGGCCGGACACCAGCAGCACGCCGCGGCCTTCGGCCTGCATCTGCCGCAGATGCTCCAGGCCTTCGATCTTCACCTGTGGGCGGATGCGGTCGATGCTGCCCCACCAGGCGCGGATGCACTCAAGCACGCCCACGCCCAGCGCGTCGAAGCTGTCGCGTACCAGGCGCTGGCGCCAGGCTTCGTCCTTCTCCGGGAAGCACAACTTCAGGTTGACCTCGGCGGCGCGACGGCGGCTGCCGAGCAGGCGCCAGCTGATCCAGCCGACGCCACGGCCGAGCGCACGCTGCAGCATCCACGGCAGGCGGGCGATGGCGAAGGCGCCGAGCATGGCGGTGAACATCGGCCAGTTGCGGGGATCGCGCAGCGACGGGCGGATGGCGGTGGTGGCATCGGACATGGCGCCATTCTACCAACCCGGCTGCGTGTCTTTCCCGGGGGGCTCCCGTATCCTTGCCGCATGCGTAAAGACCCTGTCGAATGGATCCTGCGCGGCCTGTATTCGGCCGTGCTCTACATCCTGCTGCCGATCACCGTGTACCACCTGGTCTGGCGCGGTTTCCGGGTCCGTGAATACTTCCGGCGCTGGGATGAGCGCTATGCCTCGTATCCGCAGCCGACAGGCCAGCCGCGGGTCTGGCTGCACGCGGTCTCGGTGGGCGAGGTCAATGCCGCCGCGCCGCTGGTCAATGCCCTGCGCCAGCAGCGTCCGGACATCCGCTGGGTCATCACCACCATCACCCCGACCGGTTCGGAGCGCGTGCGCGCGCTGTGGGGCGATGCGCTGGACCACGTCTACCTGCCGTACGACGTACCGGGCAGCGTCAACCGCTTCCTCGGCCACTTCCAGCCCAGCCTGGCGCTGATCCTGGAAACCGAGCTGTGGCCGAACATGCTGTTCGGCTGCCGCGACCGCCGCATTCCGGTCTACATCCTCAACGCCCGCCTGTCAGCGCGTTCGCTGCGCGGTTACCGGGTGCTGGCGGCGCTGATCCGCCGTGCGCTGCGTACGGTTACCTGCGTGGCCGCGCAGTCGCAGGACGACGCCGAGCGCTTCGTGCAGCTGGGGGCTGCGCGGGAACAGGTGCAGGCGCTGGGCAACCTCAAGTTCGATATCGCCACGCCGGATGTGCAGGGCTTCGTCGAGCAGTTCCATGCCTGCGTGCCCGCCGGGCGCCCGGTGTGGATCGCGGCCAGTACCCACGATGGTGAGGAGCAGGCGGTGATCGACCTGCATCGGCGCCTGCGCCAGCAGCACCCCGACCTGTTGTTGCTGTGGGCACCGCGGCACCCCGAGCGCTTCCCGAAGGTGGAGGCGCTGGTGCGCGAGCAGGGCTGGAACGTGGCGACCCGTCGCGCGAAGCAATGGCCGGAGGCCGGCACGGATGTTTTCGTCATCGACACCCTGGGTGAGCTGATGCCGTTCTATGCCTGTGCACAGGTCGCCTTCGTCGGCGGCAGCCTGCAGCCGATCGGTGGCCACAATCTGCTGGAGCCGGCGGCGATGGGCACTGCCGCTGTGACCGGTCCGCACCTGCACAACTTCGCCGAGATCTCACGGCGCATGCGAGAGGCCGGTGCCTTGCTGATCGGCGAGGACGTGCAGGCGGTAGGTGACCTGCTGCAGCACCTGCTGGGCGACGCCCAGGCGCGCGAGGACATGGCCCGTGCCGGTTGCACGCTGGTCAGCAACGGCCGCGGTGCCCTGCAGCGCACGCTGGCGCTGGTCGCGCCACACCTCCCGCCGCCGCGCAGCTGAGCCGGGCAGCAACACCGCCAGGGCGGATGCTACGCGGACCGACTGACGTGATCGACTGCATCAATTCTGCTTAGCAGCCGGATTCCTGTCGCAGCAGGACCGGATGCGTGGCTGCGAACGTGTTTGTGGTCACATCGAGGTGCGCACAGTACGGATTCTGATACCGCCACTTGGCGCACGCTGCCAGCCTCCTGTCGACCGCGCTTGTGCGGATTCAAGAGGGCTTGCGATGGACAGCGATAACCGCCGTGGCCGGCACGCGCTGCTGGGAATGGATCACTTCGCGATGGTGGCGTTGACCCTGCTGCTGGGTGGCAGCGTGATCGCCCTGGTTGGCCAGTACACCGCCGCCCAGGCGGGTCCGGCCATCGTACTGAGTCTGCTGCTGGCCGCACTGGGCACGGCGCCGATGCTGTATTGCCTGCACGTGCTGAACCAGCAGCAGCCCGCAGCCGATGGCCTGCACGGCTTGCTGCGGGCCGCTTGGGGCACGGCAGCCGCGCGGCTGCTGGGTACTGCACTGCTGCTGGAACTGGTGATGACCAGCGCCGGCGTGGCGCAGTCCACGGCCAGCCACGCGCGTGCCGTGTTTGCCAGTCGCGGTATTGAAACCGGCAGCGCGCTGCCGGATCCGGTGATGGCCGTCACCAGTCTGCTGGTGCTGGGTGCGTTCGTGCTGCTGCCCCCGCGTCGCATCGCGCTGACGGTCTGCGTGTTGTTGACGGTGAAGATCGGTGTCGGGCTGTTGCTGTTGGCGCTGGCGGTTCGCCACGTGCACTACGCCAACTGGATTCCGTGGCTGCCGGACGCCACCGCGCCCTATCGATTCGGCCCCGGCGGGGTGCTGGCGGCAAGCGTGCCCTTGCTGGGGGTGTTTGCCAGTGTGGGGCTGGCACTGGGATTTCCCGGACGTGGCCGGCAGGCGCGCACGCGATCACCCTGGCTGCTGGCGGCCGCGCTGCTGCTGGCGATGCTGCTGCTGATCATGCTGGCCGCGTTGCAGGCCGGCCTGGTCGAGTTCCCGGTATTGGACAGTACGCGGCCGTTGTCGGTGGCATTGCAGGGCCATCCGCAGTTGCAGTGGCTGCTGCCGTTGCTGCCGCTGGCGGGCATGGCCGGGCTGGCAGCACTGCTGCTGGTGCTGTTGTCGCTGGCCGCACACCTGGCAGCGCAGCTCCGGCCTGTGGCCGGTGATGAAGCGCCCGGGTTCCGGACGCGGCTGATACCGGTCACCGTGGTGCTGACGGCGGCGCTGCTGGCCTTGGGAGCGCCGGTCGGCGCCTTGCCGGTGCTGCCGGGTCCAGCAACCCTGCTGGTGATGGCGGCCTTGTGCCCGGCGGCACTGCGTGTCCGTGCGCCGATGCCGGGTGCTGCAATGGTGCTTGCGCCCCTGGCCACGGCGCTGTGCGTGCTGGCCGCAGTGGAACGGGCAGGCGCGTGGCCGGGCTGACGGCCGGCAGATCTGCGCCATGCGTGGGTCGGGCCGTACGCGCCGCCCACAGAAAAGCCACCCTCGCGGGTGGCTTCTTCGTTGCCGGCAGGGCGACGACTCAGTGCGTGGTCGTTGCCGGGTTGCCGGCGTCCTGGGTCAGCAGGCGGTTCACGTCCTGCAGCTCGGCCACGTCCAGCGCACCCAGCGACTGGCTCAGCAGCAGACGGTTCTGCAGGAAGGTGTAGCGGGCCTGGGCGTAGTCCAGCTGCGCCGAGAACAGGATGCGCTGGTTCTGGATCACGTCCAGCACGGTACGGGTACCGACTTCCAGGCCAACCTGCGACGCGTCGTAGGCACTCTGCGCCGAGACTACCGCAAGGCGGCGGGCCTCCACTTCGCTGATGCCCTGCACCAGGGTCTGGTAGGCATTGCGGGTGTTGCGGTCCAGGGCACGCTTCTGCTGCTCGTAGCCATCCTGGGCGATGTCACGCTGGGCCAGCGCCTGGCGCACGTTGGACTGGGTGGCACCGCCAGCGAAGATCGGCACGCTCAGGGTCAGGCCGATGCTGTTGGTGCGCGCGTCCGGCGACAGCGAGCCGGCGCCGGTGCTGTCACCCCAGGTCGCGGTCTTGCCCCAGCTGCCGCCCAGCGACAGGGTCGGGTAGTGGCCACCACGGGCGGCCTGCACACCAGCTTCGGCGGCACTGACCTTCAGTTCCTGCGCCTTCAGCGCCGGATTCTGGGTGGTGGCCTGGTGCACCAGCTCGTCGATGTTGCCGCGGTTGGCCGGCACTTCCGGGCGGAAGTCCGCCGGCAGGCCACGCAGGTTGACCACCGGCTGGCCGGTCAGTTCGGTCAGGGCCTGGTAGTTATCGGCCAGGGTGTTCTGCGCAACGATGGTGTTGGCGCGCGCCTGGTCGTACTGGGCGCGGGCTTCGTGCACGTCGGTGATCGGCGCCAGGCCCACTTCCAGGCGCTTGTCGGCGAAGTCGAACTGCTTCTTCGCGGCCGCTTCGTTGGTCTGTGCGGCGTTCAGCGATTCGATCGCCACCAGCACGTTGAAGTAGGCCGCCGAGGTGCGCACGATCAGGCTGTCGTTGGCCGAATCGAGGGTGAAGTCCGCCGCCTTGCTCAGCTCACGCTGCGAACGCAGGTTGTTGATCTGGGTCCAGTTGAACAGCGTCTGGCTGCCATCGATCGTGTAATTGCGGCGCTTGTTGGTGAACGAGCCGGAGTTGATGTCGGCGTTCGGCTCGCTGCGCGTGCGGTTCAGCGTGGCCTGGCCGTTGATCTGCGGCAGCAGGGCGGCGCGCGCCTGCACGGCGCCTTCCTTGTCGACCAGCCGGGTCGATTCGGCGGCGGACAGCTGCGGATCGCCGTTGCGCGCCATTTCGTAGACCTGCAGCAGGTCGGCGGCATGGGCGGACAACGGCAGCAGGGCAGTGGCCAGCGCAACAGCGAGGGATCGGCGGATCATTGCGGCTTCCTTGGACTCAGAGGTGGAACTGGGGTGCCGGGGCGGCACCGCGCAGGTAATCGATATCGGTCTCGAACAGGGACTCGGTGCTGCCGTCGGCCTTGACCAGCAGGGCCTCCATCGCCGGCGAGCGGCCGTGGATCACGAACAGGCGACCACCCGGACGCAGCCACGAGGCGAACTGTGACGGCACCACGTCGACCGCACCAGTGACACAGATCACGTCAAAGCGGCGTTCGGTCTGCCAGGACAGGGCGTCAGCCACTTCCACGCGGACGTTGGTGCCCAGGCCGGAAGCATCCAGGCGGGCACGCGCGGCGGCGGCCAGTTCCGGGTCGATCTCCAGGCTCAGCACGTCGCGCGCCAGCGCGCCGATGCAGGCTGCCAGGAAGCCGCTGCCGGTGCCGATTTCCAGCACTTCGTCACCCGGCTGCAGATCCAGTGCCTGCAGGGTACGGCCCTCGATGACCGGCTTCATCATCTTCTGGCCATGGCCGATCGGCAGTTCGACATCGGCGTAGGCCAGCGCCCGGTGTGCATCGGCGACAAAGGCCTCGCGCGGCAGGCGGGCCAGGACGTCGAGCACCTTGATGTCCAGCACGTCCCAGGGACGGATCTGCTGTTCCACCATCAGTTCGCGGGCGTGGGCGTAATCAATCGTCATGAGGTTCAAATCCAGCGCAGTGGGCCGGCCATTTTACCGGTGCCGGAGGCCGGCGGCGCGCCCAGAGCATCAGCTGCCGGGTGGCCGGGGTCGCAGTGCCGGAAGTCATCGCGACCTCCGGTTCGTTCAGTTTTGGTTATTCAGCCGTCCCGGCCCCTCGCGGCGCATAGGCGCGCAGGAAGAAGTCGATGCTGGCGGTCACATGGGCAAGAGGGTCGCACTCCACCGGTGACAGTGGCATGCCGCACATCATATGCATGTGCACTTCGCCCTTGACCAGGGTCAGGAACTGCTGGCCGGCCAGGTAATAGTCGGGGATGTCCAGCTCGCCGCGTTCGCCGCGCGCGCGCAGGAAGTCGGCCAGGGCCTCGCAGGTACGCTCCGGGCCGGCCTGCCAGAACAGCTCGCGCAGGCGTTCGTCGGTCTCCGGCGCCATCATCATGCGCTGGATCGAGATCGCCGCGTCGGAGGTGATCAGTTCGAAGAAGGCCAGGCCGATGCCGATCAGCTGGTCGCGCAGCGGGCCATCCGCGTCGGCCACGAACAGTGCGTCGGGCAGCATTTCAATGCATTTTGACTGCACGGCCTCGGAGAACAGGGTCTCCTTGTCGCCGAAGTGGCTGTACACAGTCAGCTTCGAGACGCCCGCCTGAGCAGCGATGGTGTCCATGCTCACGCCGGTATAGCCCTGTTCGATGAACAGTACCTTGGCTGCTTCAAGGATCGCCGCGCGCTTGCCCAGATCCTTGGGGCGCCCGGGTCCGGCGGCCTTGGCAGCAGGCTTGGCCGACGGCTTGCGGGAAGTGGAAGAACTCATCGCAACAATACTAGACCAAGCGGTTCGATATTTATACTATACCGGCCGGTTTATTAAATTGGGCCGGCAGTCGCGGCTCCCCCTTGTTGCAACCCTGCGTTTTCAGGACGTTGACCGATGAAGATCGTGCGCTGGATGGGCGGTATGGTGTGGGTGGCTGCGCTGGCAGCCTGTTCGGGACAGGAACAGGCGCCGCAGGCGGCCGTGCCGGTACTGGTGGTTCACCCCGGCGAACAGGCCGGACAGGCGCCGGCGGCGTTCCCGGGTACCGTGCGTGCCCGCCAGGAAAGCCCGCTGTCGTTCCGCGTCGGTGGCAACCTGGTCAAGCGCCATGTCGATGCTGGCCAGCGGGTGAAGAAGGGCGACGTGCTGGCCGAACTGGACGTGGCCGACTTCGCGCTGCAGGCGCGTGCCTCGCAGGCCCAGCTGGCGGCGGCGGAAGCCGACCTGGTGCGCGCCCGTGACGATCTCAAGCGCTACCAGGTGCTGGCCGACCAGCAACTGGTCAGCCGCTCGCAGCTGGACCAGCAGTCCGCGGCGTTCAAGGCTGCGCAGGGCCAGGCCAATGCCGCCCGTGCCAACCTGGATGTGCTGCGCAACCAGGCCGACTACGCACAGCTGCGCGCACCGGCTGACGGCGTGATCGCCAGCCGCGAAGCCGAGGCCGGGCAGGTGGTGTCCGCCGGGCAGACCATCTTCAACCTGGCTGCCGACGGTGGCCGCGAAGTGCTGATCGACCTGCCCGAAGCCACCATCCGCGACTACGCGGTGGGCCAGCCGGTCGAGGTGGAACTGTGGAACCGCCCGGGCCAGCGCCTGCCGGGCACGATCCGCGAGATCGCCGCCGCCGCCGATCCGCAGGCGCGTACCTATGCCACCCGCGTCAGCCTGGCCGCCGATGCGCTGGCCGACGTCGAACTGGGCCAGAGCGCGCGCGTCTACAGCAGCGCCGGCCGCCACGGCACGCTGCAGCTGCCGCTGGGCGCGCTGCAACGCGGCGCCAACGGTGCCGCGAGCGTGTGGGTGGTCGATCCGGCCAACAGCACGCTGAAGGCTGCGTCGGTCACCACCGGTGCCTATGGCAGCGAATCGGTGCCGGTGCTGTCGGGCGTCGGTGCCGGTGACTGGGTGGTTGCCGCCGGTGGCCACCTGCTGCGCGCCGGCCAGCCGGTGATCGCGGTGGACCGGCAGAACCGCCCGGTGCTGAAGCCGACCGCGCCGCCCGCTGCCGCCGCCAAGGCCAAGGAGTAAGCCGGTGCGCCGCTTCAATCTTTCCGAGTGGGCGCTGGCCAATCGCCCGCTGGTGCTGTTTGCGATGCTCGCCTTCGCCCTGATCGGCGCATGGTCGTACAAGCATCTGGGCCAGTCCGAAGACCCGCCGTTCACCTTCAAGGCGATGGTGGTGCGCACGCTGTGGCCAGGCGCCACCGCCGAGCAGGTCTCGCGGCAGGTGACCGAGCCGATCGAGAAGGCGCTGATGAACACCGGCGAGTACGAGTTCATCCGCTCGTATTCGCGCCCGGGCGAGTCGCAGGTCATTTTCATGGCCCGCGACAGCCTGCGTTCCAAGCAGATTCCGGACCTGTGGTACCAGGTGCGCAAGCGCGTGGGCGACATCCGCCCGACGCTGCCGCGCGAGATCGTCGGCCCGTTCTTCAACGACGAGTTCGGCGACACCTACGGCAACATCTATGCGTTGACCGGCAAGGGCTTCGACTACGCGGTGATGCGTGACTATGCCGACCGCATCCAGCTGGAACTGCAGCGCGTGCCCGACGTCGGCAAGATCGACCTGGTCGGCCTGCAGGACGAGAAGGTATGGATCGAGCTGTCCAACACCCGGCTGGCCACGCTGGGCGTGTCGATGCAGCAGGTGCAGCAGGCGCTGGCCGACCAGAATGCGGTGACCGGTACCAGCTTCTTCGAAACCGCCACCGACCGCGTGCAGCTGCGCGTGACCGGCCAGTTCAACGACATCGAAGCGATCCGCCAGTTCCCGATCCGCGCCGGTGACCGCACCGTGCACCTAGGTGACATCGCCGAGGTCAAACGCGGCTTTGCCGATCCGGCGTCGCCGAAGATGCGCTTCATGGGTGAAGAGGCGATCGGCCTGGCGGTGGCGATGAAGGATGGCGGTGACATCCTCAAACTCGGCGCCAACCTCGATACCGAGTTCGAGCGCCTGCAGAAGACCCTGCCGGCCGGCATGCAGCTGCGCAAGGTGTCCGACCAGCCGCAGTCGGTGGAAGAGTCGGTCGGCGAGTTCGTGCAGGTGCTGACCGAGGCGGTGGTGATCGTACTGCTGGTCAGCTTCTTCTCGCTGGGCCTGCGTACCGGCCTGGTGGTGGGCGTGACCATTCCGCTGGTGCTGGCGATGACCTTCTTCGTCATGCACTACTTCGACATCGGCCTGCACAAGATCTCGCTGGGCGCGCTGGTGCTGGCGCTGGGCCTGCTGGTGGACGATGCGATCATCGCGGTGGAGATGATGGCCACCAAGATGGAGCAGGGCTACGACCGCCTGCGCGCGGCCAGTTTCGCCTGGGAGTCGACCGCGTTCCCGATGCTGACCGGCACCCTGATCACCGCGGCCGGCTTCCTGCCCATTGCAACGGCGGCATCGAGCACCGGTGAATACACCCGCTCGCTGTTCCAGGTGGTGACCATTGCGCTGGTGGTGTCGTGGATCGCAGCGGTGCTGTTCATCCCGTACCTGGGCGACAAGATGCTGCCGGACCTGTTCAATCCGCAGCCGCCGAAGCCGGGCAGCCTGCCTGCGCGCTGGCACGCCAAGCGCCAGCAGTGGGCCGACCGCTACCCGGCGCTGGCCAACCTGATCGCGCCGCCGCAGCACGGGCATGACCATGATCCGTACCAGCGCCCGTTCTATCGCAGCTTCCGCCGCTTCCTGGATACCTGCCTGCGCCGACGCTGGTGGGTGATCGCCGCGACCATCGCGTTGTTCATCGGTTCGCTGATGCTGTTCCGCTTCGTGCCGCAGCAGTTCTTCCCAGATTCGACCCGGCCGGAACTGATGGTGGACATCGAGCTGGCCGAGGGCGCCTCGCTGCGTTCGACCCAGGCGCAGGCCGAGAAGCTGGAGAAACTGCTGTCCAGCCGCGAGGGCATCGCCAACTACGTGTCCTACGTGGGCACCGGTTCGCCGCGCTTCTACCTGCCGCTGGACCAGCAGCTTCCGGCGACCAACTTCGCCCAGTTCGTGGTGCTGGCCAAGGACATCAAGTCGCGCGAAAGCACCCGCGACTGGCTGCTGCACGAGGTGATCCCGAAGTTCCCGGACGTGCAGATGCGCGTGACCCGTTTGGAAAATGGCCCACCGGTCGGTTATCCGGTGCAGATGCGTATTTCCGGCGAGCACATCGAGAAGGTGCAGGCGATCGCACGCCAGGTCGAGGCCAAGGTGCGAGAGAACCCGCACGTGATGAACGTCAACCTGGACTGGAGTGAGCCGAGCAAGGTGGTGCGGCTGGCGATCGACCAGGAGCGTGCGCGCGCGCTGGGCGTAAGCAGTGCACAGGTCAGCCAGTTCCTGTCCAGTTCGCTGGCCGGGCAGTCGGTGAGCGTGTACCGCGAAGGCAACCGCCAGATCGAGATGCTGCTGCGTGGCCCGGCCGATGAGCGCAACCAGCTGGAGCTGCTGTCGAGCCTGTCGATGCCGACTGCCAACGGCGGCAGCATCACGCTGTCGCAGGTGGCGACGATGGAGTACGGCTTCGAGGACGGCATCATCTGGCACCGCAACCGCCTGCCGACGGTGACCGTGCGCGCCGACATCAGCGATGGCATGCAGCCACTGGACGTGGTGCACCAGATCCTGCCGACGCTGGACGGCATCCGCGCTGAACTGCCCAGCGGCTACCTGCTGGAAACCGGCGGTACGGTGGAGGATTCGGCCCGTGGCCAGAACTCGATCAAGGCCGGCATGCCGCTGTTCCTGGTGGTGGTGGCCACGTTGCTGATGCTGCAGCTGCGCAGCTTCTCGCGTGCGGCGATGGTGCTGGTGACCGCGCCGCTGGGCATCATCGGTGCGACCCTGTTCCTGCTGCTGTTCCGCGCGCCGTTCGGCTTCGTGGCGCTGCTGGGCACGATTGCGCTGGCGGGCATGATCATGCGCAACTCGGTGATCCTGATCGACCAGATCCAGCAGGATATCGATGCCGGGCATGACCGCTGGCATTCGATCATCGATGCCACGGTGCGCCGTTTCCGCCCGATCGTGCTGACTGCGCTGGCGGCGGTGCTGGCGATGATTCCGCTGTCGCGCAGTGCGTTCTATGGCTCGATGGCGATCTCGATCATGGGTGGCCTGATCGTGGGCACGGTGCTGACCCTGGTGTTCCTGCCGGCGCTGTATGCGGCATGGTTCCGGGTGAAGCCGGACGAATCCGGGGCATAACGCCCCGGGTTCTACGGCCACCGCCTCTGGTAGGTGCCAACCTTGGTTGGCACTGCGGCTTGCATCCACGCATGGCGCGGATTGATCTGCTCGCGGGATCTGCTTTCTGTAGAGCCGAGCCATGCTCGGCCGCTCTTCGCGCGATGATGGGATGAGTCGAGCATGGCTCGACTCTACAGAAGCATCCACGCATGGCGTGGATCTACCGCAATTCGCCACCGCTCGGTGGGTGCCAACCTTGGTTGGCACGGATGCATGCATCCACGCGTGGCGTGGATCTACTGCAACTGCAGGCCCGTTCGCAGCACTGGCAGCAGCCACTCGATGAACACCTGCACGCGCAGCGCGCGGTGGTGCCGATGCGGTTGCAACAGAGTTACCGGCAACGGCTGCGCCACGTACTGCGGCATTACTTCCACCAGTTCGCCGGATTGCAGTTCCGCCTGCACGTCGTAACGCGGAATCTGCAGCAAGCCCAGTCCGGCTACGCAGCACGCGATCGACGCCTCCGCGCTGTTCACCCGCACCCAGCCGGGCATCGGCAGCGTGCGCAGCTGGCCGCCGTCCTGCCACTCCCACGGTTCCACCCGTGCCGTGGTCGGCGACGCATAGTTCACTGCGCGGTGCTGCTGCAGGTCGGCAGGATGCTGCGGTACACCGTGCTCGCGCAGGTAGGCCGGCGCCGCAACGTTGACGAAATCCAGCTGCCCCAGCGTGCGCGCCACCAGGCTGGAGTCACCCAGCTGGCCGACTCGCAGCACCGCATCGCAGCCGTCTTCGATCAGGTTCACCGCGCGGTCGGTCATGCCCAGGTCGACTTCCACCTGCGGATACTGCGCGAAGAACCCTGGCAGCGCCGGAGCGATGATGCGACGGCCGATGCGACTGGGCACGTCGATCTTCAGCAAACCGACCGGTTGCGCGTCGTCCTGGCGGAACAGCGATTCGGCGTCTTCAACCTCGGCGATCAGGCGCAGGCAGCGCGCATGGAACACGTCGCCATCGTGGGTGGTGGAGACGCGACGGGTGGAGCGCTGAAGCAGGCGGGTGCCGAGCCGCTGCTCCAACTCCGCAATGGCTGCCGAGACGGTGGAGCGGGGCAGGCCGAGCTGGTCGGCGGCGCGGGTGAAGCTGGCGCACTCCACCACCCGGGTGAAGATGCGGAAGCGATCGATCCGATCCATTGTTCGCTGGCTCTGGAAAGTTAAGTCAATGTGGCAGGCTTTATCCGCATTTTCTGCACGATATCGTCGTCAGGGCAGGGTTGCCACCCCGGGCAGCCCCCTCCCGAGATCGAAGCCATGACCGACCATTCCCTCAAGGGCAAGACCGTGCTGATTGCCGGTGGCGCCAAGAACCTGGGTGGGCTGATCGCCCGCGACTTCGCTGCACAGGGCGCCAAAGCCATCGTCATCCACTACAACAGCGCCGCTACCCAGGCCGATGCAGAGGCGACCGTCGCCGCCGTGCAGGCCGCCGGCAGCAAGGCGGTGGCCCTGCAGGGCGACCTGACCTCGGCGGCAGCGATGGAGCGCTTGTTCGCCGATGCCGTGGCCGCAGTCGGCCGTCCCGACATCGCCATCAATACGGTCGGCAAGGTATTGAAGAAACCGCTGCTGGACATCAGCGAAGCGGAGTACGACGAGATGAGCGCGGTCAACGCCAAGGCGGCGTTCTTCTTCCTGAAGGAGGCTGGGCGCCACGTCAATGACGGTGGGCGCATCTGCACCCTGGTCACCTCGCTGCTGGGCGCGTTCACGCCGTTCTATTCCAGCTACGCCGGCACCAAGGCGCCAGTCGAGCACTTCACCCGCGCGGCGTCGAAGGAGTTCGGTGAGCGCGGCATTTCGGTGACCGCGATCGGCCCCGGTCCGATGGACACGCCGTTCTTCTACCCGGCCGAGAGCGCCGATGCGCAGGCGTATCACAAGACCGCGGCGGCGCTGTCGGCGTTCACCCGCACCGGCCTGACCGATATCACCGATATCGTGCCGTGGATCCGCTTCCTGGTCACCGATGGCTGGTGGATGACCGGGCAGACGATTCTGGTCAATGGTGGGTACACCACCAAGTAACGCAGCCACGCATGGCGTGGCTGCCTGCTACCTGTAGCGTCGAGCCATGCTCGACTGCTGTTGAATGAGCCGAGCATGGCTCGGCTCTACAGGTGTTTCCCGATGGGTCAGCGCAGCTTGGCCAGCACCGCATCGGTCGCAGCGGCGGTGCTGACCGCCTGGCCCTTGGCCGCGAGGTCGGCGGTGAACACGCCGTCATCCAGCACCGCATGCACGGCCGCTTCCACCGCGGCGGCTTCGGCTTCCAGGCCCAGCGAATGGCGCAGCAGCATCGCCGCGCTGAAGATCGTTGCGTACGGATTGGCGATGCCCTTGCCGGCGATGTCCGGGGCCGAACCATGGATCGGTTCGTAGATACCGACCGCACCCGGCTCGCCCAGCGAGGCCGACGGCAGCAGGCCCAGCGAACCGGCCAGCATCGAGGCTTCGTCGGTGAGGATGTCGCCGAACATGTTCTCGGTCACGATCACGTCGTACTCGCGTGGCTTGGCCAGCAGGTGCATGGCCATCGAGTCGACCAGTTGGTGCTCCAGCGCAACGTCCGGGAATTCCTCGCGGCCGATGCGCGCGGCGACGTCACGCCACAGGCGCGAGGTTTCCAGCACGTTGGCCTTGTCCACCGAGGTGACCTTGCCGCGACGCTGCTGCGCCAGGCGGAAAGCGCTGCGCAGCACGCGCTCGATCTCGGCCACGGTGTAGCGGCACAGGTCGCTGGCGCTGTCCGCATCGCGGGTCTTGTCGCCGAAGTAGATGCCGCCGGTCAGTTCGCGCACCACCACGAAGTCCACGCCCTGCAGCAGCTCGGCCTTGATCGGCGACGCGTGTAGTGCGGCCTCGTGGGTGCGCACCGGGCGCAGGTTGGCGTACAGGCCCAGCGCCTTGCGGATCGCCAGCAGGCCCTGTTCGGGGCGCACCTTGGCGTTCGGGTCGGACCACTTCGGGCCGCCGACGGCGCCCAGCAGCACGGCGTTAGCGGCCTGGCAGGCGGCCAGGGTCGACGCCGGCAGCGGCTCGCCATGGCGGTCGATGGCGATGCCACCGATATCGTGCTCGCTGAAGGTGAAGGTGTGGTTGAAGCGTCCGGCAACGGACTTCAGTACAGCAACCGCGGCGGCGGCCACTTCCGGGCCGATGCCATCACCGGGCAGGACAACAATTTCAGCGTGCATGCTCACTCTCGTAACGTTCGATTTCAGGGACACGGCCCAACAGATACCCCAACTGGTCGACACCTTCCAGCAGGCAGGTCTGCGAGAAGCCGTCCAGCGGGAAGGAATAGACGCGGCCCTCGGGGGTGCGCAGTTCGCGCGCGGCCACATCGATGGTCAGCGTGTCGTCCGGGCGCTGCATCAGCGCCTGTACGTCGGCCTCGTCCAGCACGATCGGCAGCAGGCCGTTCTTCAGCGCGTTGCCGCGGAAGATGTCGGCGATTTCGCTGCTGACGATGGCGCGCAGGCCCAGGTCGGTCAGCGCCCACGGTGCATGCTCGCGCGAGGAACCGCAGCCGAAGTTGCGGCCCGCCAGCAGGATGCTGCGGCCGGCGTTGTGCGGCTGGTTGAAGGCAAAGTCGGCCACCGGCGAACCGTCGGCCTGCCAGCGCCAGTCATTGAAGGCGTTGCGGCCGAGACCAGCGCGTTCGGTGGTGGACAGGAACCGCGCCGGAATGATCTGGTCGGTGTCGATGTTGGTCTGCGCCAGCACAACGCTGGACGAGGTCAGCGTACGGAAACCGGCCATCACGCCACCTCCTGTGCGAACAGCTCGCGGGTGTCGGCCACCTGGCCCTTCACCGCGGCCCACGCCGCGCTCATCGGCGAGGCCAGCAGGGTGCGCGAGCCGGGGCCCTGGCGGCCCTCGAAGTTGCGGTTGCTGGTGCTCACCGCCAGCTGGCCGGGGGCGACCAGGTCACCGTTCATGGCGATGCACATCGAGCAGCCCGGCTCGCGCCATTCGGCACCGGCCGCACGCACGATCTCGTGGATGCCTTCGGCCTCGGCCTCGCGCTTGACGATCTCCGAGCCCGGCACCACCAGCATGCGCACGCGGTCAGCGACGCGGCGGCCGCGCAGGACCTGCGCGACTTCGCGCATGTCGCTCAGGCGGCCATTGGTGCACGAACCGACGAACACCACGTCCACCGGCGTACCGGCCAGCGCCTTGCCGGCCTGGAAGTGCATGTAGTCCAGGCCCTTCTGTGCAGCGGCATCGTTGGCCGCCGGAATCGGCGCGTCCACGGCGATGGCCGTGCCCGGATGCGTGCCCCAGGTCAGGGTCGGGCGGATGTCGGCGGCGTCGATGCGTACTTCGCTGTCGAAGCGTGCACCGTCATCGCTGCGCAGCTGCTGCCAGCGTGCGACGGCGGCGTCGAAGTCGGCGCCCTTGGGGCCACGCGGCGTGCGGGCGACGAAGTCGAAGGTGACCTGGTCCGGCGCCACCATGCCGGCACGCGCGCCGGCTTCGATCGACATGTTGCACAGGGTCATGCGCTGTTCCATGTCCATCGCTTCGATGGTGCTGCCACGGAACTCGATGACATGGCCGGTGCCACCGTTGACGCCGATCACGCCGATGATGTGCAGCACCACGTCCTTGGCACCGACGCCTGGCGCCAATGGGCCATCGACGGTGATCGCAAACGTCTTGGCCTTGCGCTGCAGCAGGCACTGGGTGGCCAGCACGTGGCCGACTTCGCTGGTGCCGATGCCGAACGCCAGCGAGCCGAAGGCCCCGTGGGTAGAGGTATGGCTGTCGCCGCAGACGATGGTCATGCCCGGCTGGGTAAAGCCCTGCTCGGGCGCGATCACGTGGACGATGCCGCGGTTGTCCGAGGCCATGTCGAACAGCTCGATGCCATGCTCGGCGCAGTTGCGCGCCAGCGTGGCGACCTGCGCTTCGGAGGCGGCGCTGGCATAGGGCAGCGTGCCGTCAGCGGCGGCCGGCAGGGTCGGCGTGGAGTGGTCCATCGTCGCCTTGGTGCGGTCTGGGCGGCGCGGCGACAGGCCGCGCCCGCGCAGCTCGGTGAATGCCTGCGGCGAGGTGACCTCGTGGATCAGGTGCAGGTCGATGTACAGCACGGCGGGCGCGCTGTCGGATTCGGGAACCACCACGTGGGCGTCCCACAGTTTGTCGTACAGGGTGCGGGGTGCGGAAGTCATGCGTATGCCTGGCAGAAGTACGAAATAGCGAACATCAGTAAAGAAAGCGGAACGGTCAAGTCAGCGACGGCGTGCGAGCACGCGCAGCCGCACGTAGTCCGCCAGCGGCTGGCCGGCGGCATTGCGCGGCAGCTCGGCCAGCAGCGCGGTGGCGGCCTCGCGCACAGTAGCGCGTGCCTCGGCGGGCAGGTCCTCCAGCAGCGGCGCGGCGAAGACGCGCAGCCAGCCGGCCACGCCGGTCGGCAGTGCCGTTGGGCGCGGCGTGCACTCGATCAGTTGCACCTGGAAGCCATGCTGGCGCAGGCGGTCGGCGTAGGCATCGGCCGTCGGGAAGTACCACTGGAAGGCGCTGGCGCCATGGCCGTGCGCCACGCGTGCGGCCTGCACGGCCGCGATGATCGTGGCCACGTTGCCGTGGCCGCCGAACTCGGCGACGAAGCGGCCACCGGGGCGCAGGGCGCGGCGCACGCCTTCCAGCACGCGGTCCGGGGTGCCCATCCAATGCAATGCCGCGTTGCTGAACACGGCATCGAACTCGCTGTCGAACGACAGTGCGTGGCCGTCCATCACCTGGGCATCGACACCGCGCGCGCGGGCGGCGATCACCAGTTCCGGCGAGGCATCCACGCCGTGGATGCGTGCGCCGCTCAGCGCCAGTTCGGTGCTGAGCACGCCATCGCCACAGCCCAGGTCGAGGATGCGTTCACCGGCGCGCGGGTCGAGCAGGCGCGAGACCGCGCCGCCGAGCAGCGGCACGAAGCCGGCATCGATCGCATAGTCCTGGGCGTTCCACTGCTGGCCAGCGGCGCTGGCCGGGGTGGGGGTGTCGAAGGCGCTCATGGCGGGTTCCTCAGGCGGTGGCGGGGGTGGGAACGTCGGTGCTGCTGTGGGCGGCGGCCTGGCGCTGGCGCAGCAAACGGTTGGCAACATCCAGCCAGGCCAGCGCGGAGGCTTCGATGATGTCCTTGCTGGTGCCGGTGCCGTCGTACTCCACGCCTTCGTGGCGCACGCTCAGGTTGGCTTCGCCGCGCGCATCGGCGCCGATGCCGACGCTGTGCACGTGGTAGCTGTCCAGCATCAGCTGCACGCCGGTAGCGGCCGACAGCGCGCCGAACAGCGCATCGACCGGGCCATCGCCCTGCGCGGTCTCGGCCACGCGGTTGCCGTCCGGGTCGGACAGTTCGACCAACGCGTTGGCGCGGCTGCCGACATCGCTGATGGTCATCGAGGCCAGGCGGTAGCCCTGCGCGTTGGAGCCGCCCTGCATCAACGTCTGCAGGTCGGCATCGGTGACCACGCGCTGCTGTTCGCACAGGCCTTTGAACTGCTCGAACACCAGCTTCAGCTCGTCCTCGTCCAGCCAGAAGCCCAGTGCACGCAGGCGCGCTTCGACGGCGGCGCGGCCACTGTGGCGGCCCAGCACCATCTGCGAGTCCTCCCAACCCACGTCTTCCGGGCGCATGATTTCGTAGGTGCCGCGATGGCGCAGCATGCCGTGCTGGTGGATGCCCGATTCGTGGGCGAACGCGTTGGCGCCGACGATGGCCTTGTTGCGCTGTACCGGCATGCCGACCAGGCGCTGCAGCAACTGCGAGGTGCCGACGATGCGCGGGGTGTTGATCGCACTGTCCTGCTCGTAGAAGGCCTGGCGTACCTTCAGCACCATCGCGATCTCTTCCAGCGAACAGTTGCCGGCGCGCTCGCCGATGCCGTTGACGGTGCACTCGACCTGGCGCGCGCCGCCTTCGATGGCGGCCAGCGAGTTGGCCACGGCCAGGCCCAGATCGTTGTGGCAGTGCGCGCTGAAGATCACGTTGGCCGCGTTCGGTACATCGGCGACGCCGGCGATGACCTGCTGGAACATCGCGCGGATTTCTTCCGGCGTGGTGAAGCCGACGGTGTCCGGCAGGTTGATGGTGGTGGCGCCGGCGGCAATGGCCACGCGCGAGACTTCGATCAGGTAATCCAGCTCGGTGCGGGTGGCATCCTCGGCCGAGAATTCGACATCGTCGATGTAGGAACGCGCCAGCGCAACGTGCTTGCGTACCGACTCCAGTACCTGCTCGCGGGTCATGCGCAGCTTGTGTTCGCGGTGCAGCGGGCTGGTCGACAGGAACACGTGCAGGCGCGGGTTGGCCGCGGCTTCCAGTGCACGTGCCGAGGTCTCGATATCGGCCTGCAGGCAGCGCGACAGCACCGCCAGGCTCAGGCTCGGTCGGCGCAGTTCGCGGCCGATCAGTGCCATCGCCTCGCGGTCGGACTGCGAGCTGGCCGGGAAGCCGGTTTCGATGATGTCCACACCCAGTTCGTCCAGCGCACGCGCCATCACCAGCTTCTGCGGCGGGCTCATGCTGCAGCCGGGGGACTGCTCGCCGTCACGCAGGGTGGTGTCGAAGATGCGGATGCGCGGGGTGGTAATTCGTTCGATGGTGGTCACAGGGAAATCTCCTCGACAGCGGGTGCGACGGCTTGCAGGGGGGAAGGGGAAGAGGTGGGGGAAGCGGTGGCGCTGGCCTTGCCGGGCGAGCGCGGTGTTTCGCTGCGCCGTCGCCGCGGTTTGCGTGGCGGGCGCGGACGGATGTCGGTGAGCAGGCCGGCCAGGACACCGGCATCGATGTTCCCGCCGGACACCACCGCGCACTTGCGGCGGCCGGCAACGCGGCGGCCGGCGGCCAGCGCCAGCGCACCGGCGCCCTCAGCGATGATGTGTTCTTCCAGCGCCAGCCGCACCAGGGTCTCGCGCAGCTCGGCCTCGCGCACGATCACCACGTCGTCCAGCAGCGAGGTGCACAGGCGGCGGGTCAGGAAGCCGGGGATCTTCACCCGCACGCCATCGGCCAGCGAGGCGACGGGGGCGATCTCGCGCACGTCACCGCGGATCGCACGTGCCATCGAATCGACGCCTTCCACCTGCGCACCAACCACGCGCACGCCCTGTGATTTCAGTGCCAGTGCAACGCCGGAGGCCAGGCCACCGCCGCCGATCGGCACGATCACCACGTCCGGCGCGTGCGCGGCCAGCTCGATGCCGACCGTACCCTGGCCGGCAATCACATCGGCATCGTCGAACGCGGACAGGAAGCGGTAGCCATGGCGTTGTGCCAGTTCGACCGCGAAGGCGTAGGCCTCGTCGTAACTGTTGCCATGCTGACGCACGGTGGCGCCCCAGTGGGCAACACCGGCGATCTTGGTGGCCGGTGCGCCGTGCGGCATCACGGTGATGGCCGGCACATCCAGGCGATAGGCCGCCCACGCCACGCCCTGGGCATGGTTGCCGGCCGAGGCGCAGATCACTGGCCGGGTGTCACCGCGCTCGCGACCGGCCAGCAGCGCATTCAATGCGCCGCGTACCTTGTAGGAACCGGTGCGCTGCAGGTTCTCCAGCTTCAGCCAGGTGCCGAAGCGCTCGGCATGGTGCAGCGGGGTGGGTGGCAGGAAGCGGCGCAGGCGGGCCTGCGCGGCCAGGACGTCGGCGACGCTTACGTCGCCGACATCGCTTTCCTGGCTGGCATCAGCGGCCGGCATGGGCCACCAGCGCGGTGCCGAAGACCGCCGCATGCGGGCACGGGCGACGAAGAAGACGCCTCCGTACCGGCACCGTGGTCGCTACGGTACGGGTGTTCATGGCGATACTCCTTCTACGGCCGTGACCTGCACGGACACGCAGTCGTAGATCTTCTCGATCTGCCGGCACAGCGTTTCCGCCGGGCGCTGGCCATCCACCACCAGCTGCAGGTGCCAGCGGCCATCGTCGGCGGCCACCGGCGCGCCGCTGATCGCGCGCGGCGCGAAGCCGCGACGCTCGGCCATGCCGATCACGCGCAGCAGCGCGCCTTCGGCCGGGTGCAGCACCAGGTCAAGCCGGTATTGCATTGGGGGTCTCCTGGCGGGCGTGTGCAGGGTTGCTTTCCAGCATCGTGCTGTTGGCGGTGTTCGGCGGCACCAGTGGCCACACGTTGGCGCGTGCATCAATGGCCACGTGCAGCAGTGCCGGGCCCGGTTCGGCCAGCAGCGCGGCCAGGCCGCCTTCCACGTCGTCGCGGTTGTCGATGCGGGTGGCGGCGATGCCGAACACCTGCGCCAATGCCACGAAGTCCGGGTTGTCGGACAGGTCGATCTCGCTGTAACGCTCGGCGAAGAACAGCTCCTGCCACTGCCGCACCATGCCCAGCGAACTGTTGTCCAGCAGCACGATCTTCACCGGCAGGCGGCAGCGGGCGATGGTCGCCAGCTCCTGCACGTTCATCATGAAGCTGCCATCGCCGGACACCAGCACCACGGTGCGGTCGGGGCAGGCGAACTGCGCGCCCATCGCCGCCGGCAGGCCGAAGCCCATGGTGCCCAGCGCGCCACTGGTCAGGTGGTTGCGCGGGTGGTTGAAGCGGCAGTGCTGGGCCACCCACATCTGGTGCTGGCCGACATCGCAGGCGATCACCGCATCGGCCGGGGCCAGCTCGCTCAGGCGCTTCAGCAACGCCGGTGCGTAGATGTGCTGGCCCGGTGCATCGTAGCGGGCGGCGAAGCGATCGCGGTGCTGCGCGCAACGCTTGCGCCATGCGTCCTGGTGGGCCCTGGGGGAGGGGAAGGCCGCACGCAGGGCGCGGATGGCGTGACCGACATTGCCAGGCACGGCCACGTCGGCACTGCGCAGCTTGGAGATCTCGTAGGCGTCTGCATCGATGTGGACGACACGGGCGAACGGTGCGAACTCGGCCAGCTTGCCGGTGGCGCGGTCATCGAAGCGCGCACCCAGCACCAGCAGCAGGTCGCTTTCCTGCACGGCCATGTTGGCCGCGCGGGTGCCATGCATGCCCAGCATGCCCAGCGACTGCGGATGGCTGGCCGGCAGCGCACCCAGGCCACGCAGGGTCATCACCGTGGGGATGGCGCTGGCCTCGACGAAGTCACGCAGGTCCTGCACCGCATCACCCAGTGCGATACCACCACCGGCGTAGACAACCGGCTTTTCGGCCGCCGCCAGCGCGGCGATGGCCTCGGCGATGGCGTCCTCGGCCGGCGCCGGCGGCGGTTCGACGCTGCTGGGCACATGGGCCGGCAGGTGGCTGGCATCGGCCAGCTGCACATCCTTGGGCAGGTCGATCAGCACCGGGCCGGGACGGCCCTCGCGGGCGATGCGGAACGCGTCGGCCACCACGCGCGGCAGATCATCGACGCTGCGCACCAGCCAGCTGTGCTTGACGATCGGCATCGTCAGCCCGAACACATCCAGTTCCTGGAAGGCATCGGTGCCCAGCAGCGGGGTGCCGACCTGACCGGTGATGCAGACCATCGGCACCGAATCCAGCATCGCGTCTGCGATGCCGGTGACCAGGTTCGAGGCGCCCGGGCCGGAGGTGGCCACGCAGACGCCCACTTGGTTGCTGGCGCGGGCGAAACCATTGGCGGCCAGCGCCGCGCCCTGCTCATGGCGTACCAGGATGTGCTTCAGCGACGAATCCACCAGCGCGTCGTAGAACGGCATGATGGTGCCGCCGGGATAGCCGAACAGCGTACGGACACCCTCGGCCTCCAGCGCCTGGGTCAGCCAGCGCGCGCCGTTGGGCGGCGCGCTGCGGTGTGTGGGAGAGTTCATGGGGGACCTTGCAGAGCGGGTGGGGGTGCCGCGTTGTTACGCGGCTTGACCTTGCAACCAGACCATCTTGGCGCGCAGTTCCTTGCCTACCTTCTCGATCGGATGCTCCAGGTCGGCCTGCTTGAACTTGTTGTAGTTCGGCAGGCCCGCTTCGTACTCGGCCACCCAGTTCTTGGTGAAGGTGCCGTCCTGGATGTCCTTCAGCACTTCCTTCATGCGTGCCTTGGTGCCGGCATCGATCACGCGCGGGCCGCTGACGTAGTCGCCGTACTGCGCGGTTTCGGAGATGAATTCCAGCATGCGCGAGATGCCACCTTCGTAGAACAGGTCGACGATCAGCTTCAGCTCGTGCAGCACTTCGTAGTAGGCGATTTCCGGCTGGTAACCGGCTTCCACCAGGGTCTCGAAACCGGCCTGCACCAGCGCCGAGGCACCGCCGCACAGCACCGCCTGCTCGCCGAACAGATCGGTCTCGGTTTCTTCCTTGAAGGTGGTCTGGATCAGGTTGGCGCGGGCACCGCCGAGGCCACCGGCATAGGCCAAGGCGTAGTCGGCGGCCTTGCCACTCTTGTCCTGGTAGACCGCCCAGATGCACGGCACGCCGCGGCCGATTTCATACTCGCGGCGGACCAGCGCGCCCGGGCCCTTCGGTGCGACCAGTACCACGTCGAGATCGTCACGCGGCTTGATCATGTCGAAATGAACGTTCAGGCCGTGCGCGAACAACAGCACCGCACCCTGCTTCATGTTCGGCGCCAGCACGTCGTCGTACAGCTTCTTCTGCACCATGTCCGGGGTCAGCACGGCAACCAGGTCGGCATCCTTCACTGCATCGGCCGGGGCCTTGACGGTGAAGCCATCGGCCTGTGCCTTGACCTCGGTCGGGCCGCCCGGGCGCAGGCCTACCACCACGTCGAAGCCGGATTCGCGCAGGTTCAGTGCGTGGGCGCGGCCCTGGCTGCCGTAGCCGATGACGGCGATCTTGGTCTGGGGCAGGTCGTTGGTGCTCATGGGGGAGGTTCCTTGCGGTGGGAAGAAAAAAGAACGGCCGGTCGTCGAGGTGACGTGCCGGCCGGTCAGGGGAAAGCGGTGGGGGAGGCGCCATGCGTCGCACAGGCACAGCCACCACGAGGCGTCGTGGTGGTGCTGGTCCAGGTTTTGACGGTGGCGTTGTTCATGGTGGTTGCGTCTGAAACCAGGTCCTGAAATGAAAAAACCCGCACCGGGGCGGGTGCGGGTTTTTGAAGAGTTCCGGTGTGTTTGTTGCTTACACGCTGGCTCGTCCCGCACCTGTTGGTTGGGTAATAAGTACGAGCACAAGAATCGAACGCAGCGAGGCGGCGCCGGTGTCGGCGGCTTCGATGTGGGTTCGCGGTGGCGTGTTGTGATGCAACATGTGATCGAGAGAAACACAGCCGTTTCGGTGATGTCAACCCTCGTGACGGGTTTTTTATCGGTTTCCGCTGCATCCCGCGCAATCGCTTGCGGCACAAGGATGGTTGCCACTGAAAGTGTTTCGGTGAACCCGAATTCACTCCTTTCAGTGCGTTTTTTGCGCGGATTCCGGGCTGTTTTCGCCTTGGTGGGTGCGGACCTGGGTCCGCACCCACCGAAAGACCATCGCCCATGACCTCTGCCCGATACCGCGTGAAGGCCGCAGCGGCGAAGATCGGGGCACCACCCTTCCATCGGAACCCGACCGTGTCCCGACGCCTTGCCCGTTCCCTGCTCGCCACCGCCGTGCTCGCCGCCGTGCCTGCACTGTCCTTCGCCGCCGACCGCATCACCGGCCAGACCTTCGCCACCCGTTCGGAGGTGATCGCCCCGCACGCGATGGCCGCCACCTCGCAGCCGCTGGCCACCCAGATCGCGCTGGACGTGATGAAGGGCGGAGGTTCGGCAGTGGACGCGGCGATTGCCGCCAACGCCGCGCTCGGCCTGATGGAACCCACCGGCAACGGCATCGGCGGCGACCTGTTCGCCATCGTCTGGGACCCGAAGACGCAGAAGCTCTACGGCTACAACGGTTCGGGCCGCTCGCCGAAGTCGCTCACCCTGGCCGAGTTCCAGCGCCGTGGCCTGAAGGACATCCCGGCTACCGGCCCGCTACCGGTGTCGGTACCTGGCGCGGTCGATGGCTGGTTCGCCCTGCATGGCCGTTTCGGCCGCAAACCGATGGCCGACAACCTGGCGCCGGCCATCCGCTACGCGCGCGAGGGTCACCCGGTGGCTGAAGTGATCGCCTACTACTGGGACCGCTCTGTGCCCAAGCTGTCGCAGTACCCGGGCTTCAAGGAGCAGTTCACGATCAACGGGCACGCCCCGCGCAAGGGGGAAATGTGGAAGAACCCGAATCTGGCCAGCACGCTGCAGAAGATCGCGGACGGCGGCCGCGACGCCTTCTACAAAGGTGACATCGCCCGCACGATCGGTGATTACTTCAAGGCCAATGGCGGTTACCTGAGCTACCAGGACCTGGCCGACCATCACGGCGAGTGGGTTGAACCGGTCAGCAGCAACTACCGTGGCTACGACGTGTGGGAGCTGCCGCCGAACAGCCAGGGCATCGCCGCGCTGCAGATCCTCAACGTGCTGGAAGGCTACGATTTCTCGAAGATTCCGTTCGGCTCACCCGAGCACGTGCACCTGTTCGTGGAAGCAAAGAAGCTCGCGTTCGCCGACCGTGCACGCTTCTACGCCGACATGGCCTTCCAGCCGGCACCGGTGCAGAAGCTGATTTCCAAAGAGTACGCCGCGCAGCGTCGCGCGCTGATCTCGATGGACAAAGCGTTGAAGGAAGTGCAGCCGGGTACGCCGAAGCAGCTGGAAGAGGGCGACACGATCTACATGACCGTGGCCGACGCCGACGGCATGATGGTGTCGCTGATCCAGTCCAACTACCGCGGCATGGGCAGTGGCATGGCACCGCCGGGGCTGGGCTTCATCCTGCAGGACCGTGGCGAGATGTTCGTGTTGCAGAAGAATCATCCCAACGGCTATGCGCCGGGCAAGCGCCCGTTCCAGACCATCATCCCGGCCTTCATCACCAAGGGCGGCAAGCCGTACGCCAGCTTCGGCGTGATGGGCGGCGCGATGCAGCCGCAGGGCCACGCGCAGATCGTGATGAACCTGGTGGACTTCGGCATGAACCTGCAGGAAGCCGGCGATGCGCCGCGCATCCAGCATGAAGGCTCAACCGAACCGACCGGGCAGGCCACGGCGATGACCGACGGTGGTGAAGTGAATCTGGAAACCGGCTTCCCGTATGAAACGGTGCGCGCGCTGATGCGCAAGGGGCATCGCATCGTGTTCGCCGACGGCCCGTATGGTGGGTATCAGGCGATCATGCGTGATCCGGAGACGGGCGTGTATTACGGCGCGTCGGAGAGCCGCAAGGATGGGCAGGCGGCGGGGTATTGAGGTTTTCCGGCCACCGGGCTGAGCCCCCTCTGCGGTGGTGGTTCGTGGAAGCGGGATCATGTGATTGGGCCGGGCGGGTGGGCTGTTCGGGGGACGCCGTGAATCCGTCCATGGAGGCTTGGCAGCCGCATCCAGGCGGCTGACACCCCCACCCAGCCCACCCGCCCGGCCCCTGACAGTTTCCTGCGGCCACCACCGCAGGAAGAGAAAGAAGAAGATCAAGAGCAAAGGCAACAGCAACAGCCGCGCGCTGTGGGTTGGGGTCGGATCCGTTTTCCGAAGGAGAACGGATCCGACCCCTTCTTGTTTTTCGATACACCCCATCCACGCATGGCGTGGAGAACCAACCGTCACCGGGAAATTGTCGGAGGCGGGGAGGGGGCAGATGGCGGGACCGTCCACGGCATGGATGCCGTGGCCG
>NZ_JAOCCT010000016.1:0-98341 GCF_029840555.1 Stenotrophomonas sp. GD03877 | reverse complement strand
TGCGTTTCATCCCTGCGCCTGCAGCCATTCGCGGAATCGCTTCGCCGGTTCACGCTCGGCGCGCGAGCGCAATCGCGTCAGCCAGTAGCGCCCCAGCTCCAGCGTGGTGCTGAACGGCTGCAGCAGACGACCTTCGGCCAGCTCCTGCTCGAACATGCGCAGCGGCAGCAGCGCCACGCCGGCGCCGCCGACCGCGGCCATCGCCACTGTCAATGACGAATCAAACACCGGCCCGCGGGCTTCCACGCCACTCACTCCTGCCGCCTGCAACCAGCGCGGCCATTCGTCGCTGCGGTAGGAGCGCAGCAGCGGCAGCGTGCCCAGGTCGCGCGGCTGTTTCAGCCGCCGCGCCAGTGCCGGCGCGCACAGCGGCGCGAACGGCGCGTCGAGGATCGCCGTGCAGGCCTGGCCCTGCCAATCGCCATCACCAAACCGGATGGCCAGGTCCAGGCCTTCGCCGGCCAGGTCGATGCGGTTGTTGTGGGTCTGCAGGCGCAGCTCGATGTCCGGGTGCGCGGCCTCGAATGCGGCCAGCCGTGGCAGCAGCCAGCCGGTGGCGAAGGTGCCGACCACGCCCAGCGTCAGCACTTCACGGGCCGGCCCGCCGGTATAGCGCGCAATGCTGGCGGAGATGCGCTCGAACGATTCGTTGAGCACCGGATACAGCGCCGCGCCTTCGTCGGTGAGCGCCACGCCGCGAGGCAGTCGGTGGAACAGGCGGATGCCGAGCCGGTCCTCCAGCCCACGGATCTGGTGGCTCAGCGCGGCCTGGCTGACACACAGCTCCAGTGCGGCACGGGTGAAGTTCTGGTGGCGGGCGGCGGCCTCGAAGGCGCGCAGCGCGTTGAGTGGCAGAGTCGGGTGCAGCATGACTAGGTATGAGGCAGGGTGATGGCTGATCCTAGCAATGCGGGCGCCGTCTGCAATACACGGGTTTTTTTTGCAGAAGGCGCAAGAAAAATTCATGCGTATCCAGTTTCCTGCGGATGCGTCGATATAGGATTTCTACGAAATTCCGCAGTTTGGCGGTTGAAGGCCATGGCTCCACCGGTACGCTGGCCTTCAGCACACGGGCGAAATTGTTACCAGGGAGCACTGGATGAGTACGGCTGAACCCAGTTTCATGGGCCGCATGGGCCGGTTTGCAGTCACATCGGGTATTTTCCTCGCCATCGCTACGGCGGTGTTGTCCCTGCAGGGCAGCCTTTACCGCAGTGCGTATCTGGGAACGTTCGGCATCGATCCGCTCCAATTCCCCATCGACAGCGGCGGTCTTGAACTGATGATTGCCCATGGCTGGGTCGGCTTCAGCGCTACCGTGCTGGAGAACATCGGCCCCGGCTTGTTCTCAATGGCTCGTGAAACCTGGTGGGTGTTGCTGCTCATTGTGGTAATGGCCTTGTCGGCGCCCCTGTGGGGCACCCAGTTCAGGAAATCACCCGTGAGTGCCGCCACTGAGCCGACAGGGAGGCTCAGTGCGCTGGCCGAGCAGATCCGGGCGACTCTGCGCCGTCCTCCGATGGCCTGGCCTTGGTATGGCCGGCTGCTGGGCGCGGTGGTTATGTGGATCGCCGGTCCGGTGACCATTGCGTTGGCCTTGGTGATGATTGCGGTGGTGGCATTGTTCGGTCTGATGATGGTCGCCGGGCCCTTTGAATCGGTGGGCGAGCGGAGTGCGCTGCAGTTCTGCGCGAAGGATCCTGGATCCATTGCCTGGGCGGAGTACCAATCTGCAGGCGCGGGCGAGCCGATTCAGGCACCCCTGATCGAGTGCGGCGGGACCTATTGCGCGGTCATTCCGGAGCGGCATGTAGAAGTCCTGCTTGCCAGCCGACTGATCCGGGTCGTACCGGGGGCGGTGATCGACTCAACCAAGGTGGATGCAGCAAGGGCCGGGGCGAGTTTTTGTCCTGCAAGCTTGGACAAGCCATTGAAGCGCATTCTGCGTGATGAGAAACCTTGATGGCAGCATGAAGGAGAATCAGCTGGTCGCTGGGTTCTGCATCGGGAAAGATGCTCGCACGTCCCCGAGGAGCCCGCCCATGCACGCCCGCCGTCGATTCCTGCAGTTCAGTGGTGCCGCCGTTGCTTCTTCGCTTGCCCTGCCGTTGCTGGCACGTGCAGCGGGCAAGGCCGCCGCCAACGCACCCACAGATGCCGCCATCAACGCCGCCGGTGATTTCGCCGCGCTGGAAAAGGCCTGCGCAGGACGCTTGGGCGTGACCCTGCTCGATACCGCAAGCAGTCGCCGCGTCGGCCATCGCCAGGACGAGCGCTTCCCGATGTGCAGCACCTTCAAGAGCATGCTGGCCGCGACCGTGCTCAGCCAGGCCGAGCGCGCACCCGCGCTGCTCGACCGGCGCGTACCGGTGCGCGAGGCCGACCTGCTCTCGCACGCACCGGTCACCCGCCGTCATGCCGGCAAGGATATGACCGTGCGCGACCTGTGCCGGGCCACGATCATCACCAGCGACAACACCGCCGCCAACCTGTTGTTCGGCGTGGTCGGTGGCCCGCCGGCGGTGACCGCGTTCCTGCGCGCCAGCGGTGATGCGGTCAGCCGCAGCGACCGGCTGGAGCCGGAAATGAACAGCTTCGCCGAAGGCGACCCTCGCGACACCACCACACCGGCGGCGATGGCTGGTTCGCTGCAGCGTGTGGTGCTGGGGAAAGTGCTGCAGCCGGCATCGCGGCAGCAGCTGGCCGACTGGCTGATCGACAACGAGACCGGCGACGCCTGCCTGCGCGCGGGCCTCGGCAAGCGCTGGCGCGTTGGCGACAAGACCGGCAGCAATGGCGAGGACGCGCGCAACGACATCGCCGTGTTGTGGCCGCGCGCGGGCGGCGCGCCGTGGGTGCTGACCGCCTATCCGCAGGCCGGCGCGATCAGCAATGAGCAGCGCGCCCTGGTGCTGGCCCAGGTGGGCCGGATCGCCGATCGACTGATTGGATGAGGTAACCGGGGTCATTCAAACGTGGCTTGCCGGATCGGTTCGGCGCGCGCATCCTGCGCGCGTTCGAACCCCACGGAAGACCCCGATGAGCCATGAATTGATCTACCTGCTGCTGATCTTCGCGCTGCTGGTGATCCCGCGCGCGCTGCAGCGCTTCAGCCTGCCCGCACCGCTGACCTGCCTGCTGTTCGGCATCATCGGCATGCTCTGGCTGGGCGACCAGGCCCACGATGCGGTGATCGGCCTGCTGGCCACGCTGGGGATTTCCTCGCTGTTCCTGTTCGCCGGCCTGGAAGTGGACCTGCAGGCGCTGCGCCGTGGCATGTGGCCGCTGCTGGCGCATCTGGTGATCCGTACCGGCACGCTGTTCGGCGTAGGCTGGCTGGCCTGGCGCTACGCGGGATTGCCCTGGCAGGCTGCCGGCCTGCTGGCCCTGGCGCTGCTGACGCCCTCCACCGGTTTCATCATGGATTCGCTGTCGCGGCTGGGCCTGAGCGAGGACGAGCGGTTCTGGGTGACCAGCAAGGCCATCGCCGGCGAACTGCTGGCGCTGGCGGCGTTGTTCATCGTGCTGCAGGCGGGCGATCCGGGGCATATGGCGCTGTCCAGCCTGGCCCTGCTGGCGATGATGGTCGGCCTGCCGCTGCTGTTCATCGGCCTGGGCCGTTGGGTGGCGCCGCACGCGCCGGGCTCGGAATTCTCGCTGCTGGTGATGGTGGGCATGGTCGCGGCCTACATCACCTACCTGCTGGGCGTGTACTACCTGGTCGGCGCGTTCATCGCCGGGCTGGTTGCGCGCCTGCTGCACCAGCGCATGCCGCTGCTGGCCTCGCACGAGAACCTGCATGCGCTGCGCCTGTTCGCCTCGTTCTTCGTGCCGTTCTACTTCTTCAACGCCGGCACCAAGGTGCCCGCCGAAGCGCTCAGCTTCGAGGCCCTGGGGCTGGGTATCGTGATCACCCTGGTGGTGCTGCCGCTGCGCATCGGCGTGGTCTGGCTGCAGCGCCGGGTGATGTTCGGCGAGAGCTTCCGCAGCAGCCTGCGGGTCTCGCTGGCGTTGGCGCCGACCCTGATCTTCACCCTGGTGCTGGCGGCGATCATGCGCGAGCGCTTCCAGATTCCGGCGGTGCTGTTCGGCGCGCTGTTGCTGTATGCGGCGTTGACCACGCTGCTGCCGTCGCTGGTGTTCCGTACCCCGTTCGATGTCGATCCGGTCGAGCAGGAACCTGCGGGTGAAGGCGAAGCCGCGCCGGTGGCAGCCACAGAAACACTGCCGGCGGCATCTGCCCTCGATCGCTGAGCGGATGCTGCGCGTGCGGTTTGCGCACTTCGGCCATGGCCGTTAGGGTTGGGGTATGAAACTGCCTGCCGCCGTCACCGCTTCCGTCCTCCTGCTCAGCCTTGCTGCCTGTACGCAGCGCTCCGACACGGTCGCCCATGATCTGGCGACCGCACCGGCCGATGCCTTCATGGCCGCCATCGCCGCGCATTGCGGCCAGGCATACGCCGGCAAGGTGGTGGAGGACACGCCGGCACCGACCGGCAAGGATCCGTTCGCCGGGCAGCGCCTGGTGATGCATGTGCGCGGCTGTGCCGACCCGGCACATGAGCTGCGCATCCCGTTCCACGTGGGGGATGACCACTCGCGCACGTGGGTGCTGACCCGCACGCCGAACGGGCTGCGCCTGAAGCACGACCATCGTCACGAAGACGGCAGCCCCGACGCGATCACCCTGTACGGTGGCGACAGCACGCCGCCGGGCACCGCCGAGCGCCAGCAGTTCCCGGCCGATGCCGATTCGGTGGCGATGTTCCGCCGCGCCGACATGCTGGCCTCCACGCACAACACCTGGGCGATGGAAATCGATCCCGACCAGACGTTCGTCTACGAGCTGACCCGCCCGGAGGGCCGCCGCTTCCGCGTGCAGTTCGATCTGAGCAAGCCGGTCGACCTGCCGCCTGCACCGTGGGGCGACGACAAAGCACCCGCGCCGTGATCCCGGGGTCGGATCCCTCCTGCGGAGGGTTCTGACCCCGACCCTGCAGTCACCGCGTGCCGAAACGCGCCCGGCAGCCGTTGCTCACCCACACCTGGCCACGTGAGTAGCCCCAGCTGCGGCCTTCCTGGCAGGCACTGCCGGACAGCTGCTGCTGCAGTACCGGGCGGCCTTGGCGCTCATCCCAGTCGCAGGTCTGCGAGCGATTGTTGTTGCTGCTGCAGGTCACCGTGTAATTGCTGTTTCCGCCGCCCCAGCCACCGCCGCCACCGCCCCAGCCACGGGCTTCGGCGAATTCGGCACGGCAACCGCCACTGACCCAGACCGCGCCATTGCGCACGCCCCAGGTACGCCCTTCGTTGCAGGGGCTGCCAGACAGCTGGCGGACCAGGCGGGCATTGCGCCAGCCGACCGGGCAGCTGCGCTCACGGTTGTTCTGGCTCTCGCAGCGGATGGTCTCGCCGGGCCGGCCGTTGTTGCCGCCCCAGCCACCGCCATTGCCGCCGCCCCAGCCACCGCGGGCCTCGGCGAACTCCGCTCGGCAGCCGTTGGTGACCCAGATGCTGCCGTTACGGCTGCCCCAGGTTCGTCCTTCATCACAGTCCGAGCCGGACAGCTGGCGCACCAGCTGCGCATTGCGCCAGCCGGTGTTGCAGACCCGTTCGCGGTTGTTCTGGCTTTCGCAGCGGACCACGCCGCTCTGCGCATGTGCGGAAGGGGCGGGCAGGGCAAGGGTACCCAGGGCACCCAGGCTGAGGGTCACGGCCAGGCTGGCCAGGGACAGCGGTTTCATGGCGGCATCCCATACGGTGGCAGGTGCCCGACTATAGGGAGGGGGACGATCAAGCCGGTGTGACTGGCCGGATTTGCCCCGGCCGGGGCCTCGGCCGCAGAATACGAGGCTTTCCGGCCCCCATCCGGTGCCGGCGTTCTCCAGCGGAGCTTCCCCCCATGCGTACCCACTTCTGCGGCCTGGTCGACGAGACCCTGATTGGCCAGACTGTCACCCTCGCCGGCTGGACCGACGTGGCCCGTAACCAGGGCGGCGTCTGCTTCATCGATCTCCGCGATCATGAAGGCATCGTGCAGGTGACGGTGGAGGTCGACAATGCCGAAGTGTTCGCCGTGGCCGCGTCGCTGGGCTACGAGGACGTGCTGCAGGTTGAAGGCGTCGTGCGCGCCCGCCACGCGGTGAACGACAAGATGCGCACCGGCAAGGTGGAAGTGATCGCCACCGCCATCACCGTGCTGAACAAGGCCGCGCCGCTGCCGTTCCACGCCCACGAGAACCCGGGCGAGGAAACCCGTCTGAAATACCGCTACCTGGACCTGCGCCGCCCGGAAATGCAGCGCATGCAGCGCACCCGCATCAAGCTGGTGCAGGCGCTGCGCCGCCACCTGGACGAGAAGGGCTTCCAGGACATCGAAACCCCGATCCTGACCAAGGCCACCCCGGAAGGCGCGCGCGACTTCCTGGTGCCGGCGCGCATGCACCCGGGCGAGTTCTACGCCCTGCCGCAGAGCCCGCAGCTGTTCAAGCAGATCCTGATGGTGGCCGGCTTCGATCGTTACTACCAGATCGCGCGCTGCTTCCGCGACGAAGCGCTGCGTGCCGACCGCCAGCTGGAATTCACCCAGCTGGACATGGAGTTCGCCTTCGTGCGCGAGCGCGACGTGCAGGACTTCGTCGAAGACATGATCCGCGCCATCTTCAAGGAAGTGGTGGACGTGCAGCTGGACACCAGCTTCCCGCGCATGACCTGGGCCGAAGCCATGCGCCGCTACGGTTCGGACAAGCCGGACCTGCGCATCGCGCTGGAACTGGTGGACGTGGCTGAACTGGTCAAGGACAGCGAGTTCGCCGTGTTCACCGGCCCGGCCAACGATGCCGAGGGTCGCGTTGCCGCGCTGCGCATCCCGGGCGGTGCATCGCTCAGCCGCAAGCAGATCGACGAGTACGCCGCGCATGCCGCCAAGTACGGCGCCAAGGGCCTGGCTTACATCAAGATCGCCGACAACGGCGAAGTCAGCTCGCCGATCCAGAAGTTCTTCAGCGAAGCCTCCTTCGCCGCGTTGGTCGCGCACGTCGGCGCCGGCAACGGCGACATCGTGTTCTTCGGTGCCGGTGGCTACAACAAGGTCTCCGACTTCATGGGCGCGCTGCGCCTGAAGGCCGGCAAGGACTTCGGCCTGGTCGCCGACGGCTGGGCACCGCTGTGGGTCACCGACTTCCCGATGTTCGAGTGGGACGAGGAAGAACAGCGCTACGTCGCCCTGCATCACCCCTTCACCGCACCGGCCGTGGACGACATCGCCGACCTGCGCGCCAATGCCCGTACCGCCGTCTCGCGCGGCTACGACATGGTGCTCAACGGCAATGAAATCGGCGGTGGTTCGATCCGTATCCACCGTCCGGACATGCAGAGCGCGGTGTTCGAGCTGCTCGGCATCGGCGCCGAAGAAGCCCGCGCCAAGTTCGGCTTCCTGCTCGACGCGCTGAACTACGGCGCGCCGCCGCACGGTGGCATCGCCTTCGGCATCGACCGCATCGCCGCGCTGATGGCCGGCACCGAGTCGATCCGCGACGTCATCCCGTTCCCGAAGACCACCGGTGCACAGGATCTGATGACCGACGCGCCGTCGCCGATCGTCGACGCGCAGCTGGCCGAAGTGCACATCCAGGTTCGCCCCAAGACCAACTGATCAGGAGATCCAGGCAATGACCGAGTTCGCGTTTTCGCTGGAGTGGGAAAAGCTGGGCAATGAAGGCGCCGAGGCCAATCTGGTCACCGAGCGTGCACGCGTGTTCGGGGGGTGGCTGGTCCGCGTCGGTACCAACCCGGCGGCGATGGCCCTGACCTTCGTCGCCGACGGCGAAGGCCGTTGGGACGGTGAAGACTTCGGCGTCGAGGATTACGAGGACGACGAAGAGGAAGAGTACGACGAGGACGAGGAAGGCGAGGAAGAAGAGGACGAGGACGAAGAGGAATACGAGGAAGAGGACGAGGAAGAAGAAGCGGAATCGCCTGAAAAGGCTTGACCCGCCCTTCGCCCTGACGTCAACTTCCTGCATGTATTCGATCCGCCGCGCCACTGTGGACGACGCGCCGACCCTGTCGGCGCTGGCTGCCCGCACGTTCACCGAAACCTTCGGCCATCTGTATCCGCCGCAGGACCTGCAGGCCTTCCTCGAGGAGGCCTACACGGTCGAGCGCCAGCGCGTGATCCTGGCCCACCCGGATTACGCGGTGTGGCTGCTGGAGCTGGACGGGGAGGCGGTCGGCCATGCCGCCGCCGGCCCCTGTGGCCTTCCGCATCCCGAGGTGAAACCCGGTGACGGCGAACTCAAGCGCCTGTACCTGATCAAGACCCAGCAGAGCTGTGGCTGGGGCAGCCGCCTGCTGGAAACCGCGCTGGCCTGGCTGGAGCACGAAGGCCCGCGCACGCTGTGGCTGGGCGTGTGGTCGGAGAACTTCGGCGCACAGCGTTTCTACGCCCGCTATGGATTCGAGAAGGCGGGCGAATATCTGTTCCCGGTCGGCGACACCCACGATCTTGAATTCATCCTGCGCCGCACACCGCGCGCAGCCTGACGTTCACCGCCGCTTGCTGCGCGCGCGTGTTCAATCACCGTACGTTCCCGCCCCGCTGACCGCCAGGCTGTTTGCATGACTCCCCCCGTATTGCTGCTGCATGGCATCTGGAATGCCCGTGCCTGGGTCGGGCCGCTGGCCTGGCGCCTGCGCGCACGTGGTTTCCAGGTGCACGCGTTCGGCTATTCCTCGGTATTCGGTGGTCCCGACGTGGCCGTGCCGCAGCTGCTGGAGCGGCTGGCCGATGCCGGCCCGTTGTCGCTGGTCGGCCACAGCCTGGGGGGATTGCTGGCGCTGGAGGCCCTGCGCCGCCAGCCGCAGCTGGATGTGCAGCGCGTGGTCTGCCTGGGCTCGCCGCTGCGCGGCAGTGGCACTGCGCGTTCGCTGTCCGAGCACGGCTGGGGCCTGGCGTTGGGGCGCAGCAGCGACCTGCTGCTGGATGGCCTGCCGGACTGGCAGGGCAGGGCCGAGGTTGGCCTGATCGCCGGTTCGGTGCCGCATGGGCTGGGCAGCCTGCTGGGCGCCATCGACGATGCCTCCGACGGCACCGTGGCATTGGCCGAGACCCGCCTGCCGGGCCTGGCCGACCATTGCGTGGTGCGCACCAGCCACAGCGGCCTGGTGGTGTCGCCCGATGCCGCGCGGCAGACCGCGCATTTCCTGCGCCACGGCCAGTTCGACCACAGCCGCGACGCCGCCGCCGCGTAAGGCCCGGCGGTGGGACCGTTCTGTAGAGCCGAGCTCACGCTCAGCTGCTGTCCGGTCAGGCGCCGCTGAGCCGAGCATCGGCTCGGCTCTACAACAATGCGCCCTAGACACGGTTGCCGCCCCCGATCAGGTAGAATCCGCGCCTTGATCCTGAAGCAGCCAGACGGTAGCACCCATGGGTAGAGGCCCCTCCATCGAAGCCCGCAAGAACGCGTCCGACGCGAAGCGTGGCAAGATTTTCACCAAGATCATCCGCGAGATCGGCGTTGCCGCGCGCGGCGGTGGAGGCGACCCCAACAACAACCCGCGCCTGCGCGTGGCCATGGACAAGGGCCTGGCCGTGAACATGTCCAAGGACGTGATCGAGCGCGCCATCAAGAAGGCCACCGGTGAACTGGAAGGCGTCGATTACGAGGAAATCCGCTACGAGGGCTATGCCCCGGGCGGCGTGGCCGTGATCGTCGACTGCCTGACCGACAACCGCGTGCGTACCGTGGCCGATGTCCGCCATGCGTTCAGCAAGTGCGGCGGCAACATGGGCACCGAGGGCTCGGTGGCCTTCATGTTCAAGCGCCTGGGCGTGCTGCATTTCGCCGCCGGTGCCGATGAAGAAGCGATCACAGAGGTCGCCATCGAGGCCGGCGCCGACGACATCGTGGTCTACCCGGAAGACGGCGCGATCGACGTGGTCACCAGCCCTGACGCGTTCAACGCGGTCAAGGACGCGATGGCCGCCGCCGGCCATGTCGCCGACCACGCCGAAATCACCTTCCGCGCGGACAACGACATCAAGGTCGAGGGCGAGGTTGCCCTCCAGGTCAAGAAGCTGCTGGACATGCTGGAAGACCTGGACGACGTGCAGGACGTGTATTCCAACGCCGAACTCGGCGCCGACGCCTACGCCTGAGCCGTCCACGACGGCCTGGGCGCGGGCCGTTGAACGGTCACCGCGGACAGTCATGAGCCCATACGCCTGCCAGCGCTTTCCGTTCCACCCCGCCAGGAGTGCAGCATGACCCGCATCCTCGGCATCGACCCCGGTTCGCAGCGGACCGGGGTCGGCATCATTGATGTCGACGCCACCGGAAAGGTCAGCCACGTGCATCACCAGCCGCTGGTGCTGCTGGGCGCCGACGACTTCCCGCAGCGCATGAAGCTGCTGGTGCTGGGCCTGGCTGACCTGTGCCGCGAGTACCAGCCGCAGGAAGTGGCCATCGAACGCGTGTTCATGGCCCGCAACCCCGATTCGGCACTGAAGCTGGGCCAGGCCCGTGGCGCGGCGATTTCCGCCGTGGTGCTGCGCGACCTGCCGGTGCATGAATATGCCGCCAGTGAGATCAAGCTGGCGGTGGTCGGGCGTGGTGGCGCCGAAAAGCAACAGGTTCAACACATGGTCGGGCTCATGCTCAACCTGAAAACCAAGCTGCAGGCCGACGCGGCCGACGCGTTGGCGGTGGCGATCACCCATGCCCACGTAAGGGCGACGGCCAACCGCTTGGGGCTCAGTGCCCGCCAGGCGTGGGGCCGCAAATGAGGAGCTGCACGCAATGATCGGTCGACTGCGCGGCATCGTCGCCTACAAGGCGCCGCCGTGGCTGGTGGTGGACGTGAACGGAGTGGGCTACGAGCTGGAGGCGCCGATGAGCACCTTCTACGACCTGCCCGAGCTCGGCCGCGAGGTCACCCTGTACACCCATTACTCGCAGAAGGAAGACAGCGTTTCGCTGTACGGCTTCCTGCGCGAGGGCGAGCGGCGCCTGTTCCGCGACGTGCAGAAGGTCAGTGGCATCGGCGCGAAGATCGCGCTGGCCGTGCTGTCCGGCGTCACCGTCGAGGAGTTCGCGCGCATGGTCCAGGCCGGCGACATCACTGCGCTGACCCGTATTCCGGGCATCGGCAAGAAGACTGCCGAGCGCATGGTGCTGGAACTGCGTGACCGCGCCGCTCAGTTTGGTGCCGGCGGCGCGCTGCCGACCGGCAGTGGCCCGGCCCCGGCTGACCCGCTGTCCGATGCCACCGTGGCCCTGCAGCAGCTGGGCTACAAGCCGGCCGAAGCGGCGCGCATGGCCCGCGATGCCTTCAATGAGGGCGACGAAGTGGCCACCGTGATCCGCAAGGCGCTGCAGTCGGCGCTGCGCTGACCCACCTTTCTTTCCCCCAACCCACCGCCTGAGCTTCGCCAGGAGTCCCATGTCCAGCAGTCAAACCCCGCACGCAGCCGCCCCAGGCGGCCATGGTCACGCCCCTCCAGCCGGAGGCCTGGCGCTGATCATTGGTGCGATCGGCGTGGTCTTCGGCGATATCGGTACCAGTCCGCTGTACACCCTGAAGGAGGCGTTCTCGCCGCACTACGGGCTCAACAGCGACCACGATACCGTGCTGGGCGTGCTGTCGCTGGCCTTCTGGGCACTGAACATCGTGGTCACGCTGAAGTACGTGACCATCATCATGCGCGCCGACAACGACGGCGAAGGCGGCATCATGGCGCTGATGGCGCTGACCCAGCGCACGCTGCGCAACGGGTCACGCTCGGCGTACGTGGTCGGCATCCTCGGCATTTTCGGTGCCTCGCTGTTCTTCGGCGATGGCGTGATCACGCCGGCGATTTCGGTGCTGGGTGCGGTGGAAGGCCTGGAGGTGGCCGCGCCCGGCCTGCATGCCTTCATCGTGCCGATCACCGTGGTGGTACTGCTGATGGTGTTTGCCGCGCAGCGCTTTGGCACCGAGAAGATCGGCAAGGCCTTCGGCCCGATCACGTCGGTCTGGTTCATTTCGCTGGCCGCGATCGGCATCTACAACATCGTCGACGCGCCGGAAGTGCTGAAGGCCTTCAACCCCTGGTGGGCGATCCGCTTCTTCATGGAGCACAGCTGGCACGGCATCTTCATCCTCGGCGCAGTGGTGCTGGCAGTGACTGGTGGCGAGGCGCTGTACGCCGACATGGGCCACTTCGGTGCCAAGCCGATCCGCCACGCCTGGTATTTCTTCGTCCTGCCGTGCCTGGTGCTGAACTACCTGGGGCAGGGCGCACTGGTGCTCAACCACCCCGAGGCGCTGAAGAATCCGTTCTTCGAGGCGGTGCCGCCGTGGGCGCTGTATCCGATGATCATCCTGGCCACCATGGCCGCGGTGATCGCCTCGCAGTCGGTCATCACCGGCGCGTTCTCGGTTTCGCGCCAGGCCATGCAGCTGGGCTACATCCCGCGCATGCGCATCAAGCACACCTCGCACGACACCATCGGCCAGATCTACATCCCGGGCATCAACTGGGGCATCGCGGTGATGGTGATCGGCCTGGTGCTGGCCTTCCGCAGCTCGTCCAACCTGGCCGTGGCCTACGGCATCTCGGTGTCGGCCACCATGCTGATCGACACCCTGTTGCTGGCCCTGGTGGCACGCTCGCTGTGGCCGAAGGCCCGCAAGTGGATCCTGCCGCTGTGCGTGGTGTTCTTCATCATCGACCTCGGTTTCGTCATCGCCAACGGCGCCAAGCTGCTGCAGGGCGCCTGGTTCCCGGTGGTGCTGGGCATCTTCCTGTTCACCATGATGCGTACCTGGCGCCGTGGCCGCGAGCTGCTGCGCGATGAGATCCGCAAGGACGGCATCCGCCTGGATACCTTCCTGCCGGGCCTGATGCTGGCACCGCCGGTACGCGTGCCGGGCACTGCGGTATTCCTCACCGCCGACCCGACCGTGGCCCCGCATGCGCTGATGCACAACCTCAAGCACAACAAGGTGCTGCACGAGCGCAACGTGTTCCTGCACGTGGAAACCCTGCCGATTCCGTATGCGATGGAAGGGCAGCGGCTGAAGATCGAATCGGTAGGCGACGAGTTCTATCGCGTCTACGTGCGCTTCGGTTTCATGGAGACCCCGGACGTACCGCTGGCGCTGATGCGCTCGTGCGACCACGGTGGCATCTATTTCGACCCGATGGACACCACCTTCTTCGCCAGCCGCGAGACCATCGTCGCCACCGCCAACCGCGGCATGCCGATCTGGCGCGACAAGCTGTTTGCGCTGATGCATCGCAACGCCGCTCCCGCGACCGGCTTCTTCCGGATTCCGGGCAATCGTTTGGTGGAGCTGGGCGCGCAGGTGGAGATTTAATCTCCACCGTCGATTCATCCAGAGATCCATCCACGCATAGCGTGGATCTACCGTGTCGACCAAGGTCGACACCCACCAAGAGCAGGCCATGCCATTCCGACGGATCGCGGCCATCTGTCGAAGGCGGGGTGGGTCCGGTTGAGGGGGTGTGAGCCGCATGGGCCCGAGGCATGCCTCGGGCGGGTTGGGCAGGACGCCCAACCCCGGTCTTGCCGTGTGCGCAGGATTGCGCACACGAGCAAGCCGCGACCAAGCCCCCATGGATGGGTTTACGGCGTCCCCCGCAACCGGACCCACCCCGCCAATCCCCAGGAAGACCGCTTCGGCTGTTGCTCTGGATGTTGACGTTGCCTCTGCGGGTGCCGGGCGCAGCCCGGCCGAAACCCGTACTTTTGCCGCATAATCAGCACATGACCGACGACCGCATCATCGGCGCCGGCGCCACCCGCGAGGATGACGCCGCCGACGCCAGCATCCGCCCCAAGCGCCTTGCCGACTACCTCGGCCAGGTGCCGGTGCGCGAGCAGATGGAAATCTACATCCAGGCGGCCAAGGGGCGTGGCGACGCGCTCGACCACGTACTGATCTTCGGGCCGCCGGGCCTGGGCAAGACCACCCTCAGCCACGTCATCGCCAACGAACTGGGCGTGGCCCTGCGCGTGACCTCCGGCCCGGTGATCGAGAAGGCCGGCGACCTCGCCGCGCTGCTGACCAACCTGCAGCCGCACGATGTGCTCTTCATCGACGAGATCCATCGCCTGTCGCCGGTGGTCGAGGAAGTGTTGTACCCGGCGATGGAAGACTTCCAGATCGACATCATGATCGGCGAGGGCCCCGCGGCCCGCTCGATCAAGATCGACCTGCCGCCGTTCACCCTCATTGGTGCCACCACCCGTGCAGGCCTGTTGACCGCGCCGCTGCGCGACCGCTTCGGCATCGTCCAGCGCCTGGAGTTCTACAGCGTTGAAGAGCTGACCCGGATCGTGCGCCGTTCGGCGGCCATCCTGGCCATCGACTGCACCGCCGATGGGGCAGGGGAGATCGCGCGCCGCGCGCGTGGCACCCCGCGTATCGCCAACCGCCTGCTGCGTCGCGTGCGCGACTACGCGCAGGTGAAGGCCGGCGGCCACATCGACGAGGCCGTGGCCCAGGCTGCGATGAAGATGCTCAAGGTCGACCCGGAGGGCTTCGACGAGCTTGACCGGCGCCTGCTCAAGACCATGGTCGACTACTTCGATGGCGGCCCGGTCGGCATCGAATCGCTGGCGGCGGCGCTGTCCGAAGAGCGCGGCACGCTGGAAGACGTGGTTGAACCGTACCTGATCCAGCAGGGCTTCCTGGTGCGTACCGCGCGCGGCCGCATGGCCACCTACAAGGCCTACCGGCACATGGGCCTGAAGCCAAAGAACCCGCCGCAGGACCTGTTCGCGGAGGTTCCCGATGTCGGTTGAGCCCCGATTCAGTTGGCCGACACGCATTTACTGGGAAGATACCGACGCAGGTGGCGTGGTCTACCACGCCCGCTACGTGGCCTTCATGGAACGGGCCCGGACCGAATGGATGCGTGCGCTGGGCTACGGCCAGGAGCGCATGCGCGCCGAGCATGGGATGGTCTTCGCGGTGCGCTCGATGCAGATGGATTTCATCAAGCCGGCACGGCTGGATGACACCCTGCAGGTGAGTGCCCGCCTGGTCCAGCTGAAGAAGGCCAGCATGGTCTTCGACCAGCAGATCCTGCGCGACGGCGAGCTGCTGCTGTCGGCGCAGGTCCGCATCGCCGCACTGGAAGCGGCCAGTTTCCGCCCGCGTGGCATGGACGAGGCCGTCCTTGCCGTGCTGCAACCCCACCTCCACCCCGAATCCGAACACTGAGGAACAACGGATGATCGCAACGCTCCTGGCCCTGCAGGCCACGGTCACCGAGGCACTGCCGGCCGACGTCAGCAACGCCGCGACACAGACCCTTGCCCAGGCCACCACCGGCGGCGGCATCAATTACCTCGAACTGATGGCCAAGGCCAGCCTGCCGGTGAAGATCATCGTGCTGCTGTTGCTGGTCGGCTCGTTCGTCAGCTGGGTGATCATTTTCCGCAAGGCCCGCGTGTTCAAGCAGGCCACCCGCGAAGCCGACGAGTTCGAGAACCGCTTCTGGTCCGGCGCCGACCTGGGCAAGCTGTACAGCTCGGCCACCGACCGCAGCCGCAATGTCGGCGGCCTGGAAGCCATCTTCGAAGCCGGTTTCCGCGAATACACCCGCCTGCGCGACAAGCGCCGCCTGGATGGCCGTGCGCAGCTGGAAGGCGCGCAGCGTGCCATGCGCACCACCTACACCCGCGAAGTGGACCAGCTCGAGCGCAACCTGGAACTGCTGGCCAACATCGGCTCGACCGCCCCGTACGTGGGCCTGGTCGGTACCGTGTTCGGCATCATGGTGACCATGCACGACATGATCAGCAGCGGTGCGCAGGCCGGCATCGCCGCCGTCGCGCCAGGCATCTCCGAAGCCCTGTTCGCCACCGCCATCGGCCTGTTCGTGGCGATTCCGGCAGTGTGGGCCTACAACCGCTTCACCACCCGCGTAGAGCGCATGTCGGTGCGGTTCGAGACCTTCGCCGAAGAGTTCAGCTCCATCCTGCAGCGCCAGAGCGCTGGCGACGAGTAAGCGCCTGACCCGGGAGTCCAAGCCATGTCCGCTGCCATCGGTCGCCGCAAGCGCCGCAAGCTGAAATCGGAAATCAACGTCGTTCCCTACATCGACGTCATGCTGGTGCTGCTGATCATCTTCATGGTCACCGCGCCGCTGCTCACCCTGAGCTTCGACGTCGACCTGCCGCAGTCCAACGCCAAGGCGCTGGAGAGCAAGCAGGACCCGGTGATCGTCTCGGTGCGCCAGGACGGCCAGCTCAGCCTGAAGCTGCCCGACGCCAAGGAACCGACCGCCGTGTCGGCCGAGGAACTGGAAGGCCGCCTGGCCGGCATCGCCGCCCAGGACAAGGGCGTGCGTGTGATCGTCGCCGCCGACCGTGCCGTGGCCTATGAAAAGGTCATCGCTGCGATGGATGTGATCAAGCGCGCCAAGGTAGACAAGGTAGGCCTGGCCACCGATGCACGCTGACGCCCTGCCACCTCCACAGCAGCGCGAACCCGGCTGGGGCCTGCCCCTGGCGCTGGCGTTGCTGGTGCACCTGCTGGTCGCGCTGGTCTTCATCGTGGCCTGGTTCTGGTCGCCCGAGCGCAACACCGACGCCGCCGCAGGCGATCCCTCGGTCGAGGCCAGCCTGGCGCTGTCCGCGTCCGAGGCCTCCGCCGCACGCCAAGCGCTGCGCCAGTCGGAGAAGCTGGAGGACCTGCCGCCGCCGGTGGCCGAACCGATCCCCGTACCGGAAGACACCATTCCGCCGCCGCAGCCGATTCCCGAACCGCGCCCGCAGGACGCTCCCACGCCCCAGCAGCAACAGGCGCAGGAGCGCGTCGCGCAGCCGGACACCAAGGACCAGGAAGCGGTGAGCGCACTGGCCATCTCGCAGGAGAAGGCCAAGCAGGAGCAGGAAGCCAAGCGTCGCCAGGAGCAGATCGACCTGACCGAACGCAAGCGCCAGGAAGAAGCGGAGCAGAAGCTGCGCCTGGCCAAGCAGCAGGAAGCGGACGAGAAGAAGAAGCTGGCCGAGCAGGAGCGCGTGGCCGCTGACAAGGCCGAGGCCGAGAAGCAGAAGAAGATCGCCGAGATCCGTGCCCGCCGCGAGCAGGCCGAGAAGGAAGCCAAGCTGGCCGAGCAGAAGCTGCGCCAGGTGGCCGCCGCGCGCAATGCCGCCGGCAGTGCCGCTGCCGGTTCCAGCGGTGCGTCCCAGCCGGCCGCCGGTGGTGGTGGCAACAGCGACGATCTTTCGGCCAAGTACGCCGCCGCGATCCAGGCCAAGGTGCTGTCGCAGTGGGTGCGCCCGGATACGGTGCCGCTGGGCCAGCGCTGCCAGATCACCATCACCCAGATTCCGGGCGGCACGGTGATGCAGGCCAAGGTCAGCCCGAACTGCCCGTACGACGAGGCCGGCAAGCGTTCGATCGAGGCCGCCGTGCTCAACGCGCAGCCGCTGCCATACCGCGGCTTCGAGTCGGTATTCGCGCGCACGCTCAACTTCACCTTTACCGCCCAGGATCGCTGAGGCGGGCAGGGCAGGGTGGCTCCCGGGCCACCTGCGCCCACGGATGTCGCGCTCGCCTCTGGCAGGTCCGGTTTCGGCCGGGCAGGCTGTGGGCTGCTGTCGAACACCGTCCTCCAGGGCGGCGTGACCGGGGCAGGCGAGTGCGATGTTAGCCACGACGTTAACGGTGCGTGAGAGGACGGGCTGGAACTGACCCGGAATTCACGTACCCTTGGTTCATGATTGCGAAGCGGTTCACTTCCGCTTTGTTATCCCTCGTTCCGGTTTCCCCCTATTGAGCGCTCCATGAAAAAGATGCCTCGCTGGCTTGCCGTGTTTGCGGCCCTGTTGCTGCCCTTTGCTGCCGTCGCGCAGCAGAAGGGGCTGGATATCGACATCATCGGCGGCAATGCCTCCGCGCTGCCGATCACCATCGTGCCGATGCCCTACCAGGGTTCGGCGGCTGCACCGCAGACCGACGTCGCTGGCGTGGTCCGTGCCGACCTGGAGCGCTCGGGCCAGTTCCGCACGCTGCCCGAAGCGCAGATCGTCGAGAAGCCCGTGCGTGGCGGCGACATCCAGTTCGCCACCTGGCGCGCGCTGAAGCAGAACTACATCGTGGTCGGCCGCGTGCTCGACGCGGGTGCCGGTGCCTACCGCGTCGAGTACGAACTGTTCGACGTGCCCAAGGGCGAGCGCCTGCTGGGCCTGGCGATGACCGCCCGTGGCAATGCCATGCGTGATGTCGCCCACCAGATGGCCGACGCCATCTACGAGAAGATCACCGGTGTGCGCGGCGCCTTCTGGACCCGCATCGCCTACGTGACCGCCAGCGGCAAGGGCGACGCCATGCGCTATGCGCTGATGGTGGCCGACTCCGATGGCTACAACCCGCAGACCATCGTGCGTTCGGCCGAGCCGCTGCTGTCGCCGTCGTGGAGCCCGGATGGCAGCAAGCTGGCCTACGTCAGCTTCGAACGTGGCAATTCGGCGATCTACATCCAGAACATCGGCACTGGCGCGCGCGAGCTGGTCACCAGCTTCCGTGGCATCAACAGCGCCCCGGCCTTCTCGCCGGACGGCCGCAAGCTGGCTCTGACCCTGTCGCGTTCGGGCAACCCGGAAATCTACGTGATGGACCTGGGCAGCAAGCAGCTGACCCAGCTGACCAACCACTTCGCCATCGATACCGAGCCGACCTGGGCGCCGGACGGCAGCGCGGTGTACTTCACCTCCGACCGCGGCGGCCGTCCGCAGGTCTACAAGGTCGGTGCGGGCGGCGGCAGCGCCGAGCGCGTGACCTTCCAGGGCAACTACAACGCCAAGCCCTCGGTGTCCTACGATGGCAAGAAGATCGCCGTCGCCCAGGGCTCGGGCAACAGCTACAAGATCGCGATGATGGACAGCTCGCTGGGTTCGCCCCGCTGGAGCACGCTGTCCCCGGGTTCGCTGGATGAATCGCCCAGCTTTGCGCCCAACGCAAGCATGGTGCTGTACGCCGCCCGCGAAGGTGGCCGTGGTGTGTTGTATGCCGTTTCGGCCGATGCGCGGGTTCGCCAGCGCCTGGTCCTGGCCGATGGTGATGTGCGCGAACCGGCATGGTCCCCATACCGTACCCAGCGCTAAAAGAGTGTTAATATTTTCGCTGTCTTGAACCCCTCATCGGCCTAGGAGCCACAAAGGTATCGCCATGAACAAGTCCACCCGTGTTCTGCTTGTTTCCCTGCTGTCTGTGGCCGTCCTGGCCGGTTGCTCGAAGAAGGTGAAGGAAGAGCCGGCAGCCCCGGTTGACACCGGCACCTCGACCACCACCCCGACCGGTCCGTCGACCTCCGGCCTGTACGGCCCGGGCGACCTGGACACCGACGCTTGCCTGCGCCAGCGCGTTGTCTACTTCGACCTGGACAAGGAAGACGTGAAGCCGGAATTCCAGGCCATCATGGCTTGCCACGCCAAGTACCTGCGTGACCGTCCGTCCTCGCGCATCACCCTGCAGGGCCACACCGACGAGCGCGGTTCGCGCGCGTACAACCAGGCCCTGGGTGAGCGTCGTGGCAACGGCGTCAACTCGGCCCTGCAGGCCAACGGTGGCTCGGCTTCGCAGCTGACCGTCGTGTCCTACGGTGAAGAGCGTCCGGTCTGCACCGAGTCGAACGAGTCCTGCTGGTCGCAGAACCGTCGCGTCGAAATCGTCTACACCGCGCAGTAATCCATGCGCATTGGCATCAAACTGATGCTGGTCGTTGCGGCAGCCCTCGTGGCTGCCGCACCGGCGCATGCACAGCGACAGAGCCTGGCCGACCGCGTTGGCGCGATCGAGCAGCAGATGTACAACAACAGTGCCAACCAGGACCTGTTGAACCAGATCAATCAGCTGCGGCAGCAGGTCACCAGCCTGCAGGCCTCGATCGAGCAGTTGCAGCACGACAACGCCCAGCTCAAGCAGTCCGCCCAGGACCAGTACCTGGATCTGGACAGCCGCCTGAACCGGTTGGAAGGGGGCAATGCCGCCCCGGCCCTGCCGCCCGTTCCGGCGAGCGCGCCGAAGGCCGCGCCGGCCCCGGCAAAACCCGCGACGGCGGCCACTTCCGAGCGGCCGCCTTCCGTCCATGGTGATGCCGGCAGCCTTGCCGCCACCGGCGACGAGCGCACCTCCTACAACGTCGCCTTCGATTCGCTGAAGGCCGGCAAGTACGATGATTCGGCGCAGCTGTTCCTGAGCTTCCTGCAGCTGTACCCGAACGGCGTCTACGCGCCGAACGCGCTGTACTGGCTGGGCGAGAGCTACTACGCCACCCGCAATTTCCCGATGGCCGAGACCCAGTTCCGTGAACTGCTCGCGCGCTATCCGACCCACGACAAGGCCGCTGGCGGCCTGCTCAAGGTCGGCCTCTCGCAATACGGCGAGGGCAAGGTCGACCAGGCCCAGCAGACGCTGGAGACCGTCGTGGCGCAGTACCCGGGCTCGGACGCCGCGCGCACCGCGCAGGACCGTCTGCAGTCCATCCGTCTCGGCAAGCAGATCCGCTGATCCGCTGACCGGGCGTACAATGGGTGCCCTGTAGAGCCGAGCCCATGCTCGGCTGCTTTCGTTTCCGGACCGGCAAACCCGTCCGGTTGCTGTTGTAGAGCCGAGCCATGCTCGGCTGCTTTCGTTACCGGCCACGGTAGCTCACCCGCCACGTGTCCCACCAAGAACTCCCCGCCATGACCGCCGTTACCCCGTCCAGCGCCGCCGCCACGCCCAGTGAGATCGTGCAGTCGCCCCTGCCACGCCTGAAGATCACCGAGATCTTCACCTCGCTGCAGGGCGAAGCCGATACCGCCGGGTGGCCGACCGTGTTCGTGCGCCTGACCGGCTGCCCGCTGCGCTGCCAGTACTGCGACACCGCCTATGCCTTCCACGGCGGCACCTGGTGGGACATCGACGACATCGTGGCCGAGGTGCTGGCCCAGGGCGTGCGCCACGTCTGCGTGACCGGCGGCGAGCCGCTGGCGCAGAAGCGTTGCCTGGTGCTGCTGCAGAAGCTCTGCGATGCCGGCATGGACGTTTCGCTGGAGACCTCCGGCGCGCTGGACGTCAGCGCGGTGGACCCGCGCGTATCGCGCGTGGTCGACATCAAGACCCCGGGCTCGGCCGAAGCCGCCCGCAACCGCCTGGAAAACCTGCCGCTGCTGACCGCCCGCGACCAGATCAAGTTCGTCATCTGCAACCGCGAGGACTACGAATGGGCCAAGGCCATGGTCGCCGAGCACGGCCTGGTGAAGCGCTGCACGGTGTTCTTCTCGCCCAGCAAGGGCGAGATCACCGCGCGGCAGCTGGCCGACTGGATCGTTGAAGACCGGCTGCCGGTGCGCTTCCAGATGCAGTTGCATAAAATCCTGTGGAACGACGAGCCGGGCCGATGAGCCTGCGCAGCGTTCCCTGATGTAGCTCCGGCGCGGGACAGCGTGCTGGCTTTCCCCTCCCAACCGGATGTTTTACCCATGAAGAAGGCAGTCGTGCTTCTCTCCGGCGGCATGGATTCAGCCGCCGTCATCGCCATGGCCCAGGAACAGGGCTTCGCCGTGCATGCCCTGAGCGTGCGCTATGGCCAGCGCCACACCTCCGAACTGGATGCCGCCGCCCGCGTGGCCAAGGCCCAGGGCGTGGTCGCGCACAAGACCGTGGACGTGGACCTGCGCAGCATCGGCGGCTCGGCACTGACCGACGACATCGACGTACCCGAGGCCGGCGGCGCCGGCATCCCGGTCACCTACGTGCCGGCGCGCAACACCATCATGCTGTCGCTGGCGCTGGGCTGGGCCGAAGTGCTCGGTGCCAATGACATCTTCTGCGGCGTCAACGCCGTGGACTACTCCGGCTACCCGGACTGCCGCCCCGAGTTCGTGGCTGCATTCCAGGCACTGGCCAACCTGGCCACCAAGTCGGGCGTGGAAGGTGCGGGCATCAAGGTGCACGCGCCGCTGCAGTTCCTCAGCAAGGGCCAGATCGTCAGCGAAGGCGTGCGCCTGGGCGTGGACTTCGGCCTGACCGTGTCCTGCTACAACGCCGACGCCAACGGCGCCGCCTGCGGCCACTGCGACGCCTGCCGCCTGCGCGCGCAGGGCTTCACCGAAGCCGGCGTGCCGGACCCGACGCTGTACGCCTGATCGCTCGGTAGAGCCGGCCGCTGGCCGGCGTCCCTGTGGGTGCGAACCCGATGGACCTGGTGGATGCCAACCGCTCCCTCGGTGGGTGCGAACCTTGGTTGGCACTGTCCGCCAGACACGGTCCGGCGCTACTGGGGGGGCTGACTCTGGTGGGTGCGAACCGTTGGTTCGCACTCCCTGGCCCGCAAGGCATGGCCCGGCGCTACCGCTGCCGCAACCATCCCGACGCGTCAATAAACGCCCGCACCGCCTTCGGATCGGCATAGTCCAACTCGATCATCCGCGCGATCCCCGCCTTCTCATCGGCCTGCTGGCGCATGTAATCCTGCGCGATGCGATACCCGGCGTAGTAACCCACATCACTCACCCCGAATGGATTGCGGGCGCTGTTGTAGAGCCAGTTGTCGAGGTTACCCCCGTCCATCTCGGAAATGAAACGCGTGCGGATGTCCGCCTCATGCGCGGGTCCGTAGCTGTACAGCGGAAGCGCCGGCCGACGCCCACTCAGCCGTTCGGCCACGTACTCGGCAACACCCTCGCGCACCGCGTACTGGGCCAGGCTGCCGGTGGTCTCGCGCTGCTGGGTATGCACGTACTCGTGCAGGTTGTTCTGCGCGTTGTTCGCCCCCGGACGGCTGTCGTAGAAGATCCGTAGCCGCTCGCGCATCTTTTCGGGCAGTTCGCTCACGTCCACGCGCTCATCGCCCAGCGCCATCTCGGCACCGATCAGCACCTTGTCGCCCAGCGTGGTGCCACCGGTGCGCAGTACACCGACTGCGTAGGTGATGGTGGCCGGGCGCAAAGCCGGGTAGAGCGCCCGGAATTTGGAAAGATCCCGTTCCAGTGTGGCGCTGGCCTGCTGCGCGTTGGCGGTCAACGGCCGAACCGACGTCCAGAAGCGCGGCCACGCACGCATGGCCTCGGCGTATTCGCGGGCGGTGTAGTTGCGGACCTGCATCAGCGCATGCAGGCCGGGGCTGCCTGGATCGATGTAGCGCTCCTGCACGAGTGCGACTTGGCGTTCAACGTAGGGCTCGGCGCGTACCGCGTCATAGGTGGCCCAGAAGCGGCCGATGTCGTCGGTGACGACCTGGGGCGGGGCGGCCAGTGCCGCGCAGGGCAGCAGCAGGGCGGCAATGAGGCAGAGGGGCAGGCGCATCCGTGGCTCCGGGGAAGGATCACAGATGGATGCGACGACGGCCCGGAAGGTTTAAGCCGGCGGCCCAGATCGGGTAGTGCCGGCCGCTGGCCGGCAACCTCGACGCACCAGGGTTTCACCCGGCCCGGCAAAGTAGGGTAGAATGCCCACCCCGCCGAAAGGCTGGGGCAGTGCAATGGGCCGTTAGCTCAGTCGGTAGAGCAGAAGACTTTTAATCTTTTGGTCGAAGGTTCGAATCCTTCACGGCCCACCATTGCTACATAAGGGTTTCGGAGCAATCCGAAGCCCTTTTTGTTTTTCCGCAATCGCTGGGCTTTTCCGCAAAATCACTTCGTAGGGGTTACCCGATCGCCCTTGCGCTTTCGCGTGTAGGTCTCGGTCATCACCACAGACGAGTGGCCCAACTGTCGCTGCGCCTGGCGAATGTCCGCCGCCGCATCTGCCTTGTCCGTGCCGGCCTTGGCCCGCAGATCCCGGAACTGGAATGCCGCCTTGGCAACGCCTGCACGTGCGCGCGCTGCATCGAATCGGCTTCGAAGCTGGCCCTTGCTCAGCGGCTGCCCGTACTCATCCAGCAGAAGCGCCGTGTGCACAATCACCGCACCTTTTTGCTTTCCGCGCCGCTTGAACGTCCTGGCGCCGAAGCGCACCAGCAGTTCGGCCAGCTCCCCCTCAATGGCAATGCGCAGCTTGTGCTTCGTCTTGCTCTGGCTGATATGCAGGAAGCCATCGCGCACGTCCCGCCTGTCCATGCTGAGGGCGTCCGAAGGGCGTTGACCTGTTAGATAGGCCAGATCCAGCGCGTCACGCAGCGGCTGATCTGCCGCATCCCACACTGCCCGGTATACGTCGTCCTCGACGTACACATCGCGGCCTGCTTCGCCGTAACCACGCACGCCCTTGCAAGGGTTCTCCGCGTCGGTGAAGCCCCATTCCCTACACTTGTTCCACAGATGGCTCAGCAGCGCCTTTTCTCGATTGGCGCTGACCATTGCGACCGCCCCGTTATTGGTTCGCCAATCAAGGTACTGCCGAACATGTAGTGGCCGAATCTTGGCCAGCGGCGCCGGCGGATTGCAGAAGAATTCCTCGAGCTTTGCCAGTTCTGCCAGATTGACCTTGGCTGTTGATGCGCGCTTCTTGGGGATCACCAACTGCTTGTATCGTGCGGCGGCGTCCCTGAAGGTGACAATTTCCGGTACAGCTGCTTCGGTGGCCATCAGCTCCGCCCACTTGCGCACCGCCTCCGGGTAGCTCTTGCCCAGGGGCGTTTCGCGGCGCGGTCTTCCGCCGTGGTCGAAGAAGTAATACGTGGTCTTGCCCCGCACACGCTTCCGCATGTGTGGGATGGCACCAGGATCCTTAGAGCGTCGTCCCATTACGCTGCGGGCCTCATAGCGTTGCTTGACCAGCCACCGTCAACATCGGGCGCCTTCTTCGCAGACCCATCGACGGCCGACCACATCACCACGGGCCAACCGGCGGCATTGATGGTATGGGGGATGCCGTTCCGGGCCAGGTTCTGGATCTGCCTGCGCTTGGTGTGTGCGCCTGTCAGCTCCGCTACATCGCCGTGCGCGCCAGGACGCATGATCTTGTCAGCCGCTGACACGGCGCACCTCCCGCGGCGAGCCCAGCAGTGGGAGCTGCAGCACATTCTCTGGCAGCGCTGGTTCCGCCTTGCGCGCGCTGCGGGCGGGGCGGTTGAGCCTACGCCACGCTGCAATGGCGGCGTCTGGATCGGCATGCTTGCTGGTCGACCTGCAGGCGCACTCAACCAGGTGGCCTCCGCCGGCGGAGGCGCAGCGCTTGTCGTGGATGTGGCGCGCGCGGTGGCCGGCGGCGCAGTTCGGCAACCCTTCCGGGTGGCTGATATGTTCCTGGGTCATGTGTCAGCTCCGATGGAAATGCGGGGAATGGCTGGCGCTACACTGGGGTGCATGAGTCAATATGCGAATTCGACGCATGCGGAGTTGTGGCTCCGCGCCAAGGCTGAGGCGGGCGCTCTTCGACAGAGCGCTGACGTTCAGGACTTGGTATTGGCCAAGAGGCCGACGACGCATTGGCAGCGGCAGCAGATCCGAGCCGCCATGGCTCCGGGCGCTGACCGGTCGCTGGCCGATCTGTTGGACGCACTGGCCAGGCAGGTTCACCACGGTGAGCACCTGGAGGGCGATGCGGCGCAACAGCTTCTGGAGCCGGGCGCGACGCTGCTGACTGTGTTCGGCCCGCGGCTCGCGATTGGGCAGAGGAATGCTCGCCACCATGTAGTTCTGGAAGCGGCAAACCTGGTGCTTCGGACGCGAGCGAAGGAGTGGCTCAATGCGGGAAAGTCCGGGGAGACCCGGCATGATCGAGCTATTGCCAGCAATCGCGGCCTGGCGGCCGTGCTGGGCGAGCTTGAGGCGGAGCGGAAGCGCTAGAGCGGTCATGCGAACAGGTCCAGTTGGGCCGGCGCAGCCGGCGGTGGTGCGGGTTCATCACGCAGCAGTTCGGACATTCGGAATGTCACGGCCCACGCGTCGGTATGTCGGATCAGGTATTGGTTCTCCTGGCACACCGAGATCTTCCCCGCCGAGATCAGGTAGCCGGCGTGCGCCGGCCCCGTGAACCCTTCGTACTCGATGCGCAGGATCTGCTCTCGGCGCCAGCCAGCGCGCAGCTTGCGGTCGAGGATCGAGCGGGCGAAGGCGCGCAGCTGATCAGGGCTCATCGCGGCGTTCCTTGGGCGGGATCGGCCCGGTGTGTCGGTAGTCACGGAGCGGGTCGGCAACGAACTTGCCGTTGTCCTGGCGCCGCACGGTGTACTCGGGGAACGCGTCGGCTGGCAGATGGGCGTGGGCTTCATTCATCAGCGCGACGAAGCGCTCCTGCCATTCCAGCGGCATGGACTGGAGAGTTCTGCGAGGAACGACCAGGTATGCGGCGCGGGTCAAGCCAAAGGCATCCCACACGGGGCCATGGGCGTAGGCGGAGTGGATAGACTCGTCTTGATCCTTTGCAGCGGTGAGCAGCTGGTCAGCCATGGGCAGCCGTCTCTGCGCGCTGTGCCAACTCGGCCAGAAAGCCGGGCCACAGATGCTCCCAGAAGCCCTCGGCCTGCGGGTTGGGCACCTTGTAGTCGCTACCACCACCCTCGGAGAACACCTGATAGAACGGCGCATGGCCGTAGACCAGCGACTGGAAGCCGTGCTCGTTGTCGAAGTCGGCGCAGTCGATGGCCTGCAGGAGATCTCTGGCCTCGTCGTGGCTCAGCTCGCGGTTTTTCCGTTCCCGTAGAACCCACTTGATCAGGTTGGCTTTCGCCACTTGGCCGTCGTAGACCTCGGTCTGCATTCCCCACAGCCGGCCGAGGATGTACCCCTTTCCACAGCGACGCAGGAACCTTGCCGCTGGCGCGCCCATGGAACCGAAGAAGGTTCCCACCACACCGAAGGGCGTATTGCAGGTCAGCTGGGCCCAATAGCGGGTGTCACCGTTGCCGTGCCGCTCGCAGCCTTCCACGACGAAGAAGGTGCCATGCTCGCGCGCCTGCTCGTTCTTCACCACGATGTGGGTGATCGTCTGCTCAGCCATTGCCCACCGCCTGGCTGTCGATCGCGTCGATCTGAGCGGCGATCAGCGCGCCAGCACGCACCAGGTCGCGGCGAGCGTCGACTGGCTTCCACCACTCAGGGGCCCAGGGCCAAACGGCGGCGGGCGCGCGCCATGCGATATGGTTGCGGGTGCCGGCTTCCAGATCCATCGCGGCCAGCTGGACGTAGGCGGTTGCTGCCTTGGCCAGCTCGCCGCGCCGGTACTGCTGGTCGCCATCGCGAGTGAAACCCTCTGCCTGCAGCTGGCGCTCTCGCTCGGCGGCGATGGCCTTGACGCCTGTGCCCAGGTCCACGGCCTGCGCGGGGGCGGCGTACAACGGGGATACCGGCCAGCCTTTGGCGCGCCAGCGATCTGCGACGGTGCGGTCGTAGGTTGTCGCGGAGCGGTCGGTGAGGTGATCTTCGGTATACCAGCCAATCGGCTCCCCCACCGGCTGGCGGGCGGCGAGGGCTTCTTCCACCAGCGCAAGCGCAATGCTCAGGCCGGTGACCATACTGCCCTCGATAGTGCCGGTAATTGGCGGGGCAGGAAGGTTTGCCCCCGCTCCTCGCAGTCTCTCTGCGATCACGCGAAGCGCATCCCCCTGACCACCCGGGGAGGGCTGGGCGGAGAGGTATTGCCAAGCGAGCCACGCCTTCGCCGTGACCTCAAAGGCATAGCCACCGAACTTGCCCCGGGCAAGCGGCAGGCCTTCCGTTAGGCCCCAATCCTCAAACCGCGCCCGTTCTGCCTGATCCCCCAGCCTCACCCTACCACCGGGCTGCACGTCCGCCAGGGTCTTGTCGGTGGTCATTTCCCTTCTCCCATTGCGGCGTCGATTCGGTTATCCCACAGCGCGTTCAGCTGCAGGCGGATGACTGGCTCCAGATCTTCGTTGTCGCGCCACGGTTCGTCACGCAGCCACCGATATCGCTCCGCATCCACCCGCAGCGCATCAGCCTCGCGCTCCTTCTCGCAGGACAGTGCCACGGCATCTAGCGCGGCCTTGGCGGCGTTCTGAAGCTCAGCGCGCAGGCGGGCTACCTCTGCCTCGTGGTCGGAGTGGAGGACGAACATCCCATGGCGATTCGACTCCATATATTCATCCGGGCCTGTTGCGTCCCAGCGCTTGATCTCGCTCATCACCAGCCCCCCTGCATGGTCACGAATGGCAGATCGTCGTCGGCGAATTCGTTCTGCGGCGCATTGTCCGTAGCCCTCTGCGGCCGCTCGCGCTGCTCCTGACCGCCTCGGCGGGAGCTTGTGCCCCCTGACTGGCCTTCCTTCTTCTCGCCCAGTAGCGCCACGTCCTTCACGTCCAGCGTCACGTAGGTCTTGCCATCGTGCTCACGGGTGCCGATCTCGCCGACCACTCCCAGGCGATCACCCTTGCGGATGTGTTCGGCCAGCTTCTGTCCGCGCTCACCCCACAGGGTGCAGTCCAGCCACGTGGTCTTCTTGTTGTCGCCCCAGCCCGAATCGACTGCCAGCGCCCAGCTGGTGACGGCCTTGCCTGCCTGAGTGAAGCGGGTGACGGCATCGCGGCCAATGCGGCCTACAGCGGAGAAGTTGTTCATCAGGCGGCTTCCTGTTCGGTAGTGGGGCGGTACTTGGTGAATTCGGCGGACTTCGCTCATGCCTGCATGTCCTTGCTGTTGGTGGAGCGCGCGCTGTGCGCGGCGAGGTGTTCCCAGCGTTCGGCTTCGCCCAGGTAGTACTCGTGGCGTTCCTGCCGGACCGTGGCGGTGAACTGCACGTCGTGCAGTGCGCGCTCGGCGGCGGCGCGGTTGGCCGCTGCCATGCGGGCTGGGTCGTGATCGAAGATGTCGAGCTGGTTACGCACGCTGGACTCCTGGAATGGGTTGCCGGCTGGTGGAACCCGGCCGGCGCGGGTTCCCTGCGCTACAGGGGGAGAGCGCAGGGCAGGGGATCAGTGGGTGTCGTCAGCGATAAGCGGCGCGCGCTGTCGTTCATCGCTGCGGCGCTGCATCTCGGCCTTGAAGGCCGGCCAGCTGGTGCGGAGGTCTTCCCAGCAGCGCCACGCGAAGAACACGGCGCCGATGGAGCAGGCCAGTGCGACCTGGTCGACGTTGTTGCGCAGCGCCCAATGGAGCAGGGAGAGGAGCAGGCCGACGGCGACGGCGCAGAAGAAGGGCAGGGCCAGGTGGCGCATTACTCGGCTCCGCACAAGAAGCCCGGCTCGGCCTCGGCCAGCCACGCGCGCATGGTGGTCATGACGCCGGTGGGCTGCTCGTCCTCGTCGGTCACCGGCACCGGCATATCCAGATCCTGCTCCGATGCCTGATAGGGGTAGCCGTCTGCGGGCGCTTCGCCGCAATCGGTTTCGTACAGTTCGGCGGCGTGCTCGATGGATTCGGCTGCGTAGATGGTCGGCATGTCGTCGACGTAGAAGGCTTTCAGCTGGGTCATGGGGATTGCTCCTGGCGGGGTGATGGGCGGGATGCCAACGGCCATGGCTGCGAAGAAGTCGTGGTCGGTCACGGCACGGCTACCTGCGCAGCGGTCAGGTCGAAGCGCATCGCGCACTGGCCTTGGCAGTCACCGTTCATGGCATCGAAGCGAAGGGCATTGATCTCGCCCATTCGATCTGCAACCGCCGCGCGTACTTCAGCCGCGGATGTGCCGTCCATTCCTGGCATCGCGAGGAGCTGGCGGGTAAGCCAGATAGCCCGATAGTGGCTCGGGATCGCGCGCTGGATGGATGCTCCGCTCGGAAGGTGCGTGATGCCCCAGTCGCCGTACTCAGCCTGGCCGTGGTCAGCCAATAGCAGCGACTCGTCGTCGCTGATCGCGTGGTGGCAGAACAGCGTGCCGATCACAAACCCGGTGAACTGCCGAGCGTTGTCCGGATCGTGGTTCTTCGCGTCGTCGCCGCAGGGCAGGACGATGGTCTGCGCGCTTATCTTCATGCGGCACCGCCTTTGACACGGGCGAGGGCCGTGTCGAGAGCCACCATGGAGTCTTCGCATTCCTTCGACAGCCGGGATCGGTTGATCAAGCTGTTGTCGAGGCCCAATGCGCGGAAAGCTGCAGTGACGCGATCGCCCGCTTTGACCAGCTCAGCGAGCGCATCGCTGCCCTCGCGCAGATCTTCCGTACCGAATCCTTCCTCTTCCAGGTCAGCGATCGCGAGGCGGATGGCATGCATTGCGTCTACGGGGAAGCTCATGCAGCACCTGCCTGCGCGCGCGCTGCACGGCGGGCCGCAGCGACAGCGCCTGCAGCGCTCTTGCCCTGCCGCAGGACGGCATTGGCGGCGATGCTGGCGGCGGCGATGACCTGGTTGGGGAGGAGGCCCCAGCGGCGGCCGGCACGGGCGACGATGCCTGCGGCGGCAGCGGCGCGCTGCTCGTTTGAGTGGTGGGCGAGGAGGGCCATGGCTCAGCACTCCTGCCCGAACAGACGCTGGCCGAAGCCGATGCCTGCCCCGACGGCGAGGGCGCCGAGGGCGTAGATGGTGATGATCAATGCCCACAGGGGCCGTTTGCGGCGCTGCATGGAGGTCTCCGGGAGGTATTCGCGTTTCGGTCGGCCGCAGCTATGCTTCGGCCATGGAATGGACGAACTGGCTGACGCTAGGGATTGCGGTGCTGGGCGCTACGCTCGGCGTGTTCAACGCCGTGTGGCTGATCCGCAAGGACACGGTGCGGATCAGCGTTCGTAGCCGGATGCTGGCCATTACCGTCCCGCAAACAGGTCACGTGGACTACTTCACGATGGCCGTGGAGGTCGTGAACGTCGGGCATCTCCCTGTCACGATCACAGAGGTTGCATTTCAGGATGGGCGATTCGCGAGCGCTCGGTATCCGATCGTGCAAGACCACTTGGGTCTGGTGACCTTGCCCGTCCGATTGGACGCCAGGAGTAGCGTCTCCGTGGCTACGCCTCCTGATTTCGTTGCTGTGGTGGATGCACATCAGGCAACCCACTGCAGCGCAGTCACAGCGTGCGGCGTGAAGGTCGTTTCGAAGATCCGGTGGAAGAAAGGCTGAGAACTGCAGGGCCTCATTCGGGCCGAGTTTGACCACTCGGCACTCAATCTTCCGAACGCGGATGCGCCACAGAACCCATGCGTTGACCGCCATGCCGATGACGGCAAGGGCCAGCGCTGCGTGTTCCAGGTTGATCGGGGCCATGGCTGGGATCTCCTGCCGCCGGCCCCGGGGTGGGGCTTCATGGGCGGCTTGGAGATAGTAAAGCTGTGCTTTAGCCAGAAGTCAAGCGACGCTTTAGGTCGGCAGTAAAAAAAGAGCCCTGGGCGAGGGCCGGGCTCTTTTCGGAAAGGTCACTTGAGTTTGGAGGGATCGTATCCCGACACGTCGAATTCCCAAGCGGGTGAACCTTCTTGGTAGACCTCAGCTTGAATCCTTACAAGGTCTGCAGACCCCATTCTCCGGACGAAGTCAGCGTACCCGAGGATGAACAGGAGCGTTGTCGAGTTGTCGCTCGGACCGGTAGCCTGGTAGGTCCGCGGCTTGTCATTGTCAAACCGGACCAGAACCCTGCATCCGGAATAGCTTCTGCATAGCAGCTGACCGCGCTCGATACTCAGGATCACGTCACTCCCATGTTGGGGGTGCTTTCGAATGGTGAGCGTCGCATGTTGCGGCTGGGAATATGGTCGATCGAACTCGTGGGTGTTGCTGCTCGTCACTTCCGCCGTGGTCCATGGCTTGCCGGTCATGGGATCCTCAGAGGAGCGATAGGCCCATTGTTTTCCCAGATTTGCCTTCCGCACGTCTTCTTCCAGCTGCGGAATCGCCTGCGAAGCTGCTACACCCTCAGACGAGTCCGGGAATGAGGCTACAAGTTCTCTTGCCGTTAGAAGGCGGGCTTCGGCGTAACGGCTAGCGTCGTTCAATTCCGAAAATAGGCGCGCTCTCCTCTGCTCATCGGTCTCGGTGGGAGCGGTCCCTGATGGTTGCCCAGGACTGCTGGCCGTGTGATCGACACGCGGCGAACACATGGCGACCAGAACTACTAGCGCACCAATGAACACAGCTACGGCCCATCCGGTGGCCCATCGACTGCTTGACGGATTGGCTGTTGGAGCCGCAGTGGCCACCGCTTTGGGCCTGTTTGGGTGGCCGCAGTTGGGACACGCCTCGGCTTGATCACTGATCTGCCGCCCACACTCCTCGCACGCGATAAGCGCCACAATATCCCCCTGTTCTGATCCGTCAGTTGAAACGATCAATCCGATTGCGCAGGTACACCTTGCCGCCAATGACAGTGTTCGGTGGCATTGGAAACGCGGGATACAGCCCCGCATTTGCGCTAACTACATACACAGCGTCACCTCGATCCTGCAGGGCTTTAACCTGCTGGCCGTTGCCGGTGTTCAGCAAGTAGATTCCGTCGCCGTCGAATGCCGTGACGCCTGTGTCTACCATCAAGGATTCGCCCGGGTTGATCACAGGGATCATCGAATCGCCGCGACCGGTCACCAGAACCAACCGTCCGGGCGGTGGTACGAAGCCAACTACGGACCGTATGTATGTTGGCGCAAAGTCCATTGCGCGAACGATGTCGGGAAAATCCTCGTTTACTGCCCCGTCCCCCATGTCGGCATCTCCATCCAGCTGCTGGACGCGAACATAGCTATGCACGGTCGCAGGACCGGAGACGGGTGCGGCCGCTTCGCCCATCCCGAAGTGGGATAGAGGCTTTCCAGTCAACTGGGCCAGCTTAGGCAACTTCCGTTTATCGACCTTGCCGGTTCGCAGCCATCCTGACACCGCCTGCTCGGTCACCCCAAAGGAATCTGCAATCCCCTTCTGAGTGAGTTTGGACTCTTCGATGGCCGAGCGAATGGCGGCCGCCATGGCGGAGTTGTCAAGCATTGCTTGATTGTCCAACGAGGCACCCCGCTTTGTAAGAAAGCATCGCTTGACCTCCAACTAAAGCGACGCTTAAGATGGGCGCATGAACCATATCGCTGCCGCCGTAGAGAAAGCGGGAACCGGCCAAGCCGGATTGGCACGCCTTCTTGGGGTATCGCCCCAGGCGGTGAACCAGTGGGTCAACGGCAACAGGCCGGTTCCCCCACGGCACGTTCTTGCTATCGAGAAGGCCACCGGCGTTTCCCGCCACGAGCTTCGCCCCGACGTGTTCGGGCCGGACGCAGCTTCTGAGAGGGCCGAGCACCGGCCGACGGTGGCCGAGCAGATCGGCAGCGAGGTGGACAGCCGGATGAGCAAGCGCGCGCTGCGCGCGAAGCTGGGCGTGGCGAACGACAAGCTTCTGGCCAAGGTGCTGAAGCTGCCGACCGATCAGGTTGAGGGCTGGCCGGAAGAGGGCGCCTTGCCGGCGCTGCCGGAGATCCAGCAGCTGCTGGGCGTCCAGGAACAGCCGCAGGCGCTGCCCGCGCCGCATGACCCCGACGAGAACCGTTACGCGCCCCTGGAGGTTGCCTGACATGCGCACGCTGAAGCGACGACTGGCGATCCATCGCCGGCTGCTGGCGTTCCAGCAGTGGGGTGTGTTGGTGAAGACCTTGGTCTCCGGCAGCGCGGGTGACGCGCTCCGGGCGCCGTAGGCGCCTGTCATCCATGAGTAGTTGATGTCCATGGCGCACATGTTGCGCCGCACGAATGCCTGAAACCACGTTCACGAGAGCCCCGAATGAACATCATCGACGCAGCCCACAAGACCGTGCATGCCTATCCAGGCGGTAGCGAGTCTCTGGCACCGCGCATTGCCATGTCAGCGGCGGTGCTCCGGAACAAGGTCAATCCGAACAACTCCACGCACCACCTGACGCTGGTCGAAGCCAGCGAGGTGATGGGCGTGACCGGTGACTATCGAATCCTGCACGCCTTGGCCGGCGAGCACGGCTACACGCTGAGCAAGATGGAAGGCAGGACCAGCGGCAGCTTGATTGGCGCGCTGCTTGCTGCAGCCGGCGCCAAGGGTGATCTGGCCGAGGTCATCGCCGAAGCGATGGCTGACCAGCGGATCACGCCGAACGAGGCCAGCACCATCGCGCAGCACTGCGCGCGCCTGCAGGAGATCTTTGCCGAGCTTGCTCAGCATGCGGCGAACGCTGCTGCGAGGGATGCGCAATGAACCATCCGGCTCGTTCCAGCGACCTGAGCACCAGCCACGACGCGGCGCACTACGTGGTCTCCAGCGGACTGCAGGCGCATCAGCACGACCAGAGCGCCAGGGCAGTGACGGACAACCCGGGCATGACCAGCAATGAGCTGGCCCAAGCCACCGGCCTAGACCGGTACATGCTGGCCCGGCGGCTGCCTGAGCTGATCAAGGCCGGCCGCGTGTGGCGAGGCCCCAACAAGCCATGCGCGGTCAGCGGACGCACGGCATGCACCTGGTGGCCGGTAGCTCCGGGCCAGAACCTGGCCCTGGGGATCTGACGTGAGCGCACGAGTTACAGGCATGGTCTTCGACCGCTACCCGAACGGCGGCGGCGAGATGCTGCTGGCGCTGGCGCTGGCCGATCACGCGCACGACGACGGCACGCACATCTTCCCGTCGATCGCGCGGCTGGCCGAGAAGACCCGGCAGTCGGAGCGCTCGGTGCAGTACCAGCTGCGCCGCATGGAGCAGTCTGGGTGGCTGGTGCTGGTGAACGCCGGCATCGGTGGCCGTCGCAGCGGGTTCGGTGAAGGCGGTCGTACCCGCCAGTACCGGATCAACCCTGAATGGATGAAGGGTGCAGATATTGCACCCTTTGCAAAGGGTGCAAAACAGGCCTCCGAAGGGTGCAAAACGACGCAGGAAAGGGTGCAAAACAGCGTCGGAAAGGGTGCAACAGCTATTGCACCCGAACCAAGAGCAAACAAAAGCAACCAAGAGCAACCCTCACACCGCGAGTGTGAGCGCGAGGCCGATCCGCTGGCGCTGACCGCCGAGCAGGTCGACCGCGAGCTGGCCGGTTTCGGCAGCACGCCGACCGGCGTCGACCGCGAGCAGCTGGCCCGGTTCGTCCGGCACCGCGCCGCGATCCGCCGCCCGCTGTCAGTCCAGGGCTGGCTGCAGGTGCGCCAGCAGCTGCTGGACCTGATCGCCGCCGGCCACGACCCGAACGAATCCCTGAAGCAGACGATGGCCGCCGGCCTGTCGCTGCCCGTGATCCCTGTCGCCCAGCCATCCGCAGGAGCAACCCATGCAAGCCCTCAACACGGTTCTGCCGACCGCACCGAGCAGCTCGAACAGCAGTTCTACGCCCAACGCCGAGGCGGTGGCCATGGCGGCGGCGCTGGGTTCGGGCCAGGCGATGTCGTCGACGCCGAATTTGCCGTCGTCGGCTGAGCCGCTGAGCGAGGCGCAGTCGGGATACCTGTGGGAATTCTGGAAGCAGATGACGGCCATGTTCCCGGGGAAGTGGGAGCGCGAGAACGGCGCGGCTCCGTTCAAGAAGGACGGCAGCCTGACCATCGCGGCCGGCACGTGGTTCCAGGTGCTGAAGGGCCGCAGCAGGGCACAGCACGCGCGTGGCTTGGCCTGCTGCCTGACCGAGGGTCGGGAGTGGCCGCCGAACCCGCCGAGGTTCCTGACGATGTGCCTGGACATTCCGGTCATGGCGGCGGTGGAGCGGGAGATGGCGCCGGGGCGGCCGCAGAGCGGCTTCACGGTGCTGGTGCGCTCGCTGCTGGACCTGCACGTGTACGCCTCGGCCGACCACGGATCGCAGCAGCGCCGGATGCTGGAGGAGGCCTACACGCGCGCTGTCCAGCATGTGGTCGACGGCAAGCCGCTGCCGCAGCCGGTGCTGGCGATCGAGCAGGAGAAGCACGGGGTGCGGCCGGTGCGTGACCGGGAGTCGGCGCGCGCTGCGATGGAGCGGGCAGCGACCGAGCTGAACTTCGATGGTGACTGAAGCGGAGCTGGCCCAGGCGGAGCAGGCCGGCCGCTGGGCACGCGATGCCTGCCGTAGTCGGGAATCGGCCCCGCGGTACGAGATGGGGCAGGACGGTGTGACGCGGCGGCGCCGCTGGCAGACCGGGTGGGACAAGCGGGACCAGGAACTGAGCGCCGCACGGCGCAGCACGACGAGGAACAGACGCTGATGGACTTCACCAACTACAGCACGCGCAGCAGGTTCGCCAAGGAGATCAACGCCGGTTACTCGGCGCGGCTCAACGGCATGCGCCTGAGCAACAACCCGCACCTGGTCTGGATCGAATGCGAGACCGAGGACGGCGCCAACCGCAGGGCGGGGCCGCTGAGCGAGAAGGCGGAAGCCTGGCAGCACGGCTGGTGGCTGGCCGACCAGGGCGTGCGCTGATGTGGTGGTCGCTTTCGCTTGGCCCGCCTCCTACCCAAGAGGAAAGGGCCCGGATGGAGCTGGCCAAGACCGGCCCGTGCATGGCCTGTCTGGCGCTGCTGCAGCAGCAGTTGCTGGACCCCGAGCTGGTGGTCTACGGCTGCGACTACAACCACGCCAAGAGCGGGAACCTGCGGCGCGGCCACATGTTCGGCTTCGCGCTCTGCAAGTGGCACCACATGCGGCATCCGATGGAGGGGAACACCTTCGCGACGATGCGCCAGATCTACGGCCCGAGCCTGATGGATGGCTCGCGGACCTTCCACGAGACGTACGGCTCCGACGACGAGCTGATTGCAAATCAGACGTACATCAACGAACTGAGGAGTGGCACCAATGGCTAAGCCGACAGGCCTGTCCGACGAGGTCAGGACCATTTTCGAAGCGCGGAAGGGCCAGTCGCTCGGCCACCAGCAGGTGTTCGAGTTGATGGACGTGACCGGCGTCGACAAGACGAAGGAGCGCAACGGCGTCCGCGATGTTCTGACGTGGCTGGTGAGCTGCGGCTACCTGGTGAAGACGGGCGCCCGGGCTACCGCCGCGTACCGCTACAGCGGAAAGGGCACGCGCTTCCACAAGGCGACAGCGGAGGAACTTCGCGAGCGGCGCATCGAGCGCGGCCGAGCCTACCGTGCGCGCAACGGCGCCCAGCCGAAGGCACCGCGCGTGGACAAGATGACCATCAACCGCTCGCGCGTGGCGCTCCTGGCGGACTTGGCGCCGGCGAAGCCGTGGGGAAAGGAGAAGGCGGGCCAGCGGCCGGCCGAGACGGTGGAGCAGTTCCTGGCGCGCGGCGGGCGGGTGCAGCGCCTGACGGCCAGCTGGGAGCAGGCAGCATGAGCTCGCCCACGTTGAAGTCATGCCCTTTCTGCGGTGCACCTGCCCAGATGCTCGGCAGCGCCGACAAAGGTTGGCACGTCTGGTGCACGGGCGACGAAGAGGCTTGCAGCCCTAGCCCGATGACGCATATCGCGTGGTCTCAGTCTGCAGCCGCTGAAAACTGGAACAAGCGAACTGCCACGGTGGTGGACTGGAAGCCTATCGTCGAGGCGCCGCAGGACGGCACGCGGCTGATGCTGTGGGACTCGGTGAGCAAGCGGCCGGTGTTCGGCAGCTGGCGGGGTGAAAACCCCAAGATCACGCACTTTGCAGCCGAGCCGGCTGGCCCGGAGGTGGTCTGATGGACACCGCTTTCCACGTGGGCCAGCTGGTGATGGTGAAGGAAGATCCGGACGTGTTCCCGTTTTGTGGCGAGATCGCACGCGTTTCTGTTCTCGATGTTCCCTGCATGGACGGGATCGGGATGGAGGTGGTCAGCGACCACCTGGGCCGGTTCAAGGGGACCTACGAGCAATTTGAGCCGGTTCCTGCAATCAAAGGGAGGCACTGATGGACGCCATCGAGCAGCGGGCGCGGGAGCTGCTGGCAAAGGTGCATGCCGACGCCGGTTGGACTGGGCTTGCGAACGAGATACGGCTTAACGCCACATTCGACATTGACCATGGCCTTGCCTTGGCGGCGATCCGCGCCGCCCTCACGCTGCCCGAGGGTTACGTGATGGTGCAGGAGACCCAGCTGCGCCACCTCCTGAGCGATGCAATCACCTCGGTCGAGTTCATCGCGGGGCGTGGGCAGTCCAAACCCCTGTCACGTCGTGTCAGTGACCAGGCGTGGGCACTGGTCGAGTCGATGCCCGCGAGAAGGAAGGTGCCGTGATGGCGAGATCTTCGGAGCACGTGTGCGAGCAGGCGGGCTGGCCAAGCCCGAACACGCAGAACGCCTCCCTGACGCTGGCTCTGCAGATGGTGGCCAAGTATGGGCATAGCGTCCCATCGGTAGAGACGTTGCGAGCAGATTTCGGCGTCAGCAGGGCGACGGCATACCGGTGGCGCCGGGCCTTCGTCGAAGCGGTGCAGGCTCATGCAGGCTGACCGCGCGCTGGAGCTGGTGCTGCCCTGGCCGAGCAAGGACCTGTCCCCGAATGGCCGGGTGCACTGGAGCAGGAAGGCCAAGGCCACGAAGCACGCCCGGCAGACGGCGGTGGTGCTGGCGCACGAGGCGGGCTGGCGCGCGCTGCAGCTGCCAGCGGGGAAGCTGCACCTGTGGGTGAGCTTCCATCAGGCGCCGGGCAAGGCACTGCCGGACGACGACAACATGCTGGGGCGGTTCAAGGCATACCGAGACGGAATCGCCCAGGTGCTTGGCATCGACGACAAACGGTTCATCAGCCATCCGGTTGTGAGCAGCGAGCGCCGGCCTGGCGGCCAGGTGGTGGTGCGGATTACGGGCGGGCCGGCGGCGGCCGGCCACTCAACGACAGGGGAACGTGCATGAATCCACGAGAGACGATGGCACGGCTGGGGCCGAGCACGGTGAAGTTCGACATCGGCCGGGGAGGCGGGAAGCCGGACCTGACGAACCAGGACATTGCCGCGGCGCTGGGCATGGTGCCGGCGGGGCTGGGCCGGGAGCTGCTGGAGGCGTGCTGGTGGCCGGATGGCGCCGCGCTGCGCCGACACAAGCTGCGGGACGCGGTGATTGCGCTGGTGACGCCCGAGCTGCAGCGCCAGCAGCGCCGGCTTGCCGAGGCCCGGACGGACCTCGGCCTGGCCGAGGTGTGCATAGGTTGGGGCGGTGCGGCGACGGCAGAGCAGCGGGCGAACCGCGACGCCGCCCAGCAGCGGCTGGGCCGGATTAAGACTCAGTGCTGGCCGATCAGCACACTGGAGTCGCTGCCGACGCTGGCGATGGCGGTGATCAGCGAGATCGCCAAGCGCCCGCACTGTGTGGCCTGTGAGGGTAGGGGCCAGGCGATGGTTGGGGAGCTGCTGGTGCCGTGCAAGATGTGCGGTGGGTCGGGGCTGGGTCCGGTCAGCGACCGGCGTCGGGCTGCCGCTATCGGACGGGACGAGTCGACCTACCGGGCGAAGTGGCGCGGGGTCTACGAGTGGCTGCTGCAGAAGATGACTGAGGCGGAGCAGGAGGCCGCCTGGGCGCTTATGATCGCGCTTGGGAAAGGAGAATCAACGGCGGCGTAATCATGGATAGCAAGAAGCGTAGAAGGGTCTGGGCGGCAGTCCTTGTTGTTGGTGCTGTATGGGCATTTCTCCGGCGACCTACAGTAACGTTAGCCATCGTCTATGCGCTGTACTGCTATTCCGAACGAATCTTCGGTGTGCCGCCACTGAAAATGTATGAGCTGGGCGAGATCGTCGCGTCGAAACCAGAGGCGGCCTTGGCGGCCGCCGGCACTGTCGTGGCTGTGGCCTCGATGCTCGCATTCAAGCGGGTAAAGCGATTGGATCTGGAGCTTGCCGCTGCGGCAGACATATCGCTGGTCTTGAAAGACGGTATGGACATGATGACGAGGTTGCGGGGATTCGCAACCGGCGTGTATGAAGTTCGCCAGTTGCTTCTTCCCTTTGACCCGGAATGCCAAATGGAGCCGGAAGAGGCGCGCCGACGGATGGACGAAATCACGGCGAGGTGGACTGTTCTGCACGCAAAGGTCCCACAGCTGCGAACGGACCAGTCTGAGATGTGGCAGCTCAGCAGTCGGATACTGGATATTGAGCGGCAGCATGGCGTAGTGATCAAGGCAAGGATGTTGGCTCCTTACGCACTGAGCAAAGCTCAACCACTGGCGCTCCAAATGGCAGAGAAGGCTGGCTTTCACCTCCCAGCCGAACAGGATAACGTCGGGTACTACTTGGACTGCCTCGAAGTGTATGGCGGCATTTCAATCCCTGAGTTCTTGGAGGCTGACGAAAAGGTATGGACGAGGTTTCTGGAATACATGGGAGCGGCATCCGCCATCGGGGCATCGTCGATTGCGCTGCCTTCCGCAGTAACTGCCGCGAGGACGGCATGGACGATCGCGCGGCTGCGGGATTGATGCTCCCGCACATCCCGGGGTAAATTCACTACCATCGCGCACGACCCGACCCCGGCCACCCAGCCGGGGTTTTTCATTTCAGGATCCGCCATGGCACAGATCACCCACCAACAAGCTGGCGGCGTGAACGTCGTGGCCTTCCTCGACATGCTGGCTTGGTCCGAAGGTACGGATAATGGGAAGCAGGCCACCAAGGACCGCGGCTATGACGTGATCGTCGGCGGGCAGTTGTTCGAGAGCTACGCCGACCATCCGCGCGTGCTGGTGGACCTTCCGAAGCTCAAGATTCAGTCCACTGCGGCAGGCCGCTACCAGCTGCTGCGCCGCTATTACGACGCGTACAAGAAGACGCTCGGCCTGAAGGATTTCTCGCCGCTGAGCCAGGACCTGATCGCGCTGCAGCAGATCCGGGAGCGTCGCGCGTTGCCGCTGATCCAGGCGGGCAAGATCCCGGAGGCCATCAAGGCGGTCAGCAACATCTGGGCGAGCCTGCCTGGCGCTGGCTACGGCCAGCATGAACAGCAACTTTCCGACCTGTTGGCCGTGTACCGCAAGGCCGGCGGAACGGTGGCGCCGTGACTGAGCCCGTTAGCACTCTAAAAACCATTGTCGGGACGTTCACCGCGGCGGTTGTGGCACCGGCGACGGCTGATGCGCTGAGGGAGGCCGAACGGGTGATCCTCGGCGTGCCGCAGTCCGTGTTGCTGGTTGCCATGGCGGGAGCGCTGATCGGCGTTTTGCTGCTGCCGGAGAAGGACGCGGAGCGGGTAGCCGCTGACGCCAGCCGCCGTCGCGGCCACCGCCTCCTGCAGACCGCCGCGCGCTGGGCTGCCCTGGCCGTGGCGGTCGTGGCCTACGCCATTGTGGCCGCATGGGTCATCGCCGTAGCCGCATCCATCTGGCCGGCGCTGGCGGGCGCCCCGCAGCTGCCTCTGGCCGGCCTGTCCGGCGTCCTGATCCGCCGGCTGCTGCCCGGCTACGTGCGCATGGTGGAGCGGGCCACCGGTGCCATCGGAGGCGAGAAGCAATGAGCGTACTGATTCGTTTCTTTAGCGCGCTGTGGACGCTGATCGTAGGCGCCACAGCCGACGCGCTGCAGTGGCTGAGCAAGCCGGGCAGCAAGGTTAAGGTGGTGTGCGCCGTGCTGGCCTTTGGCTGCATGGTGTCCGGGCTGACTGCCTGGGAGAAGGAGCAGAAGATCCGCGACCTGAGCGCCCAGGTCATCCAGGTCCAGGCCGACTGGCAGGCCGATGCCGCCCGATTGCAGGCCGACGTGGATAGCCGCGATCAGCGACTGGCCGAGGTCGCCGCCGCACTGAGGGCCGAAGCCGAGAATCTGGAAGCGCTCAAGGCAGAGAGCGCGGCAGCACTTCAGGAGCTGGCCGGCAAGATCGAGGCATCCGAGAAGGAGGCGTCCACCTGGCGCGGCCGCTACGAGCAACGACCCGACACCTGCAAGGCAGCACTGGAGCTGCTCGATTCCGCCTGTCCGGCACTGAAGGGGTACTGACATGCGCGTCATCGTGGTTACAACCGCTGCGCTACTGGCAGCGTGCCAGGCCGCACCGACCAAGCAGAACCCGCCGCCAACAGCAGTCATCAAGGTTCCGGTGGCCACCTATGTTCCCATCGACGCCAAGCTGCGCTTGCGCTGCAAGTGGGTGAAAGAGGCGGCGCCGTCTGCCGTGTTCGAAGTGAGCCACGGCCGCAAGCGGTGCCTCGATCTGTACGAGGCACAGTTCGATGCCATTGATCAGGTACAGGGGAAACCTATTCCTTCGGACGGCGGCTGATGCCGCGCCGGGCACCGAAGCACAACGCCATGCCGAGGCGGGCGGTCGTGCACGTGCCGGCCGCAGCAGTGAGGCAGACCACGGCGGAGCGCGGGTATGGCAGCAGATGGCAGCGCGCCCGCGCGACATTCCTGCTGAGGAAGCCGCTCTGCGCAGAGTGCCAGCGAACTGGCCACGTCACTGTCGCAACGGTGGTCGACCACATCACCCCGCACAAGGGCAGCCAGGCGCTGTTCTGGGACACCGACAACTGGCAGCCGCTCTGCAAGCCCTGCCACGACCGGAAGACCGCGACCGAGGACGGCGGGTTCGGGAACTGGCATCGAGGTGTCAGGGCAACCCCGAAATGCGCGCGTGGACGCGAATGAATCGCAACAGCTGCAGATAGGGCGGGGGGAGGGGCAAAAGTTGGGGCGGTTCGCCTCCCTGACCGTGCGCCCAGACGTTTTTATGCACCGTCAGTTGAGAAAAACCATTTTTTCGCGGCCGTGATGCCGCTCCTGGACTACCCATGGCGAACCCGCGTAAACCGACATCGCTGAAAGTGGTGGCCGGCACGGATCGCCCCGACCGCGCGCCGACGGCGCCGGCCGCTGACCTTCCGCTGGTGTCGGATGTTCCACCGGCACCGGATTGGCTGCCGAATGCGCATGCCATCAAGGAGTGGGACCGGCTGGCGCCGATCCTCCACGCGAACAAGCTGCTCACCGAGGCCGGGCTTTCGGCGTTCGGACAGCTCTGCGCTTTGCACGGAAACACCGTGCAGCTGTACGCCGCCGGGCTGGCGCCCGTGGCCTCGATGGTCTCCCAGCTCCGCGGTCTGATGAACGACTTCGGCCTTACGCCGGTTGCCCAAGGCAAGGTGAAGCCGTCGGGGGAGGTCGAGAAGGCGGGGAACGCGTTCGCCAGCAATGGTGCGAAGCGGAAGCCCCGTGCGTGATTACGTTGGCATCGCCACGGCCTATGCAGAAGAGGCCGTAGCCGACAAGAAGGGCCGGAAGTTCGGGAAGTGGGTGCGTCTGGCCGCGAAACGGTTCCTTGCGGACCTGAAGCGAGCGCGGCGGAAGCGTCCGCCGTTTGTTTTCGACGAGTGGCACGCTTGCGACCCGTGCGACTTCATCGAGAAGCTGCCGCACGTCGAAGGAAAGTGGGCGCGGCCTGAGATCGAGCTGCATCGGTCACATGTGTTCTTCGTCGTGCAGCTGTTCGGGTTCCGCAACCTGGACGGCAGCAGGCGCTTCACCTCGGCTCTGTTCGCGGTGGCGCGCAAGAATGCCAAGTCGACCCTGGCAGCAGCGATCCTGCTGTACTGCCAGTGCTGCGAGGAGGAGGAGGGCGCCCAAATCATTTCTGCTGCCACTACCGGCAGCCAGGCACGGATCATCTTCAACGTCGCCAAGAGGATGACGGAGAAGACACCGGACCTGCAGGAAGCTTTCGGCTTGGCATGCTGGGCGAACTCGATCAGCCGGATGGAGACCGGGGCCAGCTTCAAGCCCATCAACGCCAAGGCCAGCACGCAGGACGGTCTGAATCCATCGCATGTGGGCTTGGACGAGATCCACGCCCACAAGTCGGCGGACCTTCTGAACGTACTGACATCGGCTGCCGGCGCACGCAGCAACCCGCTTTGGCTGTACACCACGACCGAGGGATACACGAACCCGGGTCCGTGGGGTGAGATCAGGCAGTTCGCTAAGCAGGTGCTGCAGGGCATCCTGGGCGAGTCGGCCGATCACTTCTTGGTGGTTTTCTTCGCTGTCGACGATGACGACGACGAGTTCGACGAATCAGCCTGGCCGAAGGCCAACCCCCTGATGGACGCGAACCCGCACCTGCTGAAGGCGATACGCAAGGAGGCCGTCGAGGCGCGGCAGATGCCTTCGAAGCTGGCCGAATTCAAGATTAAGCGGCTCAACCGACCGGCCTCCTCGGCCACGGGCTGGGTGGACCTGACGAAGTGGCAGAAGTGCGGCGGCGCCGTCGACCTGGACTGGCTCGCGGGGCAGCCGTGCTGGGGCGCATTCGATCTGGCGAGCACGCTGGATATGACGTCTTGGCGCCTGGTCTGGAAGGTGGACGACGTCTATTACACCTGGGGCCGTCGATTCGTTCCGGAGGACGCGGTGCGGGCGCGTACGGAGCGCGGTGTGGTGCCGTATGCGGGCTGGGTCGCGGCCGGGTTGATTGAGGCGACCGAAGGAGAGGTGACCGACTACAGCGTGGTTGAGGCGAGGATTCGTGAGGATATCGCCCGCTTCGGTCCCCTGGCGATCGGCTATGACCGCTGGAACGCAGCTGAAATTGCGCAGCGCCTCTTGGCCGACGGGCACCCGCTGGTCGAGTTCAACCAGACCACGAAGAACTACCACCCCGCGATGCAGGAGCTGGAGCGGGCCTACATAGGCAAGAAGATCCAGCACGGCAACGACCCAGTCCTGAACTGGTGCGCGTCCAACCTCATCGCATTGAAAGATGGAAACCTGAACATGAAGCCCGACAAGAAGAGGTCGCCGGACAAGATCGATGACATGGCTTCCCTGTTGATGGCGGTGGGGCTGGCTCACGCAGTCGAATCGGTCGAGCCCGGAGTCGATGAGTATCTGGAGAACGGCTTCTTCGGGACGGTGGGCTGACCATGGCCGTGCGCTGGTATAACCCGCTCACTTGGCGCTTCTTCGGCTACACCGATCCACAGACCGGCGACTACCGGGAAGTCGATATGGAAGTCGGCGGCAGGAAAACGAAGGCCGGGGTTAGCATTACGGCAAAGACCGCGATCACGATCCCGATCGTCTGGACCTGCGTCAAGATCCTCTCCGAGTCGGCAGCAGGGCTGCCGCTCAAGCTCTACCAAGACGTTGGCGGAAAGCGCACGCTCGTGCGCGGTGACAGCCCCGCGAACAAGCGCGCCCTTCGCCTTCTCGGAAAGCCGAACCCCTTCATCACACGGCTGAATCTGCTGAAGGCAGTGGTCGTCAACATGGCGCTTCGCGGGAACGCGTTCGTGATCATCGAGCGAAACCGGCAGGGCGAAATGATCGGGTTGATTCCGGTCGCTGCCGACGACGTATGCATCGACACTGACGACGATCTGCTCTACATCGTCGAGCTGAAAGGTCAGCGGATACCCGTGTCTCCGGAGAACATGCTGCACTTCAAGCTGTTCAGTACAGACGGGGTTACCGGTCTGTCTCCATTGGAGTACCAGGCCGAGGCGATGGGCTTGGCCAAGGCCGGCCAGGACTGGTCGGCTCGATTCATGCGCAAGGGCGGTTTCACCGGCGGCTATGTGGTCTACGACCAGTTCCTGACCAAGGAACAGCAGGGTCAGATCATGGAAAAGTTTCCCGATGTCCGAAAGGGCGACGTAGACGATATCGGCAAGATCGCGGTTCTGCAGGGCGGACCCAAGCTGATCCCGGCAGGGCTGAGCCAGAAGGACAGCCAGTTCATTGAGTCGCAGCAGTTCCAGGAAGAGGCGCTAGCTGGCGTATGGGGTGTGCCGCTGTACTTGGCCAACCGCGCCGGCCGTACGTCGATCATGGGCTCCAACCTCGAACAGCAGAACAGTGGCTTCGTGACCTATGGGCTCAAGCCCTACCTCGATGCGATCGAGGATGAGTGGAACGACAAAATTCACCGCGGCACCGAGGTCTTCGTCGAGTTCGTAGTGGAGGGCCTGCTGCGTGGCGATAGTGCTGCTCGCTCGACCTATTACAAGGCTGCGCTTGGCGGGTCCGGCGGGTCGGGCTGGATGTCGATCAACGATGTCCGATTGAAAGAGAACCTTCCGCGCCTCGAGGGCGCGCAGTACGACGCCATCACTCAATGGGAGTCCCAAGGCAATGACCGTCAGCAGAATTGAATGCCCCTTCGAAGTGAAGGAAGCCGACGAGGCCGGGAACTTCGAGGGTTACGCGTCCGTTTACAACAACGTCGATCTCGGCGACGACGTTATTCTTCCAGGTGCGTTCGTTCGCGTGAAGACAACGCGCGGCGGGCGACTGAAGTTGGCGCTGTATCACGACCTGACCAAGCTCATCGGCACGGCCGAGTATCGCGATGATGATCACGGTCTATGGGTTAAGGGAAAGATCAACCTCAATGTCAGCTACGCGCGTGATGCGTATGAGCTGATGAAGGGGGACGCGCCACTTGACTCGATGTCCATCGGATTCAACACGATTGAGGACGCCCAAGAGACACGCGAAGGGCGCCGCGTGAGGGTGATCAAGAAGGCAGAGCTTTGGGAGGCGTCAATCGTCCCCTTTGGAATGAATCCTGAGGCCGAGATTCTGAGCGTCAAGTCTTCGGTCCGGCAGTTTGAGAAGGGCTTGCGTGAACGCATGGGCCTCTCGCAGAAGGAGGCGGCCGCCGTCGCCTCGCTCGGCTTCCCTGCAATCCACCGAGACGGTGCGGATGCGGCCACGGCGACCGTGGACGAGCTGAAGAAACTCGGTAGTTCCATCCAATCCATTTTCGGAGAAAAACCATGAGCGAAGACATCACCTAGGTCCGCGAGTCGCTGGAAACCCAGCTCAAGGACGGTTTCAACGGCCTGCAGAAGAAGTACGACGCAGTCATCGACGACATCCAGAAAGGCAATGCCATTCCCAAGGATGTGAAGGACGCAATCGAGAACACCAAGGGCGAGCTGCAGCGCGTAATTGATAAGGTTCAGGAGCTGGAAGAGAAGGGCGTCAAGGTCCGCGGCCAGCCCGGTGAGGGCAAGTCCTTCATCGACCTGGTGAAGGGCCACGACGAGTACAAGGGCCTGCAGCAAAAGACCGTGCAGCGCGCCGAGATCGAGATCACCAAGGGCGACCTGGCCTCGATGAAGGAAACGAAGGTCACCAGCGCAGGCATCGTGGCACCGAACTACGACCCGACCATCCAGCCGGGCATCCGACAGGAACTGCGCATCCGTGATCTTCTGACTTCCATCCCCGTGTCGGGTCAGCAGTACACCTTCTTCCGTGAGCTGCTGCATACCCGAGGGGCGGCGCCGGTGGCGGAAGGTGGCACCAAGCCGACCAGTAATGTGACGTTCGAGTCGGTGACTGATCGCGTGAAGAAGATCGCCGTCTGGATGCCGGTGACCGACGAGGCGCTGGACGACGTGCCGCAGCTGCTGGGCTACATCCGGGAACTGCTCCGCTACGACCTGAAGCTGGAAGAGGAGGCCCAGATTCTGAAGGGTGATGGCACCGGCGAGAACCTCAATGGCCTCATGACCCAGGCGACCGCGTACAGCGCCGCGTTGACGAAGCCCGGCGACACTCCGATCGACATCGTCCGCCGCGCGATCTACCAGGTGCGCAAGCAGTCCAAGCTCTCTGCGGATGGCGTGGTCATGACTGAACTCGACTGGATGAACATCGAGCTGCAGAAGGACTCGCAGAACCGTTACCTGTTCGCCAACCTGCAGGGTCTGGTTACCCCGGTCCTGTGGGGTCGCCCGGTCATTACCTCCGACAGCATGGACGAGGGCGACGCGGACACTGGTGGCGAGTTCCTCGTCGCAAACTTCGCGCGGGCGGCCACGCTGTTCGACCGTATGTCCTTCCTGTTCAAGATGGGCTTGATCAACGACATGTTCATCAAGAACGAACGCGCGTTGCTGGTTGAAGAGCGCTTGGGTCTGGGCGTGCGTCGCCGGGAAGCTCTCGTCAAGGGTCAGTTCCCGACCACCTGATCCACCGGGGCGTCACAACCTAGGGGTCGGCGCGATGCTGGCCCCCACAAATTGCTGGAGACGGCATGAAGATCAGGACGACATGGGGCTTCATCGGCAACGCCGTGAAGCTCAACGCTGATAGCAACGTGGTGAAGGCCGGTCAGACATTCGATGCGGACGACGAGTACGCCCACACCCTCATCGGGAAGGGCCTTGCCGTGGCGGTGGACGACGACGCGGGGGCCAAGAGCAACAAGGAAGCCAAGCCAAGTGCGGCGCAGAAGGCAAATGCCGAAGGCGACAGGCAGGCCAAGCCCAAGGGCAACAAGGAAGCAAAGCCGGCCTCCACTACCGAGCCGCAGGACAAGGCAAGCGAGGCCCCGTAATGCCAATCACCCTCGACCTCGCTCTGGTCCGCGAGCAGTGCCGTGTCATCGACGAAGTGAGCGACGTGATGCTCCAGTCGTATGTCGATGCGGCTTTGGCTCATGTGCAGATGCATTGTGACCGGGTGCTGGTCGAGGGTGATCCTGCGGACGAGGGCGAGATGAATTTCACGCCCGATGTCCGGCAAGCAGTCCTGGTGCTGGTCGCCCACTGGGTTTCAGTCAGGGAGGCGGTCACCGTGGGGGACAGCGCTGCAAGGGTGCCCCTCGGGTTCGATAGCTTGCTTTGGTATCGGAAGCGCTTCTGATGGCCTGCACTGGCTGCGCGCGCCGCCGCGCCTGGCTCATGAAATGGATGCGAGAAGCGAATGAACGAGCAAAGCGAATTGCTGGTCGCCCTGCGAGCCCAGACCGAGGCCACGCACCAACTGGTGGCGGCGCTGCAGGAAAAAACCAGGGCCGATCTGGAGAACGCCAAGGCGGTTAACCGGCTGGTGGACTACCTCTGCGACAGCGAGGGCGGTGAGGCTGATCCCGTCGGTTCCGGCAGCTACCTGAGCGGGAAGCCGCGATGATCGCCGCTGGCCGGCTGCGGCACCGGGTGCAGCTGCAGCGTCAGGTCTACGGTCAGTCGCCTGCGACCGGCGCGCAGACCGTCAGCTGGGAGCCCCTGGCTGATGTCTGGGCCGAAGTGGCGCCGCTGTCGGCCCGCGAGTTCGTGGCAGCCAAGGCGCTCGACAGCGAGGTCACTTTGCGGGTGACCATTCGTCATCGCGAGGGCGTGACCGACAAGTGCCGGGTGATCCACCGCGGCAAGATCTTGAACATCCATGGCGTGCTGCCCGACCCGGTCAGCGGGCTGGAATATCTCACGCTCCCCTGCAGCGAGGGTGTCAACGATGGCTGATGGCATCCGATTCGACGTGAGCGGCTTGGACGGCATCCGTACCAAGATGGCGCAGGTCAAGCGCGAGGTGAACTACAAGGGCGGCCGGTCCGCATTGCGCCGGGCGGCCAACGTTCTGCGCGACCAAGCGCAGAGCAACGCCCGCCGGGTGGACGACCACGAAACCGAGACCGCCATCTGGAAGAATGTCGCGGTGCGCTGGAATGGCCGCGCCTTCAAGCAGGATGGCGTGCTGGCGTTCCGCGTAGGCGTTCTGGGCGGGGCCCAGGCCGGCCGCTCGGCGCAGCTGGGCATGAGCAATCCGGGCGGCATCACCTGGTACTGGCGCCTGCTGGAGTTCGGCACCTCGAAGATGGCCGCCCAGCCGATCTTCCGGCCGGTGCCGGACCAAGCAGGCCAGAAGGCCGTCGACGTGTTCGCGCGAAGCTTCAACCAGGCGCTCGACCGCGTGCTGGCAAAGCAGGGGGCGGCATGATCCCGCCCATCTTCCCGCTTTGCATCGCATCACCAGCGGTGCTGCTGGCCTTTGGCGACGCTCCGACCCGTGTCTATCCGTTCGGACTGATCGAGAAGCCGCCTGCACTTCCCTATGCGGTCTGGCAGACGGTCGGTGGTAGCCCCGAGAACTATTTGGCCCAGCGCCCTGACGTGGACGCCCTGACCACGCAGGTGGACGTTTATGCAAAGAACGAAGCATCCCTGATTCAGGGGGCCGCCGCACTGCGTGATGCCTTCGAACCCCGTGGGTACATCACCCGCTGGGGCAGCCAGATGCTTGATCCCGAAACGAAGCTGCTGCGCCTGTCATTTGATCTGGACTGGCTGGTCCCTCGGTAGCACCTTCTACATCCCCACCCACGCCCCGCACTGCGGGGCTTTTTATTGCCCGCAGGAGAAACGATGAGCGCCCTGACCCAAGGAACCCAGCTGTACGGCCTGATCAACGGCGTTGTCCGCGAGATCGAGTGCATTACGGCCTTCAACCCCGGCACCGCGCCGGCGGACCAGATCGACGACACGTGCCTGTCCGAGACCAACACGCGCACCTACAAGAAGGGCCTGCGCACGCCCGGCCAAGCTTCTGTGAGTATCAACGCCGACCCGAAGAACGACAGCCACTACCTGATGTGGCAGCTGGCCGAGCAGGTGGACGGCGGCGAGCCGATCCAATGGGCCATCGGCTGGTCCGATGGCGTGGACATCCAGCCCACCGTGCAGCAGGTCGGCAGCATCTCGAACATCGAAGTGACCAACGGCGGCACCGGATACACGTCGGCGCCGACCGTGGCCATCACCGGCGGCGGTGGCAGCGGTGCAACGGCCACGGCCATCGTCGATTCTGGCTCGGTGATCGGCGTCAATATCACCAACCCTGGCACCGGCTACACCGCCACGCCGACTGTCGCTTTCACCGGCGGCGCTGGCACCGGCGCCGCGGCTACGGCCGAGCGCTCCACGGTAGACGAGCTGGTCCTGCCGAATACCCGCACCTGGTACACCTTCCAGGCCTACGTGAGCGACTTCCCGTTCGACTTCCAGGGCAATGCGGTGGTGACCACTGCCGCGACCATGCAGCGCAGCGGGTCGGGCGTCTGGCTGCGCAAGGCTGAGACGCCGTGAGCCGGGCCCCGAAGAAGTCCGTCCCCGCGCGTGCGGTGAGCCTGAGCGTGGCCGGCCTGCACAAGGCCGGTGCGTTCACTGGCCGGCCAGTGGAGAAGGAGATCCGCTGGAAGCAGGGCGACGAAGAGCTGACTGCCACTGTCTATGTGCGGCCGCTTGGCTTCCAGGCGGCGGTGTCGGATGTGCTTTCGGCCACGAACAAGCACGACGGCGTGGCCGGCCGCATCGCGGCCAGCATCTGCGACCAGGACGGCAAGGCGGTGTTCACCGTTGCTGATATCACCGGCGAGGCCGATCCGGACCGCGGCGCCTTGGACGGCAACCTGTCGGTGGCGCTGCTGATGGCCATTGGCGAGGTGAACAACCTGGGAAAAGCTACGAGCTGACCCCGGAGGATGAGCTGTGGTGCGAGCTGGTCCTCAACGGGATCGGCGGCCGCAGCATCGGGGAGGCGAAGGAACGCCTCTCCATCCGGGAATTCCAGCTCTGGAGCGTGTACCGCGCCAAGCGCGGCAGCCTGAACTTGGGTGGGCGGATGGATGCAGCTGCAGGGATGCTGGCCGCTTTGTTCGTCAACGCCAACAAGAAGCCTGGCTCGACCCCGTTCAAGCCTGCCGACTTCATTCCCTACGCGGACGCCGAGCCCATCAGCCTCGAGGAGGCGATGAAACAGTGGTAGCCGGCGCGTAGGGTGCACATTCATCCAGCCCACCAGAGGCCGGCCACAGCAGCATAGGGTTGGGTTCGAGAACCATGAAGATTGTTTCCGGAATCTACAGAATTCGGAACTTGATCACCGGCCGCTGCTACATCGGAAGTTCGTGGAACGTCCGGAAGCGGTTTGGAGATCACCAGCGCGATCTCCAGAAAAATAGGCATCACAGTCGGTTCCTGCAACGGTCGTGGAACAAGCATGGGCCGGGCAGCTTCTCGTTCGAGCTTCTGATCATGTGCGCGGTGAAGGATCTTCTTCTGTATGAGCAGGCACTGATCGACGGTCTTAAGCCTGCCTACAACATGTCGCCGACGGCAGCATCTCGGAAGGGGAGTCGGGCTTCAGAGGAGACTAGGAAAAAGCTCTCGGAGTCCCACAAAGGGAAGACAAGTCCGCGCCGTGGAGTTCGGCTCTCTGAAGAGACCCGAAAGCGCATCAGTGTGGGCAGACGAGGAAAGGGCGGTGGCCCTCGATCACCAGAGGTAATTGAGAGGGTCGCAGTCGCCATGCGGGCCAGTAAGAGCGTGCTCACTCCTTCATTGGTAAAGGAGGGCAGGAAGTTGCGCTCATCCGGAGCAAGTATCCAGGCCATCGCAGATTCCCTTGGATGCTCCTTCGCTGCGGCCTACGACTTCATTCGTGGCAAAACATACTCGTGGGTGAAATAGCATGGCAAGCAGGAGCTTGGGCCGACTTACGATCGACGTAATCGCCGAGGTCGGCGGCTTCGCATCCGGCCTGGACAAGTCCGAGCGCCGGGCGGAGAAGTGGCGCAAGAAGGTCGAAGCCGAGGCGAAACTGGCCGGTCTGGCGCTTGCAGCTGGCATGACCGCTGCTCTTGCCGGGCTTTCGACGGTGGGCCTGTTGATCGCTCGCAACACCATGAGTGCCGAGCGAGAGGTTGCTCAACTCGATGCAATCATCCGGTCAACCGGCGGTGCCGCCGGGTACACCCGGCAGCAGCTGCTGGACATGGCCGATACGCTGGCCAGCAAGTCCACCTTCAGTGGTGGGGAGATCGTCGAGGCACAGACACGCCTGCTGTCCTATTCGGGCATCCTGGCTTCCAACATCCCCCGCGCCATGCAGGCTGTCATCGACCAGTCGGCGCGACTAGGCATCAGTGTCAGCCAGTCGGCGGAGACCATCGGCCGCGCGCTGGAATCGCCCAGCAAGGCGGCCGCCGCGCTCGCCCAGCAGGGATTCGGTGCCGCCTTCACGAAGGAAGTGCGGGGTACGATCGACGAGCTAGTCAAGGCCGGCAAGGAAGGCGAGGCCCAGGTCATGATCCTGGAGATCCTCGAGGAGTCATACGCTGGTGCTGCACTGGCGGCACGGGACACCTTCGGGGGTTCGCTGACGGCTCTACGGCACACGATCGACGATCTGACCACTGGTCGCGATGGAAGCTTGGCCGGAGCCACTGCTGCCATCAATTCGTTCATCGATACCCTCAACGACCCTCTGGTCAGGGAGGGCTTCGATGCGATGATTGCAGGCCTCGGATCGATCCTCACCGATTTCGCCACGTATCTGAAAGACGGCGCCGAGGTTCGCAATCTCACCGAGTCGATCGCGGAGAGCTTCCGGCAGATTAGTGACCTCGGTGGCATCTTCAGCGGGGCGATTGAAGGCCTGGACCGTGTTCGTGGCGGTCTGGTTGCAATCGAAAAGCAGGGCAACGCGGTGATGAAGCTGGCGACCGGCCAGTACAGCGGGCTGTTTGGCTCGCAGGGTGGCGGCTGGAGCCAGTTCCTCAAGGATTATCAGAACGGGACGCAATTCGCCGACCGCGGCTGGGCGGCCATGCAGCCGCGGCCCACACCTACAGTCAGGCTGATTGAGGCCAGCCTACCTCCTTCCGGTGTAACAGGTGATCCGGCTGCCCGGGCCGCTGCAGCTTCTGCTGCAGCCGCCGCAGCTGATGCTGAAAATGCCAAGAAGCGGCTGGCAGGGCAGCGGCAGTTGGAGCACGCCTATGAGGCTGCTTCGCTGCAGCTGAAGCGACAGATCGAGCTGTTTGACACCAGCGCGGACCGATCTGGCAAGGCCACTGAGCTGCAGCGACTCAACTTCGATCTGGAGCATGGCGCGCTGAAGGGGCTTAATGCCTCGAAGCAGGAGTCCCTGCGCATCGATGCTCGGAGGCTGGACGTTCTGCAGGAGCAGAAGACCGCGAACGAGGAAGCGGCCAAGGCCACCGAGGCTTTCGTCAAGTTGAAGGACGAGCTGAACAAGAAAGACTCTCTCGGCTTGGATCTGGCCCGAGAGCGGCTGAAAACCTTGCAGGCGGCAGCAGCGGCTGGTGCCGCGAACGACCCTGAATTTGCCAAGGTTGCTGGAAAGGTAATTGAGCAGGTTGGCGGCGCTGGCGGCAGCGAGTACCGAGGACCGGATGCACTGTACGGCGGCGCCAGCGGTGAGTTTTCCAAGATCAACAAGGCGGTCGAGGAAGAGAACAAGAAGTACGCGACGCAGCTTCAGGCGTTGGAAGAGTACAGAAAAGCCCGCGCCGACCTGAATGAGGATTGGGATGCCCAGGAGGCGGTGCTGGCGGCTACCCATCAGTCCCGGCTTGACGAGCTGGACAAGGCTAGGTGGCAGGTTGGCCTGACTGCCGCAGAGCAGGGACTGGCCGGTGTTGCGGGCGTCATGCGTGCGGGCTTCGGCGAGCAGTCCGGGATCTACCGGGCCGCATTCGCAATCAGCAAGGCGTTCTCGGTCGCAAAGGCCGCGCTGGCAGCCAAGGACGCGGTCAGCTCGGCGCTTTCGAGCGGCCTGCCGTTTCCTGCCAACTTGGCGGCGATGGCCGCCGCAGCTGCAGCAGTTGCCAACCTGGTAGGTGAGGTGTCGGCGGTTGGCATGGCCCACGACGGTATCGACAGCGTTCCCGAGACCGGCACCTGGCTCCTGCAGAAGGGCGAGCGGGTCACCACTGCGGCCACCAGCGCCAAGCTGGACGCAACCCTCGACCGCGTGTCACGCGACTCCGCTGGCGGAGGTCGGGGCGATAGCTTTGAGATGCATTTCAATGTGAACGGGTCCATCAGCGAGCGAGAGCGGTTGATGCAGGAACAAACAGTGCGGCGCGCGGTGACCCTGGCGCGGCAGGACCGTGTGGCGGACACCACGTCCGGCACCGGCCCTCAGTCACGCGCGATGCGATCGAACTGGAATGTCAGAAGGAAGGTCGGGTAATGGCGCTGATCATGCAGCCGAAGTGGTTGCCCGAACCGCTGCGTGAGGGCTATGGGCTGCGCCACGTATCACCGCAGACGCGGTCCACCTTCGTAAGCGGGCGATCCCTGCCCCGGCGGGCCTACACCGCGACCCCGAGCCAGACCGAGGTGCGATGGCTGTTGAACGACCAGCAGGCAGCTCTGTTCGAGAAGTGGTTCCAGGAGCAGCTGTTTGATGGCGTGTCCTGGTTTGCCTGCCGCCTTCGCAGCCCGCTCGGCATGGACTACTACAAGGCTCGGTTCACCGACATTTACGACGGTCCGACGTTGACCAACAGCAACCTGTGGATGTTCACCGCACAGCTGGAACTGTATCTCCGGCCGCTGCTGGCTGATGGTTGGTCTGAGTACCCGGAAGGCTTCCTACAGGCCAATGTGGTCGACCTGGCCGCAAACAGGGAGTGGCCCCAGCCATGAGCATCCTTGAACGGCTGTATGCCTCCGGTGGCAGCGAGATCGAGCACGAGACGCTGGCCATCACCGTCGGTGGCGAAACCCACTACCTGACCAAGGGTTGGGAGGACCTGACTGCGGTTCTGGAGACGGGCCAGACGGTGACCTTCAAGGCCTGCGGCATGGACGTGGCCAAGCCGGCGCGCAATGCCGACGGCGTACAGGATCTGCGCTTCGCGCTGACCAACATTGATGGTGTGGTGAGCACCAAGATCCGTGCCGCGCTGGCCGCGCGGCAGGAGATGACGGTAACCCTGCGGGTCTACCTGAGCAGTGATCTGCTGGCACCCATCAAGCGTCCGCTCTCGATGGACATCAAGGGCGGCCAGTGGTCGGCCACAGAGGTCCAGATCACGGCCGGCTTCATGAACATCCTCGACACGGCCTGGCCGCGCGATCGCTTCAACCTCTCCAAGCACCCCGGACTGCGCTACATCTCATGACGATCGACCTTGAAAAGTACCTGGACGTTGTCTGGGTCAGTGGCGGCCGCGTGTTCCCCGAACTGGACTGCTATGGCGTGGTCAATGAGGTTCGTCGGGATCTTGGGCTGCCAGCGTGGGATGAGCATCCCGGGGCTACCCGTGAAGATCTGCCCGAGCTGGCACAGCAGGCGGTCCTGCAGCACACCGGCAGCGACCTGGTAGAGGGCGCCGTGGCGTTCTGCTACGAGGGCAGCATGGTGACCCACGTTGCCGTGCTGGTAGAGGTAGACGGCCGCATGTGCACGCTCGAATGTAACGACGGTCGCAACGTGACGGTCCTGCCTGTGGCGCGCTTCGAGCGCCGCTTCAATCGCGTGGAGTACTACGCGTGATCCGGGTGTTCCCTTCCCGGATGCCCGGTGAAGCCCTGGAAACCCACCAGCATGGCCGGATCACGGTGGACGGCTGGCTGCGGGCGAACGTGCGTGGCTACACCGGAGAGGGTGAGCAGCCGATTGAGCTGGAGGTGGACGGCTCGCCGGTTGCGCCAGGTGCGTGGGCAACCACCTGGATCGACCACGGCAGCGACGTGCGCATCTACCCGGTCCCTCATTACGAGGGCATTGCCGCGGTGATCTATTGGGTTGTGGTTGCGGTGGTGGCCGCGTATGCCATCTACATGGCCAACAACCTGCCTGGCAGTCGGAACGGGCAGGGCGACAGCCTCAGTCTCGACACGGCGCGGGCGAACACGGCCCGCCTCGGTAGCCCTGTGCGCGAGGTTCTGGGGCGGTGCCGCGTTTGGGCCGACTACCTGGTGCAGCCGGTGTCTCGCTTCGTAGGCGAGAAATCCTATCGGACCCACATGTTCGTGTGCGTGGGGAAGGGCCGGCACATCATCCCAGTGGGTTCGGCACGGCTGGGGAACACACCCATCAGCTCGTTCGGCAGCGACGTGCAGATGACCATCTACCCACCGGGCACCGATGTAGGTGGCGACGTGCGCTCCGAGAACTGGGTGAATTCTACCGAGGTGGGGGCTACCGCCTCCGGCACCGCCGGTCTGGATCTGAGCGACACGGCAGACGTGTCAACGGGGATCAACGCAGACTCGGTGACGGTATCGGGGAATGTGATCACCCTGAACAACGCGACAGTCACCGACGCGAACGGTAACGAGCGGCCGACCAGCTCCGTGCCCAGCAGCTGGGTTGTCGGCGCCGTGCTCACGCTAAAGGTCGCGGCTTCCTTCACCGCGACCACCAGCGGCCTTTACTCGATCATCGCCGGCAGTGCTGTGGCGGAACTGGCGCCCTACGTGGGCATGCCGGTTCTGCTGACCTACAACGGAGCCGATTACGCGTTGTTCGTGGCCAGCTACGTTCCCGGCTCTCCCGCAGTGCCCGGTGTTGGTGGCAGCGCTGCCCGTGTGACGGGCTCGGCTGCTGCGAGCAACTTCGACTTCAGCGGTTCTCCGGTCACCTTCGGGATCAGCTGGCGGGGAACCACCTACAGCGTGGCGCTGGTGGCCAACTACATCACCTTGGGCGTGCTGCTGACTGCCATCAACGACCAGTTGGTGGATAGCGGCTTGGTAGCGACCCAGTCCGGCGGTGTGGTGACGATTGCTGAGGCGGCCAGCCCGTTTGCCGGTGGAAGCATCACCTACAGCGGACTGCCGGCTTCTGTCTTCGGCAGCAGCCCAACGTCTACAGCAGGTGTGGCCACGACCGGTGGAACGCCGGCAACGCAGCCTCGTATAACGCTGGCCTATGACGGTCCGACCGGCACTGCTTTCGGAGGCCTGCCGCCTGGTGTGGTCTCGCTGGCAATGTCGCGCGGCCAAAGTGACTATCGAATTGCGGCCGTGTCCGGGCTTACCTTGGCCGTGGAGCGGCTTACAGAGGCTGGCGTGGTCGACACGAGCTGGCCGGGCTGGACCAGCCGGACGGCCACTGACTACAGCGCCACCGGGTTCCAGGAGGGCGAGGAGTGGTTGGGACCGTTCCTGGTGTGCCCGAACGGCGAAACCACCGATGCGTTTGAATACGACTTCAACTTCCCCAGCGGCCTGATCTGGTACACCAGCAAGGGCAACAAGCGCACGTTCACGGTCAGCATCCGCGTTGGGTATCGGGTGTATGGCTCGGGCGCGCCCTGGACGGTTCGGACCCACACGTACACCGGATACTCCGAGGATGCGGTGGGCTTCACCGAGCGCATCACCCTCGGCGCCCCTGGGCAGGTCGAGGTGCGTGTCAGGCGGGTGACCGAGCGCGGAGGCAACTCGGCACGGGATGCGTGCTACTGGCAGGGCCTGCGCGCGCGCCTATCGCAGCGGCCAACGCGCTACGACGACCTGACGACCATCGGCCTGACGGTGACCACCGGGACGAAGTTGGCGGCGCAGACCGACCGCAGGTTCAACGTGGAAGCTACACGGCTGTATGACCAGGGCACTGCGCGCAGCATCAGTGGCGCCATGATCCACGTCATGCGGTCCCTTGGCCTGCCGGCGGACCAGATCGACACGGACACGCTGCAGCATCTGGAGGACACCTACTGGACGCCGCGAGGGGAGTTCTTCGACTTCAGCGCGGAGAAGTCCGGCACCAGCGCACTGGACATGCTGCAGATGGCGGCACAGGCGGGCATGGGCTACTTCTTGCTGATCGATTCTATGTGTTCGGCCGGCCGCGAAGGGGTGAAGGGGTGGCGCGGCGGGATCTCGCCGCAGCGCCAGCTTGAGCCGCTGAGCACGTCGTTCATTTCGCCGGGCCCGGACGACTATGACGGCGTGGACGTGACCTACGTCGACGAGGTCACGTGGGCGGCCGAGACGGTGGAGTGCCGGCTGCCAGGTGTGACCGAGCCGTGGAAGGTGGAGACCTACGAGCTGCAGGGTGTCGGCACGCGCGATCGCGCATACCGGATCGGCATGCGCCGCCTGATGAAGCACCAAGGCCAGCGCCTGACCTACAAGACCAAGACCGAGATGATGGGCCTGGTCTACCAGTACGGCGACCGGGTGAAGCTGTTCGATGACATTCCGGGTTCGAGCACCACCAGCACCATGATCGAGTCGGCCAGGCTGGACGGTACTCGGCTGCTGATCGAGGTGGGTGAGTACCTGGACTGGAGCCTGCCGGCGCCGCGGTGCCTGGTGCGCTTCCAGGACGGAACGCTGTCCGGCGTGATGGTGCCCACCCGCGTGGACGACCGCCGACTGACCATCGCCGCCTCGGCACTGCCGGGGGAGCACGCCTTCAATACCTGGATCATGGACGACCCGACGATTGACCCGCCGGAGCTGATCTTCTGCGACAGCACGCGCGCTGGGTATGACGCCGTGCTGGCCGAGCTCACACCTGGCGAAGACGGCTCGGTGGAGCTGACCGCCCTGCAGTACGACCCCGCTTTCTACCAATACGACGACGCCAACGCGCCGTAGCGCCACTGGAGACGCACCCAGATGACCAAATACAACACCGGCAACCCAGTGGGCTCGAGCTCGCCCCTTGATCTGTACGACAATGCCGAGAACCTCGACAGCGGGATCAATGGCGCCGATCCTACCTGGCGGGATCGACGTGGGGTCGAGCGTAGAAGTTGGACGGGTATCGAGGCAGAGTTTGATCAGTTCATTGCCGACAATGGCCTGAAGCGATACTCGAGCTGGGCAGCCTTGGCGGCCGATACATCGAGACCCGACGGTTTCGCCGCGGACGTGATAGGAGACACGGGTTTCCACACTGACCCCATTACAGGCCAGTCTGTGACCAACTCAGGTCAGTTCCGTTCATCCGGAGGAGCTTGGCAATGGATGCGTGCGGACTCGATTGAGTCAATCAACGACCGTATTCGCCTAACCCCGGACACCGAGAAAACGCTATCTGTGTTCCAGGCGCTGAGCAAAACGGGTGGTCCTGGGTTCTATGTTGATCGGACCACTGGTGAGCTAGTGGCCTCGGCAAACTTCTTCTACGCCTATTCCGCAATTACAGGGCAAGAATCGGCGATCAAGGTCACTGCCAGCCTCAGTCAGCCAGTTCAGGCCCTTGCCGTTTACAAGGACGGAAACGGCGCTTATCTGGGCTTTGAGGTGATGGGTACTTCAACTGAAACCCTGTATCAAGACTATGAGCTGAAGGCGGTTCCTGCTGAGGCTAGGGCTATTTACGTTTCTTCGCGAAGGAACAATATTGAGATCAACGCTTCCTACATTGCCGCAGGTGTTGCACAGCGCTTGACGACTGCCGAACGCAACGCTCAGGAATCGGCTGCGTCGTTGGCTGACCTGACCCGGCAGAGCACCATGGACGTTCCTGGCTACTACATCGACAAAAGCACCGGGGCTGCAGTAGCTAGTTCGGCGTACAACTACTCCTCATTGCCTCTGAATGGCGATGAGGGGTTCGTCTACTTCACGACCTTTGTCACGGGAACTACGACCACTCCGCTAGCCTTCTTTGGCGCGAGTGGAGCGCTGATTTCTATTTTTGGCGCGGTCGGTACGCAGTACACGGACGAGCGAGTAGCAATTCCTCCGGCTGCCCGGTCCGTAGCAGTCACTGCTCGTTCGGGCAATCCGATCATAATCAAGCTTGAGCAGGTATCGCCGGACGTAGCCAAGCGACTCGCAGTCCTCGAGGCCAGCAGCTCTTCATCTCTTAGCAGCTGGCGCGACCAGGCAGTGGCCTCGTTCGGTGACAGCCTGGTTGGCCAGGGGCGATGGCAACCAATTGTGGTTTCTGAGCATGGAATTGTGCATACCAACTGCGGAGTCGGTGGCAGCAAGGTTGCAAAGCCGGACTCAGGCCCGCAGGCGGTATCTATGTGTGATCAGGCGAGAATCGACGCAATTCCAGGCGGCAGCGTGGCTGTGCTGTTCGAGGGCGGCACCAACGACTGGGCGCAGTCTGTGCCGCTTGGCGAGTTCACTTCCACTGCTGAAACCGAGTTCTACGGCGCACTTCATTCAACGATCGGGAAGCTGTTGACTCGATTCCCGCAGGCCAGAATCTTCTGCATCACGTCTCCGTATGCTGAGAGGATCACAGTTCCCGGAGACTGGGCCAATGGATGGACCAACGCGATAGGGCTGACTGTCCGGGCGTACGCGGAAGCTACCAGGCGCGTTGCCGAGCACTATGGCCTGCCGGTCATTGAATGGTCGCGGGAGTGTGGGTGGAGCCACTCGAACGTTGCGCAGTTCCTGGACAATGACGGGGCCTACTTCCATCCCTCGGTCGCGGCCGGAGCCCCGCTTCTGGGGAGGATCGTGAATGGTCGCCTCTGGGACATCCAGCGGTAAATCCAGAGAGTGCCGGGGGGCATGACTGCCCCCCAGCATTTGTTAGCGACGATTCTTTGCGCGAAGGATTTCGGTTTTGATGTCCAGGATCTCGCCTTCGATGCGACTCAAGCCGCCACGACCAAAATCGATCAGGTCGAGTTGGCGCTGTTCGAGCTGGCTGCGGTCAATAACATCCATGTCTTTGCCGTTCTCTTCCAGCTCCTGGGTGACCTCGCCGAGCTCTTGATCAGAGCGGTTGTCGTGTTCAACAAGCTGGGCGTGGCTCAGCCCCGCCCGAAACGCCGCAACCTCATCCCGGCGTGTAGTGTAGGTCTCAAGGTCTTCTTCCAGCTGCCGCAGTGACATGTGATTCTCCCGTGTGAAGGTAACCCTATGGGGCTCCGTCCAGGGAATCCCAAGAGACGGGCCTATCCTTCGGCTTGAATCAATGACTTGCTGTTGTTTCGGGCGTGTTGACCGCGCGGCTGACGCGGTACGCCTCCCGTCGTCGGTGGCGGCCGACAGGGAGTTCGTCATGATCTTCATCGTGGACCTGACCGAGGTGCCGCTGGGGTTCGGGTAATCGCGGGCCGTCACGCCGCCGCAACGCTGGCTCGGGCGAGATGGCAGCCATGTGCTATTCCGCCCAGATCACCGCCGCCTATCAGAAGCTGGTCCGGATGACCGGCGCCACCCTGTCGCTGCAGGAGTTCGCCGCTCTATACGCGCACGACCCGGGCAAGAAGCGGCCCAAGACCCCGAAGGCGATGGACGACGCCTTCCGGGCCGGGACGAGCCCGGCGGAGCTGGCAGTGTGGGCTGAGGTGGAACAGTGGAACCGAGCTGAGGCCGCGGTACTAGAGCAGGAGCTGTTCGCCAACCGCAAGCGCCTGGCCGATGCCGAGCGCGCGCTGCAGGCGAAGGAAACCAAGAAGGCCCGGGAAGATGTGCGGATCGCCGGCAACAAGATCGATCGCGCCTTGGCCAAGCTGGCCGACCTGAAGCGCACCGAGCCGAAGGACCGAGATAGCCGCATCTTCCCCGGCGTGTATGCCCCGGTGATCGTCTCCGAGGGCGGCAAGCTGGTGATCCGGCCCATGCGCTATCAGTGCCGTCTGGCCGGAAAGCCGGCCAACTACGATCAGCGCTTCCCCGGCACCTACAACGCTCGCCGCGACAGCCTGGAGAAGTTCTGGGCACCGGCCTTCGGCCATACGCACGGGCTGCTGGTGGTGGACACGTTCTACGAGAACGTCGAGGGGCCGGATGGGAAGAATCAGGTGGTGCAGTTCACGCCGCGCACCGGGGAGCCGATGCTGGTGGCCTGCCTGTGGTCGCACTGGAAGGATCCGGCCGGCAAGGAGCCCGATCTGCTGTCGTTCGCCGCCATCACCGACGACCCGGAGCCCGAGGTGGCCGCCGCCGGCCACGACCGGACGATCATCAACATTAAGCCAGAGCACGTGGACGCCTGGCTCAATCCGGACCCGGCCGACCTGGCAGCGCTGTACCGGATCTTTGACGACAAGCGGCACCCGTTCTACGAGCACAAGCTGGCGGCGTAGGGAGAAACCCGAACGTCAGTGGGTGGTTGCCCGATAGCGCAGAGCCGCAAGGGGAGGCATCCTGACCATGCCGGATCCGGGGCCGCAGGCAGCTCAACCCGGGGGCGCGTGAGCAGCGCCGCGCCGGCACTGTTTCCTCATCGGCGCCGGGGCCATAATGGCATCACGCATATACAGGATCCGGCGATGGACGAGACCACTCGAAAGCTGATCGAGGAAATGGTTCGGCAGCAGGTGAAGGAGCAGCTGGAACTTGCTTGCCGTCCAGGCGGGATGCTGTTCCCGCCGAAGGGGGCAGCGATTGGCAGGTCCGAAGTTGAAGGACAGCGCTACGTGAGCGCTGTCATCAAGGTTGAGCCTAGCGAACAGCCATAACGATTCAGCCAGGTCGCAGCCACGTTCGCAGGATCTGCGACGGTCCGCCGTAATCTCCCGGCCATGCCACTCCCCGCCGACTTCCGCTGGACGACCAGGTCCGCCAGCCGCCCGGATGATCCCCTGACCGTGATCGCCTGCCATGGCGTGTGGGTGGTGGCCATGGCCCAGCGGGTGAACGATGGCATCTGGATTGCCTCGCTGGATCGGCACCGGCATGGCCCCGGCGGTCCGTTCCGCTGGTGCAGCAGCTATGAGCAGGGCCGGGCAGGGGCCGAGCTGTGGGTGGCCAGGCACGAGGCCCGACTGCGCGAGGACGTGGCCAAGATACGGGAGTACCGGGAGGCGATCGCGGGGAACCGCCTGCTGAAAGACAGCCTGAAGCCGCCTTTCGGCTGGATGGGGTAGGACTTGCCGAAGCCTGCTGGAGGGTTGGAAATCCGTTCCGCAAAATTCCATCGCCCTTTGTGTCCCAAGGCTTTCAAGTGTCAGCTTCGAAGATTGAAGCGGAACGGATAGAGACGCAAAGCATTGAAAACAATGAAGTTGTCCAGTGACTTTTAATCTTTTGGTCGAAGGTTCGAATCCTTCACGGCCCACCAATGCAGTCAATGACTTAAAGCGCCCTGGTGGCGCTTTTTTCATCGCTTCCGTAATTTCCTCCGTAATTCGGTGCCTGCGATGGTCCTCCGGGTCTAGGCAAGTGCATACTCTGCACGCCATCTTCACCCAGATGGCTGGGCATGAGAGGGTGGGGAAATTACACAAGGGGGAAGTGATGGACCATGATCCGCTAAAGCAACTTTCGGCCAAGCGGCGTACATACGCTGACCTGAGCCGCTTCATATCGTCGCGCACTTCAGAGGTTCCTAACTACACGTTCCTGCTGGGAGCGGGCTGCTCAGTTTCTTCAGGCGTGCGCAGCGCCGGAGCGCTAGTGGAGGAATGGCGGCGCGAGGTGTTCGAGCGCCTTTACCCAGGGGATGCCTACGAAGTTGATGCTGCTAAGGAACGGCTTAGTAAGCTTGAGGGCGTTTGGTACAACCCAAATCGGGAGTACTCTGCGCTTTTTGAAAAGAATTTTGACTTGCCTCGACAGAGGCGTATGTTTGTTGAGAAAGAAGTTGCTGGGAAAGTGCCTAATCTTGGCTATGCTTACTTGATTAGGTTGGTGGATCACGGCTATATCAATACGATATTTACGACCAATTTTGATGACCTGATAACCGAATCGTTCTTCCAGTTTTCGCAGAGCCGCCCAATGATGTGTGCTCACGATTCGGCAATCTCAAGCGTATCGGTAACATCTACGCGTCCAAAAATTATAAAGCTTCACGGCGATTATCTATTCGATGATATCAAATCGACCGTTAGGGAGACGGAGTCCCTAGAGGAGAATACCCGGAAGAAATTCGTAGAGTTCGGAAGGGATTTCGGTCTGGTCGTGGTGGGTTATAGTGGCTGCGATAGATCTATCATGGACGTCCTTCAGTATCTTCTTAGAAGCGAGGACCATTTCAAGCACGGAATATACTGGTGCATCCGTAAGGGCGAGGCGCCCAGTGATGAGTTGATCAAGCTGCTTTGGCGTGACCGAGTCTACTTTGTCGAGATTGACGGATTTGATGAGCTGATGGGGCAGCTTCATAACGACCTGGTCGGTAATAGTCTGCCCATCGACACTGGAATTGTTAACGATAAGCCTCGGACAATAATTAAGGGTTTTTGTGAAAATACCTATTTGGGTAGCTCGAGTTCTGAGGTGATCAAAAGAGATCTCGAGATCCTAGAGCGGCAAAATTCACGTGAGGAGCTATTCAGTACATTCCGAGACATAAAGAGGTTTCCTCAGGAATCAGATGACGATGAAATCAGCGATCGAGAGACGGTCGCGATGATCGAGATTCGTCGCCTCATCGATTCCAACTCGTTCTCGGAAGCGCGTGACAGGATACGATCTGAACTTGAGAAGCATCCTGGAGCTCGCGCGCGTGAACGCTTTTATGATCTGCTGGTCAGGACTGAGGAGTTTGCCGGAGACGTTAAAGCGGCGATAAGAGTTTTGGATGATTTAATTGCTCTGGATTCTCGCGATCCAGATAACTACATTCGTAAGACTCATCTCCTGCATGATCACGATGCGCGGATGGTCGCTGTTAATTCCTGCCTCGAAGTCGCTCCCAATAGCTACAAGGTACATAATGCAGCGCTGGCAGCGCTCTTGGATGCTAGGCGAGCTGGATTAGGCTTCGACAGCAGCACGCTTAGTGAGAAAATTGAGCATCATTTCCAGGCTAGCATACGGTGCAATCCGGGGCTAAATAATTGGGCGTGGGATATGCTCGGGAAGCATCTGTACAAGGAAGTCATGCCCAAGGATGATTTCCGTCGAAGAATGGATGAGATCGTTTCTCGCTGTTCATCTATGGATCCAGCGTCATTGAGGGCATTGCGTGCGCGCCTAAATAGACTGTCCCGGTACAAGGAAGATAGGGCTTCTGGCGAAGCTGAAGCTTTATTGTCGGATATAGCTGCGGCTGCCAAGCAAAAGCCACAGTTTCTTCGGGCTGACTATGCTTGGCTCGAAATGGACGCAATGTCTGCGCTTGGTAAAACGGCAGAACTTTCCAAGAAGGTCAGTGAACTAAATTTGGATTCTGATCTTTCGTCCAGCAGGGATTTCCTTGTCCGGAAGGCCAGCCATCTGCTAGAAGCCAGTGGTGACCTGACGGGCGCTGTCGTAGCCATGAAAGCTGCGCTCAAGGCTGAAAAATCTCCCGATGACGCGCTCCACCTTGCTCGGTATTACGTTTATCAGAAAGACCCTTCTGGAGTTGCTGATATAATTAAGGAGTACGGCAAGAGATTCTATCCATTGCATCGCCATCTCCTGACTCGAAGTGAATCCTTGGCTCGCGGTAACGTTGAAGGTGCTCTTGCTCAGTTGCGTGCGATGAATACGCTTAGAATAATTGGCGTGGATCAAGCCAATGAGGAAATTCATGACCTGCTTCTGTTGAAGAAATACAGGGAGGCGGAGCAAATTGCGAAGACGGCGCTGGAGAAAGTCGGCTGGAGTGTTGCACATCCAGAGTTGCTTATTAATTATGAATTGGCGCGGGTTAGGCAGGACGAATCTCCCAAAAAGGCTAAGTTGCAAGACGTAATTGATAAGTCAGGCAACGAGGCTGCGTCAGCTTGTGCATATTTCTTGATGGGAAATATGGAGAAGTGCAAGGAGTTGCTCAAGACGGAATTGCGACGCAATCGGGAAAATCGGTATATCTACGAGGATTGGGCAATCTTCTCGGACGCGAAGGGGAGATCTGTCCTAGAGGCAGCGGTCAATTCTGCTAACTGATCTGTGGCCCCACCCGGATTCTTGCGGGTTCGGGTGGGCTTCGATCCGTGCCATTAACTTTGTCGGTCTCCAGATGGTTTGACTTTAGGGATACTCTTGTCATAAATCTTCATCATCGCGCCGGTAATACCGAGCGCATCTTGGCGGTCGGCGCGATTGCCGACAGTGTCGGGCCCCCTTCCGCTTGAGGTTGTGCAGGCTGAAGCGTTCCTCTGCCACGATGACCCCAGAGCTGATTGCGAGCTGGATGAAGCGCTGCCACGTGCTGTCCAGGCCGGTCTTCTGCAAGGGTTCGCCATGCTCTGCAAGGAATAGATAGCGCTGATCGGCCCGCATCTGCACCGGCAAGCTGTGGCGCTCGATGATGGCTTCGCGCCGAGCGATTGCAGTATCCCATGCGCTCCGTAGCCGCGGGGGCCATTCCACCAGGCTATCGCGACTGCGCTTTCGGCGATTGGTGCGCAGCCCTTCAGTCGTGCCTTGCGCCTCAGTGAGCCTGAGCGTCTCAATGCCGCGCAGTCTACAAAGGTAGCCCAGCTCCGTGATCATCCACAGGTATGGCGGTACTGAACCCTCTGTCCTAGCTGTTCGCTTGGAGCGTTCGCGCGCGAACGCTATCAACTTGGCATAGGCTTCATCGGTAGGAAGTCGTTGACGCTTACGCTCCTTCGCCTGCTCAAGTCCCTGGCAGGGTTATGGTTCACGATGCCCTGATTCAATGCCCAGCGGAGCACGAGCCGCGAGTAGCGCAGCACCTTGTTTGCCTTAGTGGGTGTTCCTGCCGATTCGATCCGATCAACAAGGCGTTGGAAATTGTGATTCCGCAGTTTGTTGACTTGGAGCTTGCCGAACGGCACTCCCAAGTTCGAGGGGTAGCTCACGAACTTGGGCGCCGACTCGTAGTCCGGACGTGTGCCAAGCGCAAGCCCCTTGAACTCGGCACTGAGTGCAGACCCATTCAACTGTTCCGGTTCCTTCTCCGGCTTCCATGAGTCCGTGTAACTCGGAAAGCTTGGCGTGGGGCCCCGCGACCGTTCGGCGAGCTTTCCGGGAACCGATGGCGCATACGTCTGGTTCTGCAGGATGCTGTGAACGATCTGGTTTGGCCGGAGAAGAAGGTTGCGGCGCAGGATGCGGCTAAGGCGGCCAAGATGTGAAAGGGCACCTATCTGAAAGTCCATGCCCTCGCTACTGCCGTGCTTGGACAAGCGCTGGAGGATGGGCGACGAGAGTTCAAGATTAGGCTGTTCTTTGCCTGATGGCCGGCGTTAAGCTAACGAGCTAAATAGGAGCGGGCGGAGCGGCATGGACAAGCATGATTTGGATTTATTAGGAAACGCAATCGACAGTCTGGTGGAGGCGCTAGAGAAGTTTGAGCAAGGAGACAATGGGAATCCGAAGGCCTACAAATTTGCAGTCCTTCATATGGCGCATTTTGTCGAACTAATCTTCAAGCATCATATTACTCAGAAGCACCCATTGTTGATCTATGCGAGGCCTTTCGATGAAAAGCTCAATACACAAAAGACGATTGGGCTATGGGAAGCAATCAACTTCATCAACAACGAAGAGGCCGGCGCCGTTTCGAAGGATTTTCGTAGTGATCTAGACTGGCTGAAGAACCTGCGGAACCAGATTGAGCATCATAAGTTCGAAATGAATGTTGCTGAGGTTCGCTCGACGATGGGTAGGCTTTTTCGCTCCATGATGCTGTTCATCGAAGATTACACGGACCTAGATTTATTGGAAGAAATTCCGAAAGAAGTGAAGGCCACGTTCAAAGTTCTGTCCGATGAGTACGAGCTGAAGGTTCGGGATGCGCATATGGCAGCCGACGTCGTGGCCCGCTCCGCAAAATTAAATCCATTCGAGAATCGGCCGAACGTTCGAGTGGATTGTGACTGGTGCGGTCATTTCACTATGGTCGTAAACGAAAAATCCCTAACCGGATACAAATGCACGTTGTGTGATAACACGACAAGCGATGATGTTCCGGCCGCATGTGATTGGTGCCAAGAGCGGTTGACGTTTGGCGAACTCTATAGTGACACCATCGAGGACAATGGTGAGCCGCGAGAGGTCTATAGATGCTACCGTTGCTCAGGGCAGTACCACGCTGACAGGTATGAAGACGAGTGATTCATTAATCATCCTTACCGCAGTTGCCGCGAAACTTACCGCATTCGACCGACTGCAGTAAGGAACCTTGCCGCAGTTGCGTTGGGAACCAGTGTTGTTGTTCAATCAATACCGTGGGCGAGGTTCCGATCTACCCGCACTCAACGGCCGCAGGCTTGGACTCGGGAGGTCCAGTCACCTGCGGTTCGTCGTTTCTGGCGTTGGTTCGCGGGCCTGGCCGAGTGGTTTAGGCATCAGCCTTCCAAGCTGAGTGCGTGGGTTCGACTCCCATGGCCCGCTCCATTCATAGCGGTGTCGGCTTCACTGGACCGGGCTTCCGGTGATGGGCGCACCTCGGGACCCGATACCTCTAAGGGTGGGTGGCGCGCGCTGCGCGCATGCGAAAGCTGGTCTGTATTCTTGGAAGCCTCCCGCTGTTCAAGGGGACCAAGGCCGCAAACGTTCGGCCCGCAGGGCATGAGCCCCTGCCCACCGACCACCAAACAGGGCGGCGCCTCGTTCGGCACTTCCGTTGGTCCCTGACGAGCCGGGAGATGTACCGCTGGGCGCAGCTACAGCACGTTGAGACGCTGACCGACATTCAGCATGCAGCGCGGCTCTACTACCTGCAGAAGCTGACCTTCGGCGGGAAAGTGGACGGTCAAACGCTGGGGGTCGGCCCGGCGTCGACAATGCGCATAAACCTGCTGCGGCTGGAGCAGGACCTCAGCGATGCTCAACCGCGGCGCCAGCCTGCGGCCAACACCCCACCGATCTCCAACGGGGAAGGCCCGTAACGCCGTGCCCCGGTTGCTCGTGTCCACGAGGTCGAATCACCCCGTCGGCACTCTTGGCCACCTTGTTGGCCAGCTTGGCCAGCGTCTTCGCGGGCCCGATGCCGATGCAGTTGGGAATGCCGGTCCAGCGGTGCACACGCTGCCGCAGATCACGGGCGAATCTCTCGCGGTCCCGCGCTCCCTCCAGATCGATGAAGCAGAAGGATCAGGCCTCATTGGAGCAACTGTGTTGATGGAGGGGCTTGGCCCCTCCATGAGACGGGCACGGTAGTGCCGGCCGCTGGCCGGCAGCCTTTGGTCTTGCGCCGCTGCCTGGCCTTAGGCTGGGACCAACCCGTTTTCAGCGTCACGCACGCGAGCGTTGAGAATCACCAGCATCTTCCTCATCACCGCCACGATGGCTACTTTTCCTTCCTTGCCGCGGGCCCGCAGCGACCGGTAAAAGTCCCGTAATCGTGGCTCATGTCGCATGGCCGACATGGCTGCCATGTAGAGCACCTGGCGGATCTCGGCCCTGCCGCCATGGATGCTTCGCCTCCCTCGCATGGCTCCGCTGTCGTGGGAGATCGGCGCCACGCCGACCAGGCTGGCAATGGCTTTTCCGCTGATCTGACCCAACTCAGGCAGGTAGCTGGCCAGTACCGCCTGCAATGCCGGGCCGACCCCTTTCATCGACTTCAGCACTGCCAGTTGAGGCTGCTGCGTGACCTGCTCGGCAATTTGCTTTCCCAGCCGCTCGACCAGTGTCTGCAAGCGGGTGATGTTGGCCTGCAGTAGCCGGCGCAATTCACGATCACCGACCATTTCCTGCTGTTGGCGGGCTACGGTCAGTGCCTGCATCGTTTGTCGTCGCGCCCGCACAAACTCACGCAGTTTCCGCTGCCAGGGCTCCAGCGGCTGATAGGAAGGCAATTCCACCAGTGCGGCCATCTGCGCCAATACAAGAGCGTCCAAACGGTCCGTCTTGGCCACTTTACCCAGCCCCTGAGCCAGTCTACGCGCTCGCAGGGCGTTGGCACGGATCACCGGATGGCCGGCCTTGTGAAGGAAGTCCAGGACAGTCTGCTCATAGCCGCCGGTGGCTTCCAGCACGATCTGGCTGACCGGACGCTTCTTCAGCCAAACATCCAATTCAGAAAAGCCGGAGCGGTTATTGCAGACCTGCAGGGTCTGGCCGTCTGTCGTGCCGATATCCAATCGGCGCTTGCTCACATCGATCCCGATCCCGTTCATTGCCCGACTCCGTATAGTCTGCAAGGGTCGAGAGCTCCCCCGCTTGCCCAGTCTTATCGCTTCGAGTGTCAGCTCCAGCAACTGTTCGGGCGGATCAAGGGAGATTCCGGCGTGGGCGCCAAGCTACATGGCGATCGTCGAGATCCAGGCTCGTACGGCGGCCCACGCCGGCTCTCGACACCTACGCTGCCAGATTCCGATCAGATAAGGCTCAGGCTGCCAAACTGCAGCAGGCATCAGGGCTCGAACGGGACACCTCGGGAAGCTAGCGGTGCCGCGCTCGCCGGGAGCGAAGTGCGCAACGGCTGCGACATGCGGCCAGCGACTATCAGCGCGCCGCTGGCCGGCTGGCGGGCCTGGACTTGTCCGAAGACCTGCCGTTCTAGTGTGTGGCCAGACAGCGCAGCTCGAAGGCCAATCAAACCAAACGCTACTGAGGCCAAGCTCTAAGTAGTCGGGTAGACGATTTGTCTATCGGTTCAGATTGAGATAAGTTGCATTAGTCTAGTGAGAGGGCAGCCGAATTTAGTGGCGGAGCTGGGGCGTCTGGGTTGCGTTCCTCAGTTGCAAGGTCATTTTCTCCACGTCCGGCGCACATCTAAAAATTCGAGGGTTGCTGAGTGAGCTTTGAGATCAATCTGGAGGCCGGGTCTGGCGATGAGAGCTGGATCTATGTTGGCGGCAACATCAACAACGTCCGCGAGTGTAAAGTCGGGAAGACGACCAGGAATCTAATCGATCGCCATAGGTCACCGCAAAACACTAGCTTCTTCATCTACGTCGCATTCCAAATAGTTCGCGGCAGCGTGCATGAAATCGAGGTGAATCTACTCGATCACATCAAGCACTTCCTTGGCTATGAGCCTTTGAAGCACTTTAGTACTAGTGGCACCAGTGAGTGTTTCGCTGAAAATCCGGATGTTATGACTGGCATGGTCGAGGATTTCATCGAGTGCAATTATCCCTCATCTGTCCAATATGAGAACGAGCTGCATGGCTACATGAGCCGCTATCAGTGTGATAGTGATATCTCGTACTACATTCAGAACTTCCATCCGACACTCAATCCGATCCCTCAGCCGGAGTCTCGAAATTTGACCAGGGCTGACTATCGGACAGGTAACCAGGAAGTGTACGAGGCAGACTTGGGGGGCGGCATATACGTTGATAATGTATCCGGCATGCAGTTCAGTCGTGATAATAATGATTAACGGGCTGATTTAGCCTGCGGCCAGTTGGCGCAGTTTCATAATATCTGCGCTATCTCCAGCGAGCAGGTCGTAAAGGGTTCTAATCGCGCCGCACTTCTCCGTGTCGTATTCATATTTGTTGTAATGCCGCTTCTGTACGTCACTGAGACCGTGAGACTGCACATGGCCGCGAACCTCTTCGGAGTACCCAGCCGCAGCTAGGTGCGTCTCGACTGTGCGCCGAAGGTCGCCGGGCGTGAACCGGGGCCCTTCCAGCTCGCCGGCGGCATCCATTGCGCTTACCACGCGGTCGAGGCTGCCTTGGAAGAGGTCATAGGAGACCGCCTCCATGCCGTCGGTGATGATGAAGAAGAAAGCGCCCGCCTTCTTGCCCTGGATTGTCAGCAGCGCCGCCATTGCTTGCGGGATCAGAAGCACGACGTGCGCCCTCGGGCGTTTGCGCCGGCCCTTGATGTCTAGGATCCGGATGGACTGGTGGTCGTGGTCTACGTCAGTCGCCACCAGCCAGCCTGACCATCTGAGAGATTCGCTGTGCACCGATCAGCATGTGGAAACGAAGCATGGGCCGCGCGCCCCTGGTATCACGGCGATCCTGAGCCGGTAGGCGCGGAGTTCGGCGACGGATAGGGCATGCTCACGGGAGGTGCCCCTGTCAGCAGTGGCGAGGTCCTGGGCGGGGTTGCGGGACAGGTTTACCGCACGCAGAGCGTCTGGTGCAGCCGCATCCTGTTTCGCGCGGATTGCCGCAGCATAAGCCGCCCGCAGCCTCGCGCAGCTTCTTGATGCGCACCAGCCGCGCCAGAACCGGAATCAGGTCGTCCAGCTCGATCTCCGCTGCAGGCCGATCCTAGAGCGCAGGCCATACCTTCTCGATGTGCAGGGCCACCGCTTTCTCGACATTGCCGGCGCTGACCTTGCCCGCTTCTTTAAGACTCGACACGTATGCGTACATCAGCGCACCGAGCGTCGCCGCACTGCGGGCCGAAGCCGTGGCCTTGGCCAGCGCCACCTCGCGCGCCGCGATGGGCTCATCTGCCAGAAGGGCGGCACGCAAATCGCGCTCGCCGGCTTGGTAGCGGCGAGCCAGGCCAGCCGCCGGTGCGCGAGCCTCCGCCAGGCTCAGGGTGCTACCGAGGCTGAGGCGGTCCTGCTTTCGATTGGGGCCGGTGTAGCGGTAGTAGAATCCGACAGAACCTGATGCGAGCTTGCGAACTTGCAGGACGCCGGCGCCATGGGTGGTTGCGTCGTTGACCCATTCCCCCAGCGCGAGAGCGGCGAGGCCGCGAGCCGTGAGTTGTCCATTTCCCTTCGCCATCTGGTGCCTATTTGGTGCCTACATTGAGTGGGCATGCAGGGTGCCAGCTGGAACTGGTTGAAACGCTAAGGATTGTAAAATTCAGAGGCTTAGCTTAACCGATGGGCCAGGCTGGAACGTGCTGGAACGCGTCGCGTAGGATTTTTAATCTTTTGGTCGAAGGTTCGAATCCTTCACGGCCCACCATTGCATCCCATGACCCAGGTCATTCAGAAAGGCACCGCAATGCGGTGCCTTTTTTGTTGCGCTCCTCCACGGCAACTACTTCGTCCGCGCAGTCTTCGCTTTAGCCGCCGCCGCGTCAGCAGCCTCCTGTGCGGCCGTTGCTGCTGCATTCGCAGAACGTGCCGCCTCCGCTCTTGCCGCCTCGAAATAGGTGAGCCGCTGCAGGCTGGTTCTGCGTTCCAGTTCCATTGCTGCGGCGAAGCTCTCCGGATGCTTTGCAGCACAGGCCTCCTGCACCAGTTGCACGGCACGATCAGACAGCCCGGGCTGGATGTTGCCGAGCAGGCAATCGGCATACGGTACGGGCGCGGCCGAGCTGGCGGCCAGCGCGGCGATGAGCAGGGCACTCAACATGCAAACCTCCTTGTAGGTTTCGAAGGGACTGGCAACCAGTCCGTCCCAAGTATGGACCGGATCTGGGTGAAACGGCGGCTACGCCGGCCGGATATCCCGGCACACCAGTTCCGCCGGCCCGCGGCAGGCGAAGAACAACCCATCGATTAGCCCCTCATCCAGATGGCGGTCGGGCGTGGCCATCGACCGGCAGCGTTCGGCGGCGTGCAGCATTTCCGCCACGGTCAGCATGCCAACGGCGGCACGCTCCGCGTGTGCCATCGCCTGTTCCCGCCCGGGCGGCAGATCGGTTTCCGGCCAGGGCAGGCCGTCGGCGCCGTCGCGGATGCGCTTGAGGCATCCCAGAATGCGCATCCACGCATGGCGTGGATCTACTTTCGCCTGAGAACAATCGCTGCGATGACGGCTGCGATGCCGACCGGGATCAGGACGACCGCCAGAAGAATGATCCAGTGCCAAATGCTGAATCCCCCCATGTCCCAACTCCTTGTAGGAAACGATGAATGTTAGCAAACGTGATTGCAGTCATTTCCCGATACAGTTCAAGCATCGCGCAGCGCCGTAGCATACGTGCAGGCATGCCGAATCGGCCGACGCCTTGGCCTTGGCGTTATGCTCAGCGCTTTCCCAGGATGGGCCGCTCCATGCGCTTGATCGTGCTGTCGCTGTTGTTGTCCGTCGTCTCCGCCGCGCCGCTGATGGCCGCCGAACCGGCGCCGCCCGCACAATCAGCTGCCGCAACCCCTCTGGTCATCGGCGAGACCTTCACCATCGAGTCGAAGGCGCTGGGCGAAACCCGCCGCATCAATGTCTACCGCCCGCAGCCGTGGGGCCTGGATCCGAAGGCGCCGCTGCCGGTGCTGTACATGGCAGATGGTGGCATCGGTGAGGATTTCCTGCATGTGGCCGGGCTGGTGCAGGTGCTGAGCGGCAACGGCAGCATGCGTCCGTTCCTGCTGGTCGGCATCGAGAACACCGAGCGCCGCCGCGACATGACCGGCCCCAGCAACGACCCGCAGGACCGGAAGATCGCGCCGCGCGTCGGCGGCTCGGCGGCCTACCGCACGTTCCTGCGCGATGAACTGATGCCGCAGGTGCGCCAGCGCTACCCGACCACCGACGAGCGCGCGCTGATCGGTGAATCGCTGGCCGGCCTGTTCGTGGTCGAAACGCTGCTGCAGGAGCCGACACTGTTCAACAGCTACATCGCGCTGGATCCCAGCCTGTGGTGGAACCGCGGAGCAATGCTGGCCGGGGCGGCCAAGCAGCTGCCGGCGGTGACGCGTGTGCAGCCGCGCGTATTCCTGGCCAGCAGTGGGCAGCCGGAGCTGGCCGCATCCACTGCACGACTGGCCGAGTTGTTGCAGCAGGCTTCGCCGTCGCCGCTGGTGAAGTACCTGCCGTTGCCGGAAGAAACCCACGCTACGATCTATCATCCGGCCGCATTGCAGGCGCTGCGCACGCTGTTCCCGGCGCCGCCGGCCTCGCCCTGACCGCACTGGCAGCCGGTTGCGCACCATGCAAGGATGCGGCAGCGGCGCCATCCGGTGCGCCGCCCGCAATGGGAGCGTGTGGATGCAGCGTGTGCGTGGATGGAGTGTGGCGGCCTGCCTGGCCGTGAGTGGCTGTGCGATGTCGGTGGCGCCGCCGGCAGCGCAGAGTGAAGCGAAGGAGAGCCCGGCCGCCGCTGTGTCGGGCGTGGTGCTGCCTGATACCGAAGCGCTGCGCGTGCACGATCCGATCGGCCGCGATTATCCGGTCTGGGTGGCGTTGCCGGCCGACTACGCCGCACATCCGGAAAAGCACTATCCGGTGCTGTACGTGACCGACGCGCTGTACAGCTTCCCGCTGGTGCGCAGCGTGCGCAACCTGGTGGGCCAGAAGGGTGTCAACATTGAGAATTTCATCCTGGTCGGGCTGCCACCACAGGAAGGCCTGACCTCGAAGCAGAGTCGATCGCGCGATTACACGCCCAGTAATCCGGCGCGTACCGAGGGCTACTACAGTGATGACGTCACCTACGGCGGTGCCGCGCACTATCGTGATTTCCTGGCGGCGCAGGTGCTGCCGATGGTCGATGCACGTTATCGCACCGATCCCGCCCGGCGCATGTTCGCCGGTCATTCCTATGGTGCTCTGTTCGGCGCCTACGTGTTGACGACCCGGCCGGACATGTTCAGCACCTATGTTCTGTCGAGCCCGTCGTTGTGGTTCGACCACCTTCTGCTGCCGCGGATGCAGGATGCCGCTGTGATTCCGGCGCAGCCGACGCGGGTGCTGCTGTCGGTGGGAAGCTATGAGACGGACAAGCCAGGGCCGCGTTACTCAACCGGGAACGACATGCTGCGGCAGACTGCCGACTTCACTGCCCAGCTTGAGCGCAAGGGGCGCGAGCTGAAGGTGGACAACGTGGTGATCGACGGTGAGGACCACCTGACGGTATACCCGCGGGTGATCAGCCGTGCGCTGCTGGAAGTGTTGCCGGGTGAGGGGCCGTATACCGGCGGCTGATGACCCGTTCAATCCACGCCGACGAGAAGTGAAATCAGTAGATCCACGCATGCGTGGATGAATGCCTCACGCGGCCTGTGCATCCGGCCCGGTCAACACGCCCACATCGGCGTGGCGGAAGCACAGGCGGATGGCATCGAGCAGCTCGCTCATGCTGTATGGCTTGGGCAGGAAGTGGATGCCGGCGCGCAGCTGCGGCAGCACGCGATGCTGATCCATGCCGGAGGTGACCAGGATCGGCAGCTGCGGCAGGTGCTCGCGCACGCGGTTGGCGGTTTCGATGCCGCTGATGCCGCCCAGGCAGACGTCGGTGAACAGCAGGTCGAACGGTTCACCGGCGTTGAGCAGGCCCAGCGCGGCCTCGGCGCTGCTGACAGCGGTGACCTGGCAGGCCTGGCTTTCCAGGGCGAGACGGCTCAGTTCCTGGGTTTCCTCGGCGTCCTCGATGAGCAGGACGCGCGGTTCCACAAAGCGCTTGGACAGCAACATGACGCGGCAACTCCGGACAACAGGGGGAGCGAAAGGCGCGCAAGTATGCGCAAGCCGGTAGTGATCCCGGCGTGCACGGCAAGCTAAGTGGGCGTTACAACCGCGTCTGGCGCCGGCGATGCACGTGCCAGGCCAGGATCGCGACCGCGAGCAGGGCGGTGCCGATGCGCAGGCCGGTGGCCTGCCAGCCCAGTGCAACGGCGTCATCAAGGCTGAACACGTTCCAGGCCAGGTTCATCGATACGTGCAGGACCAGGCCGCACCACAAGGTGTCACCGTCGAGGTGGTCGAGCCAGGCGAAGATGAAGCCGCCCAGGGCGATCACCGCGCCGACGAACAGCGCGAGGCCGCCACCGTCGAAGCCGCCGAAGCCCAGCCAGTGCACCATGCCGAACAACAGCGCCTGCGGCAGTGCGAGCCATGGCCAGGGGCCGCGCACGATCTTCACCAGCAGTACGAAGCCCAGGCCGCGGAAGAGCACTTCCTCGGCCAGCGGGAACAGCACCGCCAGCATGGTGGCATCCAGTGCGGTCAGTGCCTTGTTCGGCGTACCGAGCAGCGCCAGGCCCAGCCAGCAGGGCAGGCTGGCCAGCAGTACCCAGAACGGGCCGCCCCAGCCGTTGCCGCGCAGCCCCAGGCTGGTCATCAGGCCCATCCCGCGTGGCCGCAGCAGCGCGGCCAGCAGGAGTGCCACGAGCACGGCCAGCGCGTTGTCGAGCAGGCTGCCGCCGTAAGCAATGGGCAAGGCGGGAATCGGCGTGCCTGCGGCGGCTGCGATGTCGCGCAGATTCAGGCCAACGCCGACGCCGAGCAGCACCAGCAGCAGGCGCGCGGCGCTGGGCAGGCGGGACAGGACGGTCATGCACGCACTCCCTGCGGAACCAGCATGCAGTGTGGAAGGAGCCGGGCACGCTGGCACGCGCCGGAAGTCCCTGTGCCATCGGTCATGTGTTGCCGCACAGTCATCACAGGGCAGGTACAGTCGTTACCAGACCGACAGGAGCAATGCCGATGCTGTGCCCCGTGTGCAAGACCCAGACCCTGCAGATGGCCGAACGCCATGGCATCGAGATCGACTATTGCCCTGGTTGCCGTGGTGTCTGGCTGGATCGTGGTGAACTGGACAAGATCATCGAGCGCGCGGGTGCGGGTAGTGCGGTACCGCCGCCCGCCCCGGCGCAGTCGCAGCCGGCCGCCGCGCCGCCGCCGGTGATGCATCGCGACACCCGTCATCTGGGCCAGCGCTACGAGGACAACCGGGGCCAGCAGTACAGCCACGGCTACAAGAAAAAGAAGAAGGACAGCTTCCTGTCGGAGTTGTTCGATTTCTAGTTTGTAGCGTCGAGCCATGCTCGACTGGATGTTGCAGGCCATAGTCGAGCATGGGTCGACGCTACATGGAGCGCGTGATCACGGCCGCCGCATGATGAGCTCGCGGTCATGCGTGTCGCCGACGATGAAGTCGTACTCGCCGACCTTGCTGCACCCATAGCGCGCGTAGAAGCGCTGCGCGCCGAAGTTTTCTTCCCATACGCCCACCCACAGGGTGCGGCGCTGCGGCTGGTCCAGCCAGGCCATGAACGCGTCCATCATGCGTGCACCATGGCCGCCGTTCTGGTGTGCAGCCAGAATGTAGAACCGCTTCAGTTCGATGTCGCCCTCGCATGCATCCGTGTGCGGCAGGGTGTTGGCACCGGCGGCCAGATAGCCGACCACGGCGTCACCGTCCATCAGCAGCCAGATGGCACTGCGTGGGTCGGACAGTTCGATGCGCTGCGGTTCGCTGCTGTAGTGATCCTGCAGGAAATCGTGCAGGTCCTGCGGCGGATATGAGTCGCCCCAGGTCTCGGTATAGGTGGCGATGGCGATCGCCGAAAGCGTGTCGACGTCGGCGAGGGTGGCGCGGCGGATCTGCAACGACATGGCGGTGCCTGCATTGGAACGTGGCGCAGTGTAGCCGGCCCCGGCGGCTGCCGGGGCTGGCCACTGCTCACGTAACGCTGCTCAGAACCACATGCGCACGCCAGCGACCCAACGCGTGTCGCGCGCGTGGTCACCGGCATAGTCAGAGGTGTCGCCGAAACTGCGTTCGTGGCTGATGCCGATGTACGGCGCGAAGCGGCGGCTGAACTCATAGCGCAGTCGCAGCCCGGCTTCGACCTTGTTCAGGCCACGGCCGATGCCGTACTCCGGTTCATCCTTGGCTGCCACTGTGGCTTCCAGCAGCGGCTGCAGGATCAAACGGTTGGTCAGCAGCACGTCGTACTCGACTTCGGCCTTGGCCAGCACCTGGCCGCCGGAGCCCATGTACAGCGTGGCCGAGCTCTCGAACTTGTAGGGCGCCAGGCCCTGGATGCCGATGGCTGCCCACGTGCGGGAGTCGGCCGGTCGGAAGTCCTGGCGCACACCGACCAGCACGTCCCACCACGGCGACACGCTGCGGCCATACAGTGCTTCAAGCGACGATGATTCGGTGCGGCCACGGCTGCGTTCGCCATCGGTGCGCAGCCACAGGCGGTTGATGTTGCCGCCGATCCAGCCCGTGGCCTCCCAGGCCTGGCCGTTGCTGCTCTTGCCATCCCAATGCTCGAGGCGGTCGATCAGCAGCAGGCTGTTGATCTCCGGCGCATGCTCCATCGCACCGTGGGCGATGGGCGGGAATGCAGCGGCACGGTCGGCATCGGTAGGCACCGGGATCGGTTCGAGGGGTTCGGTCGGTGCGGGCGTGCCGTGACCCATCGCCGAATGGTCCATCTTCGAGTGGTCCATCGTGGAGTGGTCCATCGTGGAGTGGTCCATGCCGGCGTGATCCGCCGCACTCATGTCCATCTTCAAATGATCCATCTTCGAATGATCGACCGATTCGGCCGGCGTCTTCGCGGTCTTCGCCGGCGCGTCCATCGCGGCCATGTCATGGCCTGCGTGCGACTGCGCGAACACCGGCAATGCGGCGGCCAGGCCCAGGGCCAGCAGGCTGGGGGAAAGCAGTGAGCGGCTCATTCTTCGATCCTCACTTCGCGCATCATGCCCGCTTCCATGTGGTACAGCAGATGGCAGTGGTAGGCCCAGCGGCCGAGCGCATCGGCGCGCACGCGATAGCTGCGGCGCGTGCCCGGCGGCATGTCGATGGTGTGCTTGCGCAGCTGGAATTCGCCCTGTGCGTTTTCCAGATCGCTCCACACGCCGTGCAGGTGGATCGGGTGCTGCATCATGGTGTCGTTGACCAGCACGATGCGCATGCGCTCGCCGTAGTTCAGCCGCAGCGGCTCGGCGCTGGCGAACGGGATGCCGTCGAATGACCAGGAGAATTTCTCCATGTGGCCGGTCAGGTGCAGCTCGATCTCGCGGCTCGGCTCGCGGCCATCAGGATCCTCGAACAGGCTGCGCATCGCGCCGTAGGTCAGCACCTGGCGGCCGTTGTCGCGCAGGCCGATGCCGGGGTCGTCCAGCTTCGGTTCGGTGGCCGAACTCTGCATGTCCACCAGCGGGTTGTTGCGTTCGCTGGCCGGATGCTTCGGTGCCTTGCTGGCGGTATCGCCGCCGTGCGCGCCGTGGCCCATGCTGGCACCGCAGCTGCCTTCCATGCCCTTCATCGCGGCCATGTCGTGGCCACTGTGCCCACCACTGCCCATGTCGTGCCCCATGTCGCTCATCGTCAGCAACGGGCGTGGGTCGCGTGCGGGAATCGGTGCCTGCAGGCCATGGCGAACCGCCAGCGTGCCGGCGGCGTAGCCGGTGCGGCCCATGTCCTGGCAGAAGATCGTGAAGGCGTCCTGGCCGGTGGGTTCGACCAGCACGTCGTAGGTTTCGGCGGGAGCGATGCGGAATTCGTCGATGCTGACCGGGTGGATGTACTGGCCGTCAGCGGCGACCACGGTCATCTTCAAACCGGGGATGCGCACGTCGAAATAGGTCATCGACCCGCCATTGATGAAGCGCAGCAGCACCTTTTCGCCGCTGCGGAACAGGCCGGTCCAGTTGCCGGCCGGGGCGGTGCCGTTCATCAGGTAGGTGTAGGTATGCGCGTTGATGTCGGAGATATCGGTCGGCGTCATCCGCATCCGGCCCCACATGCCGCGGTCGGACAGCGCGGCCGACCAGCCGTCGCGCTTCACGTCACGCAGGAAGTCGGGCAGCGTGCGCTTGTAGTAGTTGTCGTGCTCGGCAAGCTTCTTCATGCGCCGGAACAGCGCGCCCGGGTCCATGTCGGTCCAGTCGGACAGCATGATCACGTGCTCGCGGTCGTGGTGGTACGGCGCCGGTTCGGCCGGATCGATGATCAGCGCACCGTACAGGCCGGCCTGCTCCTGGAACATCGAGTGGCTGTGGTACCAGTAGGTGCCCGACTGCTTCAGCTGGAAGTGGTAGTGGTAGGTCTCGCCGGGGCCGATGCCGTTGAAGCTCAGGCCCGGCACGCCGTCCATGTTGGCCGGCAGCAGGATGCCGTGCCAGTGGATGGAGGTCGGGTGGCGTCCCAGCGTGTTGCGCACGAACAGGTCCACGGTCTGGCCTTCGCGCCAGCGCAGGATCGGCGCGGGCAGCGAGCCGTTGACGGTGATCGCCGGGCGGGTGCGGCCGGTGAAATTGGCCAGCGATTCGCCGATGGCCAATTCGATGCGGGTGTCGCTGAGCACGGCGGGGGCGCCGGCCAGGCGTGGGGCAGCCGTGGCGGCGGCGAGCGCGCGCTGCGGCACGCCGACAGCGGCGATGCCGGCAACCACGCCACCGGCGGCCAGGCCCTGCACGAACAGGCGGCGCGACGGCATGGGCACAGCGCCCGGACCGGGGGGAATGCGGGTATTCATGGTGGTGACTCCAGACACGTAAAGACGCCGGCAGGTGGCCGGCTACGGTGCGCAGGGCGCACGGTGTGTGTGGAATCAGCCGATGGGAGGGCGGGAGATCGGCGGCAGCGGCGGCGCCGGCCGGCCAGTGGCCGGCATCGGCTGCGGCGCCAGCGACAGTGCCGGGCCCGCCAGATACGGCAACGGCTGCACCACCAGCAGCGGGTGCTGGGCGCAACTGCGCACGCAGTCCTTGATCTGGCAGTGGGCGTCGTGGGCGGGGGCCTTGGCCTGCGGGGCCTGGTCGGCCTGCATGGCGGCGTGGTGGTGGCAGTCGGCATCGCCGCCGCCATCAAGGGCGGCTACCGCATGGGCTATCCGGCCCATTTCCTCATGACCACTGGCCATGGCCGCGTTCAGCCCGTTGAGCAACAGGCTGAGCATGAGCACGACACGGAGCAGGGTCGAGGCCAGGGACATGGCGTTAATCTAGCTGCAAGTGGGCGCGGATGCACTTCCGGCTGAATGGCCGGTTCAAGGTTGGACCAGCACCAGCGTAGAGCCGAGCCCACGCTCGGCTGCTGTTCGCGCAGCGCGGCAACGCGTTACCGTCAGCCCTCTTCGCGCACGATCTCGACCAGGCGCGGGCCGTAGCGGCTCAGCTTGGTGCCGCCGATGCCGCCGACCCGGGCCAGTTCGTCCAGGCTGGTCGGGCGCTGTTCGGCGATGTTGCGCAGGGTGCTGTCGTGGAAGATCACGAAGGCCGGCACGTTCTGTTCGCGCGCCAGTTCGGCACGCAGGCCGCGCAGGGCGTTGAACAGGGCCAGATCCTGCGGCAGCACCGACAGGCCGGTGCGCTGTGCGCTGCGCTCGCGTCCGCTGGTGCTGCTGGCCGGGTCGCGGCGCATGCTGATCTGGCGGCGGCCGGTCAGCACGTCGCGGCTGGCATCGGTCAGGCGCAGGCCGCCATGGCCCTCGCTGTCCACTTCCAGCAGGCTGGCGGCGACCAGCTGGCGGAACACGCTGCGCCAGGTGCGTGCATCCAGGTCGCGGCCGATCGCATAGGTGCTCAGCTTGTCGTGGCCCTGCTGCTTCACCTTCTCGTTCTCGCTGCCACGCAGGACGTCGATCAGGTGACCGACGCCGAAGCGCTGGCCGCTGCGGTAGACGCAGCTCAATGCCTTCTGCGCGGGAATGGTGGCATCCCACGAAGCGGGCGGGGTCAGGCAGTTGTCGCAGTTGCCGCAGGGCTGCGGATAGGTCTCGCCGAAACCGGCCAGCAGCACCTGGCGGCGGCACTGCATGGATTCGCAGTAGCCCAGCAGGTGATCGAGCTTGCCCCGCTCCAGCTGCTTGCGTTCTTCGCCGGCCTCGGACTGCTCGATCATCTGCTTGAGCAGGACCACGTCGCCCAGGCCGTAGCACAGCCATGCTTCAGCGGCTTCGCCATCACGGCCGGCGCGACCGGTTTCCTGGTAGTAGCCTTCCATCGACTTGGGCAGGTCGGTATGCGCTACGAAGCGCACGTCCGGCTTGTCGATACCCATGCCAAAGGCGATGGTGGCGCACATCACGATGCCATCCTCGCGCAGGAAACGGCGCTGGTTGTTAGCGCGCACTTCCGGCGGCAGGCCGGCATGGTAGGGCAGGGCGTTGAAGCCTTGGCCGCAGAGGAATTCGGCAGTCTCCTCGACCTTGCGCCGTGACATGCAGTAGACGATGCCGGCCTCGCCACGGTGGCCGCGCAGGAAATCGGTCAGCTGCTTGCGGGCATTGTCCTTCTGCACCACGGTGTAGCGGATGTTGGGGCGGTCGAAGGAGCTGACGAAGTGGCGTGCTTCCTGAAGGTCCAGGCGCTCGGCGATCTCGCGCTGGGTCGGCGGGTCGGCGGTGGCGGTCAGCGCGATCCGGGGGATCTGCGGCCAGCGCTCGTGCAGCACGGTCAACTGGCGGTATTCGGGGCGGAAGTCATGGCCCCACTGCGACACGCAGTGTGCTTCGTCGATGGCGAACAGGGCGATGTGGCTGCGTGACAGCAGCGACAGGAAGCGGCCGGTCAGCAGCCGCTCGGGGGCGACATAGAGCATGTCCAGCTCGCCCGCGAGCAGTTCGCGCTCGACGCGGCTGGCGGTCTCGGCGTCAAGGGTCGAGTTCAGGTACTCGGCACGCACGCCGAGCTGGCGCAGGGCTTCGACCTGGTCCTGCATCAGCGCGATCAGCGGCGAGATGACGATGCCACATCCGTCACGCAGCAGGGCCGGCACCTGGTAGCAGAGCGACTTGCCACCGCCGGTGGGCATCAGCACCAGGGCATCGTGACCGGCAGCCACATGCTCCACGATGTCCTGCTGGGGACCACGGAAATCGTCGTAACCAAAGACGCGTTGGAGCAGGTCGTGCGCGGGACGGGAAGCCATCCGGTTAGTTTACCCCGGCGGGGGAGTCGGCAGGGCTGCGCCCTGCACCTGCCGAATCAAAGGCAACGTCAACGTCGAAAGCGGGCTGTCCGTGGGTTGGCGGGGCGCTGTCGGATTGCGGGGACGCCGTGAACCCGTCCATGGGGGCTTGGCAGCCGCATCCATGCGGCTGACACCCCGCAATCCGACACCGCCCCGCCTTCGACAGTTGGCCGGCGGCTCGTAGATCCACGCCATGCGTGGATGAAATCTGTCAGATATCGACAAACGAAATGGGGTCAGATCCGTTTTCCTGCGGAAAACGGATCTGACCCCAAGCAATGCCCTGGCAGATCGCGGAAATCTGTCGAAGGCGGGGTGGGTCCGGTTGAGGGGGTGTGAGCGGCATGGATGCCGCGACCAAGCCCCCATGGACGGGTTTACGGCGTCCCCCTCAACCGGACCCACCCCGCCAACCTTCAGGAAACTGGCTTTTGCTCTGGCGCTGGCTTGAAGGCTTCGGCGGGTGCAGGGCTGCAAGCCCTGCCGAACACCCCCAACCCTTACTGCAACAGCGAGCGCAGCATCCAGGCGTACTTCTCGTGCGTCTGCAGCCGCTGGGTCATCAGATCCTCGGTCGGGGCATCGTCACCCTTGGCCGCCACGTCCAGCACTTCACGTGCCGTACGGCAGACCGCTTCGTTGGCGACCACCAACTGGCGTACCATTTCACGCCAGTCCGCACTGTCGGTCAGGCCCGGTTCCTCGGCGATCGAGGTCAGCGCAGCGAATTCCCGGTAGGAGCCCGGGGCATTGAAGCCCAGCGCGCGGATGCGCTCGGCCACGTCGTCCAGTGCCGCCCACTGCTCGGTGTACTGCGTCTCGAACATGGTGTGCAGCGAGTTGAACATCGACCCGGTCACATTCCAGTGGAAGTTGTGCGTCTTCAGGTAGAGCGTGAACGCATCGGCCTGGAAGCGCGACAGACCGTCGGCGATCTTCTTGCGGTCGCCCTGGGTGATCCCGATATCGATGTTCGGCGCCGACGGTGCCGCCGCTGCAAGCTTCTGCTTGCCGGTCTTGGCCTTGGTCGTGCTCTTGGTCTTCGCCATGGGGTTCCTCCTTGTGGAATCGTTGGCCTTCACAATAAACCGGTCGTGATGACTGGTCGCTTTCAAAGTTTTGAACGAACCGATTGATGAACTCTATCGATAAAAATCCATCGCCCCGCCTGCGCCAACAGCGCGCCGCCATCGACGGCGCCATGAGCCGCGACCGGGGCCGTTTGCTGGGGATGCTCTCGCGGTGCCAGGCCAAGCCACAGGATGCGGCACTGGCCGCCACCTTCGAGCAGGCCTTGCAGGCGTCGGTGCAGCGCCGGCAGTTGCGGGCGCAGCAGCAGCCGTCCATTACTCTGGACCCGCAGCTGCCGATTGCGCGTGAAGCCGACGCCATCATCGCGCTGATCCGCGGTCATCAGGTCGTGGTGATCGCCGGTGAAACCGGCTCGGGCAAGACCACCCAGCTGCCGAAACTGTGCCTGGCCGCAGGCCGGGGCCAGGCCGGCATGATCGGCTGCACCCAGCCGCGACGGATTGCCGCACGTGCGGTGGCCAGCCGCGTGGCGCAGGAACTGCAGAGCGAACTGGGCCAGCTGGTCGGCTACCAGGTGCGCTTCAACGACAAGGTCAGCGAAGACAGCCGCATCAAGTTCATGACCGACGGCATCCTGCTGGCGGAGATCGCCAGCGACCGCTGGCTGTCGAACTACGACACGATCATCGTCGACGAGGCGCACGAACGCAGCCTCAACATCGACTTCCTGCTGGGCTACCTGAAGCAGCTGCTGCGCAAGCGCCCGGACCTGAAGCTGATCGTCACCTCGGCCACCATCGACACCGAACGCTTCGCCCAGCACTTCGACAATGCGCCGGTGATCAGCGTCGAAGGCCGCACCTACCCGGTGGAAGTGCGCTACCGCGCGCTGGAAGGCGAGGGTGAAGACCAGGGCGAGCGTACCGTCAACGATGCCATCGTGTCGGCCATCGACGAGATTACCCGCCTGGATGCGCGCGGCGACGTGCTGATTTTCCTGCCGGGCGAGCGCGAGATCCGCGATGCGCACCAGTCGCTGGAACGGCGCAAGTACCGCAATACCGAGGTGCTGCCACTGTACGCGCGTCTGTCCAACCAGGACCAGGACCGGGTGTTCAATCCCGGACCGAACCGGCGCATCGTGCTGGCCACCAACGTGGCGGAAACCTCGCTGACGGTGCCGCGCATCCGTTACGTGGTCGATCCGGGCTTCGCCCGCGTCAAGCGCTACAGTCCGCGCAACAAGCTGGACCGCCTGCACATCGAGCCGATCTCGCAGGCCAGTGCCAACCAGCGCAAGGGCCGCTGCGGTCGTATCGCCGAGGGCATCTGCTACCGCCTGTACGCCGAGGCCGATTTCCAGGCGCGGCCGGAGTTCACCGATCCGGAAATCCGCCGCTCCAGCCTGGCCGGGGTGATCCTGCGCATGCTGCAGCTGGGCCTGGGCCGCATCGAGGAGTTTCCGTTCCTGGAAGCGCCGGACGAGCGCGCGGTGGCCGATGGCTGGCAGCAACTGACTGAACTGGGCGCGATCGACGCCGAGCGGCGCATGACCACCATCGGCAAGCAGATGGCACGCCTGCCGGTGGACGTGAAGCTGGCGCGCATGCTGGTCGCCGCGCAGGCCGCCAGCTGCCTTCGGCCGATGCTGGTGATCGCCTCGTTCCTGGGCATCCAGGACCCGCGCGAACGCCCGCCCGAAGCCCGCGGTGCAGCCGACAGCGCGCATGCGCAGTTCGCCGATGGACGTTCCGAGTTCGTCGGTGTGCTGCGCCTCTGGGATGCCTATCGGCAGGCCCATGAAGATCTGACCCAGTCCAAGCTGCGCGACTGGTGCGGCCGTCATTTCCTCGGCTTCCTGCGCATGCGCGAGTGGCGCGAGCTGCATCGCCAGCTGCGCCTGCTGTGCGAAGAACTGGGCTGGAAGGAAGAGGCCAATGAGGCGTCGATGGCACCGTTGCTGGCCGGCAGCAGTGCGCCGGCACCGGCGCGTGACGACGCCGCGGCGGTGAAAGCCACCCGTGGCCAGCTGCACCGTGCCGCGCGCCTGGCCCGCGAAGGCAAGGCCGAGGCCGCACCGGCGCCGGTGGCCGTGCGTGCGCAGAAGGAACAGGCGCCGGTTGGCGGCGGTTTCAGCGAACGCGTGCGCGCCGCCGCCTACCAGACCCTGCACCGGGCGCTGGTGGCGGGCCTGCCGACGCAGATCGGCCACCGCACCGAGAAGGGCGATTTCCAGGCACCACGCCAGCGCCGCTTCCTGCCGTTCCCGGGTTCGGCGCTGTCCAAGCGGCCGCCGCCGTGGCTGCTGGTGGCCAACCTGCTGGATACGCAGAAGGTGTGGGGCATGACCCTGGCCGCGATCGAGCCGGACTGGGTGATCGCCGAACTACCGCACCTGCTGCTGCGCAAGCACTTCGACCCGCACTGGTCGCGTGCGCAGGGCCAGGTGCTGGCATCGGAGCAGATCAGCCTGTTCGGCCTGGTGCTGGCGCCGAAGAAGCCGGTGCACTACGGCCGCATCGCACCGGGCGAGGCGCACGACATCTTCGTGCGCCAGGCGCTGGTGACCGGCGAGATCAACACCCGCGCCAGTTTCGTGGCCGACAACCAGAAAGTGCTGGAGATCGCCCGCGAGGAAGAAGCGAAGCTACGTCGCGCCGGCATCGTCGCCGACGAAGACTGGCAGGCGCGCTGGTACCTGGACCGGGTGCCGCCGCAGATCCATTCGGCGGCGGGCCTGGATACCTGGTGGAAGGGGCTGGCGCCGGAACAGCGCAAGACCCTGCACTGGTCGCTGGTCGACCTGTTGCCCGGTGAGGGCAGCGAACAGGAGCGCTACCCGAAGTACCTTGCGCTGGGTCAGGCGCGCTTGCCACTGCATTACCGCTTCGAACCGGGTGCCGACGACGATGGCGTGACCCTGGACGTGCCGCTGCACCTGCTCAACGCGCTGGACCCGGTGCAACTGGGCTGGTTGGCGCCGGGCTTCGTCGCCGACAAGGCCTCGGCATTGATCCGCAGCCTGCCCAAGGCGATGCGTCGCAACTACGTGCCGGCACCGGATTTCGGCCGCGCGTTCTACGAGGCGTTCCCGCAGCCCAGCGCCGATGCCATCACCGGCGAACTGGCGCGCTTCCTGTCACGCGCAACCGGCGCCACGGTGACCGCGCTCGATTTCGAGCCCGGTTCGATCGAACCGCACCTGCACATGAACCTGCGGCTGCGCGACGAGCAGGGCAAGGTGCTGGCGACCTCGCGCGATCTGGATGCACTGCGCGCCAAGTTCGGCGGTCGTGCCGGCGATGCCTTCGCTGCACGCGCCGGCCGCGAGATGGCGGCCGATGGCCTGCGTACGTTCCCGGCCACGCCGATTCCGCTGCAGGTGCCCGGTGAAGCAGGCGTGCCGGCCTATCCGGCATTGCTGGACGAGGGCGAAAGCGTGGCGCTGCGCATCTTCGCCGACCGCCAGCAGGCGCTGGAGACCCATCCGCTCGGCGTGCGCCGCCTGCTGGAAATCGCCTTGGCCGAGAAGGTGAAGCAGGCGCGCAAGCAGCTGCCGGTCGGTGCCAAGACCGGCCTGCTGTATGCCGCGATCGAATCGCAGGAGCGCCTGCGCGGCGACCTGGTCGATGCAGCGATGAACGCAGTGCTGGCCGAGGGGCTGGAAGACATCCGCGATGCGGCGACCTTCGAGCAGCGACGCGAGCATGCGGCCAAGGCCCTGTTCGGTGAGGCGATGTCGCGGCTGAAACTGGCCGAAACCATCCTGGGCCTGGTGGCGGAACTGAAGCCGATGCTGGAAGCACCGTTGATGGGCTGGGCGCGCGGCAACCTGGACGACATGGAAGCGCAGCTGGCCGGCCTTATCCATCCCGGCTTCCTGCGCGACACGCCGGCTGACGCGCTGGCGCAGTACCCGCGCTACCTGAAGGCGATGATCCTGCGCACCGAGCGTGCCAAGCGTGATCCGCCACGTGACCAGGCGCGCATGCTGGAACTGCACCCGTTCCTGGAAGCGCTGGAAGTGGGGGAGCAGCAGGGACTGCGCGAGCGCCCGCAATGGCAGGCGCTGCGCTGGGATCTGGAAGAGCTGCGGGTGTCACTGTTCGCGCAGGAGCTGGGGGCACGCACCGGCATCTCGGCGAAGAAGCTGGCGCAGCGGGTGACCGCATTGCGCCAGGCGTGAATCCGGTCCTGTAGAGCCGAGCCGGCGCTCGACTGCTGGCGATGGACGATGGCGGTCCATCGGAAAGCAGCGGAGCATCGGCCAGGCTCCACGGGACGGGTAAGCCGTTACTTGGTACGGCGCACCTTCGGTTGTACGTTCACGCCTTCGATCTTCATGTACCAGACACCGAGCATTCCGGGCTTGATACTGACGTTTGGCGACTGCTTGCGTACCCCTGGGGTCGTGGATGTGTCGGTCTGCTCCCATTCCTGGCCGTTGTCCAGCACGTAGACGCGGCCTTTGCCGAAGCCGCGGAATTCGCCCTGCAGCACACCGACAATCGGCTCGCTGCTGCCGAAATCGAAGAAGCCGCGATTCTTCACGATCACTTCCTGACGGCCTTCCTCGCGCGCCGATTCCCGTACGGCGGCAACCGCCTGGGTGGTGGCCGCTTCGACCTTGCCCTGCAGCCAGCGGTTCAGCGTGGCCAGTTCCTGCGCGCTGAGCTTGTCCAGGCCAGCAGCCTTGAACTCGGCCGGTGACATCTGCTGCTGCAGGTCCCCCTCCACTACGCGCTGGGCCAGCGCAGGCGCCGACAGGGACAGCAACAGTGCGGCACAGGCCAGCAGCCGTAGGCGGAAACGCGGGGCGATCGAGGACATGTCGGGACTCTCCTGGGTTTGCCCGCGAGTGTAGCGGCATGTCTTCATGCCGGGTGATGGTGGCCGCGGTGATTGTCCCTGAACGGCGCCGGCGCTAGTGTAGAGGCCTCTGTCTTGCCTGCTCGATGCTGTGAACCGCGCTTCCGTCCCCGGCCTGGATGCCTTGTTGAACCGTCCCTCGGCAGCCGTGCTGCCTGCTCCGCTGCGCCAGGCCCTGCGCGGGCACTGGGAAGCGCCGGAATGCGACCACCAGATGCGCGCCAGTTGGTCGGTGCTGGGTGACACCCTCGATGCATTGGCGATGCTCTCTGCCGACGAAGGCGCGGTGGTCGCAGCCCTGCTGTTCGACCTGCCGGGCCTGCGCGCCAGACTGGAGCAACTGCCGCTGGGCAACCACAAGGCCGCGGTGATCGGCCTGCTGGATGGCCAGGACGCCGCCGACCCGGTGTGGGCGCTGCATGCCGGCCGTGAGGCCGGGCGCAACAGCGAAGGCCTGCGCCGCCTGCTGCTGGCGATCATCCGCGACCTGCGCGTGGTGCCCATCCTGCTGGCCCGGCAGCTGGCGCGGATGCGCGCGGCCGACAAGCTGGATGACGAGCAACGCCGCGCGCTGGCACAGCTGACACGCGACATCCACGCGCCATTGGCCAACCGCCTGGGCATCTGGCAGCTGAAGTGGGAGCTGGAGGACCTGGCGTTCCGCCACCTGGAACCGGAGACCTACCGTCGCATTGCGCGGGAGGTGGACGAAACCCGCATCGCCCGCGAGCGTTACGTCGAGAACGTCAAGAAGGTGCTGTCGCGCGAGCTGGTCGCGCAGGGCATCAAGGCCGAGGTCAGCGGCCGCCCAAAGCACATCTACAGCATCTGGCGGAAGATGCAGAAGAAGCGGTTGGCGTTCGACCAGCTGTACGACATCCGCGCGGTGCGCGTCATGGTCGATGACGTCGCCGCCTGCTACGCCGCGCTGGGCGTGGTGCATGCACTGTGGGCACCGGTGCCGAGCGAGTTCGACGATTACATCGCCCGGCCCAAGGCGAACGACTACCGCTCGCTGCACACCGCCGTGGTCGGCCCGGAAGGCCGCACCATCGAAGTGCAGATCCGTACCCACGAAATGCATTCGCAGGCCGAGCTGGGCGTGGCCGCGCACTGGAAGTACAAGGAAGGTGGCAAGGGCGCGGAGAAGTCCTTCGACCGCAAGATCACCTGGATGCGCCAGCTGCTGGAGCAGGCGCAGGACGGGCAGGGCAATGAGCTGGCCGGGGCGCTCGATGCCGAGCTGACCGAAGACCGGGTCTATGCACTCAGCCCGAAGGATGAGGTGCTGGATCTGCCGCAGGGCGCCACGCCGCTCGATTTCGCCTACCAGGTGCACACCATGGTGGGCCACCGCTGCAGGGGCGCCAAGGTCAACGGTCGCATCGTGCCGCTGACCTATCGCCTGCGCAGCGGCGACCGCGTCGAGATCCTGACCGGCAAGGAGGCCGACCCCCGCCGCGACTGGCTGATGCCGGCCAACGGCTTCCTGGCCAGCAACCGCTCGCGCGAAAAGGTACGCAGCTGGTTCCACAAGCTGGACCGCGCGCGCAACGTGCAGGCCGGGCGCGAACTGCTTGAGCGCGAGCTGAAGCGTCTGGGCCTGCAGCACTCGGACCTGGCGGTGGCGGCGAAGAAGTTCCATGCCGACAGCGTTGACGACCTCTACATCCAGGTGGCGCTGGGCGATACCGGCCCGAACCAGGTCAGCCGTACCCTGCTGGAAGCCGAACGTGCAGCGAGCCAGCCGGCGCCCGCGCCGACCCTGCCGCGGCCGACCGCGCGCCGCGAGAACCTGGGCAAGTCCAAGTTCACCGTGCAGGGCGTAGGCAACCTGCTGGTGCAGCTGGCACGCTGCTGCCAGCCGGTGGCTGGCGAGCCGATCGTCGGCTACCTGACCCGTAGCCGTGGTGTCACCGTGCATCGTGCAGACTGTGCCGCGCTGGCCCGGCTGGCAGCCACCAGCCCGCAGCGCATCCTGCCGGTGGAGTGGGGCCAGGCCGGCGGCGGCTACGAAGTGGACGTGGTGGTCACTGCGGTCGACCGCCGCTGGCTGCTGAAGGACATCACCAACCTGATCGCCCAGGAAGACGCCTACGTGCTCGACATCCACAGTGACAACGTGCGCAACAGTGGCCGTGCCCATCTGCGCCTGCGCCTGAAAGTCAGTGACTACGGCCAGCTGTCGACCCTGCTGGGCAAGCTGGACGCGCTGCCCGGCGTGAGCGAGGCGCGTCGCCTCGGCTGAGCTTCACGCTGCCCCGGCTACCCTGCACGCATGGAACGCGAGCCCCCGCATCGCCCGCATGGCGCTGAACATCCTGCGCTGGACCGCGTCCGCCGCGAAGGCCGTTGGTGGTGGCTGCAGGCACGCCACGCGCGCCGGGTGTGGCGCTGGGCGCTGGTCGCGGCGCTGGCGGTGTTCGTGCTGCTGGTGCTGCTGCGCAAGCCATTGGCCGACTGGTTCTGGGATGAGCCGCAGATCGAACAGTTGCTGGCCGAAGGTGACCGCGCGCTTGCCACCGGCCGGTTGAGCGCGGCCGACGGCAGTGGCGCGCGCGAGCGCTACCAGGCCGTGCTGGCGCTGGATGGCGATCGTCCGCAGGCCCGCGAAGGCCTGGCCCGTACCGGCGCCGCGGCCCTGCAGCAGGCCAGCGAAAAACTGCGGGCCAACGACCTCGAGGGCAGCGCGCAGGCGCTGGCACTGGCCCGGGAACTGCAGGTGCCGCAGGGCGAAGCGGACGCCGTGGCTCGCCAGCTGCAGGCCCGGCGCATTGCAGGCGCCGGCATCGGTGCACTGCTGGCGCAGGCGCGCAACGCCTTTGCAGCGGGCCGGCTGGACGAAGGTGACAGCAGCGCGCTGCCCCTGTTCCAGCGCATCCTGGCATTGCAGCCGGACAATCTGCCGGCGCTGGAAGGTCGCGAGGACGCACTGAGCGATCTGCTGCAGCAGGCCCGTATCCTGGCCGGGCGCGGCGAGCTGGCCGAGGCAGCGACGATACTGCAGCGTGCGCGCCAGTTCGATGCCGGCCACGCCGATCTGCCCGCAAGCCAGGAAGCATTGGCACAGGCTGTCGACCAGCGCCTGCGCCAGGCCCAGCGCGCCTTGCAGCGGCGGCAGCTGGAATCGGCAGCGAAGGGATTCCTCGCCGTGCTGGCAGTGGCGGTTGATGATTCCAGTGCCCAGCGCGGCCGCGAACAGACCTTGCAGGCAGTGCTGGTACGCAGCCAGAAGCAGGCCGACGACTTCCAGTTCGAGGCGGCGCAGGCCGATGCCGCGCTGGCGGAAGCGCTGGGCGCTTCGCCGGCCGCGCAACAGCAGCTCGCGCAACGCCTGCAGCGCGCACAACAGGCGCAGAAGGCGCTGCAGCAGCCGGCGGTCAGCAACACGCAGCGCGAGCGCCACCTGCGCGACCACCTGCGCAGGATCGAGCGAGCCGAACGTGCCGGGCAATGGATCAGCCCCCCCGGCCACAGTGCGTTCGACGCGTTGCGCGAAGCGCAGTCACTGGCGCCACGCGATGCACGGGTGAAGGCTGCCGCAGCGCGGCTGCTGCCCGCCAGTCGCCGCTGCTTCGACGACAACCTGCGGCAGAACCGCGTGCACGCCGCAGGTGCCTGCCTGCAGGCCTGGCAGACCCTGTCGCCGACCGCGGCCGGACTTCCCTCGGCACGCCTGCGCCTGGCCCAGCGCTGGCTGGCGATCGGCAGCGAACGGCTCGGCAACGGCGACCTGGCTTTCGCGGCGCATGCCGCCGGACAGGCCCGTTTGCTGCAGCCGGACCTGGCCGAGCTGCCAGCGTTCGAAGACCGCCTGCGCCGCGCAGGCGGGCGCCCGGATTAGGTAAAGAACACCCGCTGCACGGTTGCCCGGGCAGCGTCCAGCGAGAAGTGCTCTGCGATGTTGGCCAGGCCGGCATCGGACAGCTGCTGCCACAGCTGCGGATCCTGGTACAGGCGGACCACCGCATCGGCGAAGCCCGCCGCATCATCGGCCACCAGCACGTCCTGGCCCGGGCGCAGGTGCATCCCTTCCACGGCGCAGGTGGTACCTACCACCGGCTGGCCATGGGCCATGCTCAGGTTGATCTTGCCTTTCACGCCGGCACCGAAGCGCAGCGGCGCGATGGAAATGCGTGCGCCGTCCATGTAGGGCGTGATGTCCTCGACGAAACCGTGCATCTGCACGCCGGGCTGGCGTGCGGCCAATGCCAGCAGCGAATCGGGTGTGGCGGCACCGATGCAGTGCAGGCGTACATCGGGCAGACGGGCGCGGATGCCGGCGAAGACTTCGCCGATGAACCACTCCATGGCATCCAGGTTCGGCGGATGGCGGAAGCCGCCGACAAACACCAGATCATGGCGCTGTTCGAACGGCCTGCCGGCGCCGGCGACGTCGTGCAGGTTGGAGATCAGTTCCACCTGCACGGACGGGGCGTCGGCCTGCAGCTGCTCGCGCTCGGCGGCACTGACCAGCACGGTGACGTCGCACTGCTCCATCACCGTCAGCTCGCTGGCGCGGGTACGCTCGGCGGCGCGCAGCAGCCCGGCATCACCGGCGACTTCGGCACCACGGCGTTCGCGCAGGTAGTGCAGGTCCACGGTGTCGAACACGGTGCGTGCCTGTGGCGCATAGCGCTCCAGCAGCGGCAGGCACTCGTGGGCGACATGGTGGCGGACCAGCAGCGCCACATGGAAGCGTGCACCGTGCGTTCGCAGCCAGCTGGCGACGCCATCGAGGAACGGTGCATACCAGACTTCCACGCCCATCCGCTGCAGTGCTTCGGTGGCGGCACCGCCATGTTCGCGGCGGGTGGGAACAAACACCACATGAGCGCCGCCCTGCAGCAGCAGGCGGATCAGGTTCACCTGGCGCAGTGACGCGGAATCGCGATCCGGTTGCGGTACTTCCTCGTCCAGGATCAGCACCTGGCGTCGGCCACGCAGCAGCAGCGCCGGTGACGGCACTTCGCCCACCGCCGGATGGCGGGCCAGCTCGGTGGCCCAGCGGGCGGCAAAGATGGCCTGGTTGCGCACCTGGTAGGCCTTCACCCCACTGCCGGTGTCGGTGCCGTTGCTGGTGCCCTCGTCGTGGATCACCCGGCTGGCCGGCTGAACCAGCACGCGCAGGCCCTGTGCACGCACGCGGAAGGCCAGGTCGGTGTCCTCGTAGTAGGCCGGCTTGTAGCGGGTATCGAAGCCATCCAGCTGCTGCCAGAGGGCGCGCGGCAGCATCAGCGCCGCACCGGAGCAGTAGTCGACGTCGCGCAGGCTGGCAAAACGCGGGTCGTCCGCCGCCTCGAAACGGCCGTAGCTCCAGCCGCTGCCGTTGGCGAAGATCACCCCCCCTGATTCCTGCAGGCGGCCATCGGGGTAGAGCAGCTGGCTGCCGACCAGGCCGGCGCCGGACGTGCTGGCGAACGTGTCCAGCAGAGCGTCGAGCCAGCCCGGCTGCGGCACCGTATCGTTGTTGAGCAGCACCACGTAGCGGCCGCGTGCGCGCGACACGCCATCGTTGCAGGCCTCGATGAAGCCGCCGTTGTGCTCGCGCACTTCGTAGCGCAGTCCGGCTACCTGCGGCATCCACTGCACGGTGGCGTCGCTGCTGCCGTCATCCACTACCAGGATCTCGCACGCGGCCAGCGGCGGATGTGCCGCCAGGGCGCGCAGGCAGGCCAGGGTGTGGCCGGCGTGGTTATAGACCGGGATGACGATGCTCACTTCCGGCGTCTCGCTGAACGGCACCGTGAAGGGGGCGAAATCCTGTGCCGGCGGCAGGAACAGCGGCGTTCGCGGCGCGGGAACGGCGCGCTGGGTATGCACGCGGATGCGCTGCCAGGTCGCCCGCCACCCACGGGTGCGCAGGCTGGCCAGGCTCCGGCGGGCCAGGCCCGTGAGGCGGTTGATCAGGTATCGGATCTCGGCCAGGGACATCGCCATCCGGTTGCAACTCCAGCTTAAGCAGGGGAACCCGGGAGAATCCGCCAGCCGCAGCGGCTGGGGTAGACTCGCCAGACCCTACATTCTCGCATTCCCGTGCCCCGACGCTACGATTCCGACGACATCGACGATTTCGACGACGACGACCAGCAGGACAACGGCCCGCTGTGGCGGCGTCGCCTGATCACCTGGAGCATGGCTGCGGTCGCGTTGGGATTGGGTTTCCTCATTCCCTATACGCTGTACCTGAACCAGCAGGTGACCCAGCGTTTCGGTGAACTGCGCTGGCAGATCCCGACGCGTGTCTATGCGCGCCCGCTGGTGCTCACCCCCGGCAAGGCGATGGATGCGTCCACGCTGAAGACCGAGCTGGCCGCCTCCGCCTACCGCGATGACGGCCAGGGCAAGGAGCCGGCCACCTATGCGGTGAACGGCGGGCGCTTCGTCATCTCCAGCCGCGGCTACAACGACGTCGATGGCCGGGTTGCCCCGCGCCGGCTCGAGCTGTCGCTGGCCGATGGTGCGGTCGCCTCGCTGCGTGACGCCGACAACCGCAAGGCGTTGAAGGCCGCACGGTTGGACCCGGCCCGCATCGCCACCCTGTACGGCCAGAAGCAGGAAGAACGCCGCCTGATCCGCATGGACGAGGCGCCGGACCTGCTGGTGACCGGCCTGCAGGCGGTGGAGGACAAGGACTTCAACCGCCATCACGGCATCGACCTGTCGGGCATCGCGCGCGCGGTGTGGGTGACCATCCGCTCCGGCGGCCAGAGCCGCCAGGGCGCCTCCACGCTGACCCAGCAGTTGGCCCGCAGCGGCCTGCTCGGCATCGGCAAGGAACAAACGGTCACCCGCAAATTCAACGAAGTGCTGTACGCGCTGATCATGGAAGCGCGCTACGACAAGCGCACCATCTTCGAGGCCTACCTCAACCAGGTGTACCTGGGCCAGCGTGGCAGCCAGGCGATCCATGGCATGTCGTCCGGTGCCGAGTTCTGGTTCGGCCGCGACCTGCAGTCGCTGGAGACCGAGCAGATCGCGCTGCTGATCGGCCTGGTCAAGGGCCCGTCCTTCTACGACCCGCGGCGCAATCCGGAACGCGCGCTGGATCGCCGCAACTTCGTGCTGGGCAAACTGCACGAGGCCACGCTGATCGATGACGCCGAGTACCAACGTGCGTTGAAGGCCCCGCTGGGCGTGCCCAAGACGCCGGGCCTGGTTGCCGCCAACCGCTTCCCGGCCTATGTCGATCTGGTCCGCCGCCAGCTGGGCCATGACTATCCGGAATCGGCGCTGCAGGGCGCGGGCCTGAGCGTGATGACCGGCATGTCGCCGTCCGCGCAGGCCTATGCCGAAGGCGCGGTGACCCGCACCATCAAGTCGCTGGAAAGCAAGCGCCGCCCCGAACTGCAGGCCGGCATGGTGCTGACCGACGTGCACAACGGTGATGTGCTGGCGGTGATCGGCAGCCGTGAGGTGTCCGAGGTCGGCTTCAATCGGGCGATCGAAGCACAGCGTCCGGTCGGCTCGCTGCTCAAGCCGTTCGTCTACCTGCTGGCGCTTGCGCAGCCGGACCGCTACTCGCTGGCCAGCTGGGTCGATGATTCACCGGTGACCGTGCAGCTCGGCCGCGGCCGCAACTGGAATCCCGGCAACGCGGACAACCGCAGCCACGGTACGGTGCGCCTGATCGACGCGCTGGCGCATTCCTACAACCAGGCCACGGTGCGCGTGGGCATGCAGGTCGGCCCCGAGCGCGTGACCCAGCTGATCCACGTACTGGCCGGCATCAAGGCCGAGGCCAACCCGGCGGTGATCCTCGGCTCGACCGACCAGAGCCCGTACGCGATGGCACAGCTGTACCAGTTCCTCGCGTCCGGTGGCGAGATCCAGCCGCTGCATGCGGTGCGTGGCGTGCTCGATCCGCAGGGCAAGCTGCTCAAGCGTTACGACAAGACCCCGGCACCGGCCCAGGAAGGCGACTCGATTGCCGCCAACCTGATCAGTGTCGGCCTGCAGCAGGTGGTTGCCAGCGGCACCGCGCAGCGGCTCAACGCCGATGGCCTCGGCCGCCTGCAGCCGGCCGGCAAGACCGGTACCACCAACGATGGCCGCGACAGCTGGTACGCCGGTTACACCGGCGATCATCTGGCGGTGATCTGGATCGGCAACGACCAGAACGAGCAGGCCGGCCTGTACGGCGCCACCGGCGCGATGCGGGTCTGGTCGGGTATCTTCCAGCGTCTGCCGAGTGCTCCGCTGCGGGTCAGCAACAAGGGCCTGGACTGGCAGTCGGTGGCGCCCACCGGACTCAACAGCACGGATGAAGGCTGTCCGGGCGCGCGTCGTTTCCCGTTCGTGGTGGGCTATGCACCGGCCTATGCACCGTGCGCGCCGGCGGTGTCGCCGGACGGGCAGGGTGCCGAAGGCGAGGGCGGTGGCTGGCGCAGCTGGTTCGGCCTGGACCGCAAGCCGGAAGCGCCTGCTGAACCTGCCGCGGCGCCCGCCGCCGCCACTCCTCCCCCGAGCCGATGATGCCGATGAACATGCGATCCCTGCTGCAGCTCCTGGCCCTGACCGGCCTCAGCCTGGCCCTGGCCGCCTGCGTGACCAGCGCGCCGCCGGTGGTCAAGCCGGTCGATACCACTACGCCGGCACAGCGCCTGGCTGCGGTGGATGCGGCCGCAGGTCCGGACGACAAGGAGCTGTCGGTGCAGCCGCTGCGTGATTCGCAGGTGGAAGACCTGCGGGTGACCGCGCAGGCGCAACGCCAGGCGAACGACCTGGCCGGTGCCGCCAGCAGCCTGGATCACGCGCTGGAAATCGTCGCCGGCGACCCGGCGGTGCTGCAGGAACGTGCCGAACTGGCGCTGCTGCAGGGGCAGTGGGCGCAGGCGGAGACGTTCGCGCGCAAGGCGGTGGATCTGGGCTCGAAGACGGGGCCGTTGTGCCGGCGGCACTGGGCGACGATCGAGCAGTCGCGCCTGGCGCGGGGCGAGAAGGAAAATGCGGTGTCGGCGCATGCACAGCTGGAAGGCTGCACCGTGCCGGGGATCAAGCGGTACTGAATTTCCAGCCAACGGCGCAGCCCCTCG
>NZ_JAOCCT010000015.1:0-113252 GCF_029840555.1 Stenotrophomonas sp. GD03877 | reverse complement strand
CTTACCGCCGGCTCACGCATCGCAAAAAGTGCCTTCGCAATGTTCTTTCCGGAACGAAAATTACCGGATAGTGCCAAGCGACTTTGTGCAGGAAATGTCGTCGCGAAGGCTCCGAGTTCCTCACCCACGCCGCCTCTGAATCCATAGATCGCCTGATTTGAGTCGCAGATGACCTTAGTAGGCACGCCCCCGTCCCGAAGCCATGCAGTGATCTCCAAGTCGACAGGATTGCAGTCCTGAGCTTCGTCGATAATGATCTCCACGAAACGGGCGCGCAGCGCCTCAATCAGGACGGCGGCCGTGTCAGGCTGTCGGAGTCGCATCAGAGCAAGACGACGGGCATCCTCGTAGTCGAGCTCAGCTCTCTGTAAAAAGCGCTCACGAACCTTCTGCGCTGTTGTTTCGTAACTCTTCACGTATCCCTTAAAACCGGCCTTTGCCAGTTCTCCCTCAATGGCGCACCCTGTGTCTCGATCGAAGCAATCAAGCGCTAGGCTTCTCAGGCCGACCTTTGGCGAAATCAGCAGCTTTCCTTTGTCTGGCAGGAGGCGCGGAGGTGCCGCCACGCCGGGGACGCCAAACGGGGCAACGAGAAGCTGCCATACGAAGCTGTCAAAGGTGCCGATGAAGTGTGGATACGACGGCCTTTCGATGACACCCTCTGCATCAAGACGAGCCTCAAGCTCAGAGACGGCTGCGCGCGTAAAAGACAAGAAGGCAACGCCTTGACCAAAAGCTAAAGCCTTCGAGGAACAGAGTCGACGGGCGCGCTCGACCATCACCTTCGTTTTTCCCGCCCCCGGGCACGCCTCAATGAAAGCGGAGCCCTCGTAGCCGATGATCGTGGCCTGCTGAGCGGTAGGGATGAACGTAGAAGGGGCTCTCATACAGTCAGCTTGCTGATTGCGCTTGCAAGATACGCAGGGACGTTAAACACCTGCCCATCCTTGCCCAGCGCTTCCGCTAGCGCATGGGCGTATTCGCCCTTTCGAACGTCTTTAAAGATCGCCTGGATCGCCAACGCTCGCTCTGCGCCGACAAGATTCATAGCGGCGCCCCACTTGTCGGCGGAGCGAGGGTGCAGTTGGCAGTATATTTTTGCCATCAGCTCACCGTTTCCGGCTTCAAGCAAAGCAGGCTCAAAGGAGTAGTCATTGATCTCCACATCGAGAAGATCGCGACTTCCGAGGAGCACGGCTGTGTCGTAAAGCGCGTCCCTGCGCGCCTCGCCAGCCGTTCCAGCTCCGTCTTGTGTCTCCCCCCTGTCGCCATCAGTGATAACAACGACCCGATCAGCGATGCAAGCACCCGCGTAACGCGAGAGCAGCAGCTTGACATAGGGCTGGAAGTCAACGCCATCAATTGGGACAAAAACAGCTGAGCGGAACAGCCTGAGCTTGTCAGGTTGATCCTTAAGGACAAACTTCTTCGCGATCACGGGCAGAAGGAGTGCTTCGGCGATGCCTTCAACCAAAAGCACGCGTCCACCAAAGAGCATGGCTGATTTTGTTACGTCAAGATAGCGATCCACCTTGCGGCGCTCAACGGCATCCAGCACGATGCCCGCCAATGGGATGACCTGGCTATAGCGACGGAGGCGCGAAGCGGCAATCACCGGGCTAGGCTCAATGTCATTTATAACTTCTGCGGGAACGCCAGCGAGCGAAGTCTCCGGTTCACCGACCTCACCCTCTGGCTTGTTGTCGCCTCGACCCTTAGGGCTGGCTGAGCGGAAAAACACAAGTTTAGCGCTGTCAACCCACGCGGAAAGGTTAGGAGAATGCGTAGCCACCACAACTTGTAGCTCTCCGGCACAAGCGTTCTTAGCAAGCAGAGCACGTTCTCGTGACTTTTGCGTCTGATCATCGAGAAAGCTCAAAACTGCGGCCTGCAACTGGGGATGCAAATGTGCCTCTGGCTCCTCTACAAGGAATATCGTGAGATCTGCTTCACTAACCTTTTCAAGCTCAATAGCGATGGTTGCCATGTAGAGCAAGTTGGCATATCCATGGCCCGAATACCGGAGATCCTCCGGCTCGATATCGTGGTCGGCCATTCTGAAACGCAGGTCACGAGCAATGTCGAGCAGCTTCTCATCACTGGCAAAGCCGAGCGATGCACCCTGTTGGCGCACCCCACCTGTCAGAGCCCCTAGACTGACCCCAACTGCTGCGCCAACCCTGTCAAGGACGTCAGCATTGGTCTTCCTTTGAAGCGCCGCCGCCAGCTCGTCGGAAGTCATCTCTCCCAGGAAGTGCTTAAGCAGGCTGTAAATGCGTGTGGAGTTACCGGACGCCAAGGCGCGCTTGGCGTCTCGCAGTGGCGGCAGGTAAACATGCCGCACCATCTCGTGGGCCCCCTGCTCCGCCACACCACGATGCTGCCCCGCCCAGAACTGGGCGCGACCTGGAATACGTCCAGCCTTCTCTTCATACCGCAATCCAAAGGAACAACCCGAAATGTGTGGGTCGGTCGCAGCTGTGATCAGACGTCCCCTCTGTCCTGGGCTGAGCCCTGTGAAATGACCCTCGATGTCGAAGCGGCGCTCCGCACTGCCAAAGCGCACATCCGATGGCTCACAGTAGATTTCCCGGCGCCCACTCAACGGCGACGTCAGCAGACGAATCGCGTCAATGGCATTGCTCTTCCCGCCGTTGTTCTCTCCCACGAACACGGTCAGCCCTTCGGATAACGGTATTTCGAGCGTATCGAACGATCGGTAGTTCTGCATCAATACCTTTTCGAGATACATCGCTTTTCTGCCGAGACGCCCTTCCCGTGGGCTAGTCCGCCCAGCATATCGTCAGGTTGAACCAACGCAAGGGTTGTCTCCAGCCCTCCGACTTTGGCCTAGCCCGCGTCACAATGGCAGGCGTGCAACATAAAGTAGCCCCAGTCGACCTCCGGTTGTCGCTGGGGCTTAATTCTAGGACCGACGTGCTAGATGCGCGGCCGTGGTGTGCGGAGGTGGAGGTCCAGCTCCCCAGCCGCATTTCTCCCCACCTGAGTTAGGTCATCGCAACTCAACTCCAAGACGGTCGCGGAGACACGGGGGTCCTTAATCTTGAATCGGTTTTCGAGGTGCGCGCTCGCTTCCACCATCTGTGAACGGGCTTGGTCAATGGCGGCCATTTGCAGCCCCGCTGCACGCTTGGAGATGTGCGCCTTGGCGCGGAAGTAGCGCTGCTTGGCGCGCGCAGCCTCGCGTGACGCAGGCGAAGCTTCGTGCTCGGAGAGCTTAGCCCGAGCAGACAGGTAGGCCATTCGCGCCCGCCGGGGCCTCACCACAGCGTGCGCATAGCTCATCACCGCTTGCGACAAGCGTTCAGTGTCTTCATACAAAAATGGACTGGTCGCATAGGCGTCGACTCGCCGGCACATCAGTGTGGTGTAGGCTTTTTGAAACTGTGGTTCGATCTGGATGCCGCCCACGCTTCGGAGCATATCGAGCGAGTCCTGCGCAGCTTGGCGCTGGCTCTCCAACCATTGTTCGACGAGCTCTGCTTCGGCGTTGAGAACGTCAGCGTCTTGCCCAGTCGCCCGCGCCAAACGCATGACGCGACTAATCCTTCGCGTAATCCCTACCGGCACGGCTGTTGGCATGATGCGTCCACCGACCGGGCCCGTTTTCCCCTCCGTATTTCCTTTTCCTGTCGTGACTTGGGGTAGCGCCGCCTGTTCGCGCGCACGATCCGCCAGCGCAGATTGGTGGGAGTGCCCTTTGGGCACGCCATGCGTTGGGGCGGCGGTTTGCAAGCGTCGACTAATGACCCGCTCCACAAAGCTCCCTGTTGTAAGCGTGTGATCCACACCCATCTTCTTGGCTTGGCGCATCATCGCGGTCCGGGTCTTGCCCATATGCTTCGTTGGTGGGCGGCTGAGCTCATTGGCGCGGACAAAATCTTGCTTTAATGCAGCTTCCCGGGCTTGAGCCCTCAGGGTCCGGTGGTCCACTCGATCCGTGCCGCCAGCGCGCTCCAAGTGCGCATTGATGACGCCTTCAATGGCTTTGCGAAGTTCCCGAATGGCCTTGGCACCGCCGCCCTGTCGCGAGTCAAACGCCATGCCGGCGCGCTCACCGAGTCCTTTGGAGTCGACCTTTCGCGCCGACATCAGCAAGTGCACATGGTGATTACGCTGATCGCCTTCTTTCGAGGGTGCGTGAATGGCAACCAACACGGCGACTTGGTAGCGGTCCACGAGCAGTTGCCCTAGATCCAGGGCCAGATCTTTGCGCTGGCTGTCTGACAGGCTATGCGGCAAGGCCACTTCGACCTCACGGCAAACGCGGGCGTTGGCACGTGTTTCCGCTGCCTCGTTGGCGTCCCAAAACTTTTGAGGGTCGTAGCACCAATTGGGCGCCCCAATTGGCGCGAGCATCTGGTGGTGAGCAACGCCATGGCGGTGAGAGTAGCGGTGGTAAAGACCGGTCGCCGTGTCGACAAGATCAAATCCCGCCCGATAGGCGGCAGCGGCGACAGAGGACTCGCCTCTGCCACGGGAGAAGGATTTCAGTGTTGCGTGATAAATGGCCATTTAGTAGGGCTCCTGTGAATGGAGCGCTTAATTAAAGGCGCGACTTGTCTTCGTCTAGTGCAAACGGTCAACTGCGTAAACGAGCGCTAGCTCACACTTTCCTCTGCGACTCGATTGGTCTGCCTGCCTGGCCATTTGACCCCGTCAAATGCGAGCGCGCCAGCGCTCGGCCAAACCCTGGGCAGGCCGCACGGTTTACGCGAAGCGGAAACCATAAGTGCGGTTTTGACTTTGATTTTTAGGGGTCTTCCACGCTCAAAACTGAGTCTTCGTTGATGCCACCAATTCGCGAAAAAACTTACGCTGAGCGTATCTTTTGGTGAACGAAATATGAATAGGGCGAAACCGTGGTTAGCACTGGCGCCGTTTGCTCTCGCGCTAGACTGAGATGCGGGTCACAGAGAGGACCCCATCATACGGGGCGTCGCCCAGTCCACATTTGCAAGGAATGCTATGCCCATCACCGGGGTCAAGATCAAGGGTCTGAGCTGTTTCACCACAGAGTTCTGCGGCTTCGACGAGTTCAAGCTGATCAATGTCATCATCGGGCGCAACAACACCGGCAAGTCGCAGCTCTTGAAGGTCGTGCAGAGCCTCTGCTCGCCGGATCGCAGCAAGTCGCGCCTTCCTGCCTCGTATCGATTCACGGGCACCTTCGACGAAGGGACGCTGCAAGGAATTTTTTCCAATTCTCAGCGCTCTGGCGCCCTAGGCGTCCCAAACACTGAAAGCAACTGGACTTTTCACGGACTGCGGTTCGTTGACACACCAGTGAGTTGGATCGAGAACCCCCACGAGCTCGTGAGTGAGCTGTCACATCGGGCGAAGGAGAGGCCTGATGCATGGGGCAGAATTCTCCCTCATCAAGTTAATGAAGCGACTGAGGTGGAGCTTAACAAGGCAGTGAGCCGACTCCGGGGCCCATTTGCCGACAAAGTTTTCCGCCACATGCTGGCTGATCGCGACATCCGAAATGAGCCCGCCGCCGCCAAGCTTGCTCTTCGATCAGACGGGCAAGGCGCGACGAACATCATCCGCGACCACCTTATCCGGGCGGACAACATCATGGCGACGCGGCGCCTCGTTCAAAGCGAATTGCGAGCAGCGCTCAACCATATCTTCGGCCCGGATGGCTCCTTTTCTGCAATTTCGGTGCATGAGCAGGCAAGTGGCGAATGGGAGATCTTCTTGGAAGAGGCTCTCAAGGGGCTCATCCCGCTCAGCAGTTCCGGCAGTGGCTTGAAGACCGTTATCTTGGTGCTTCTCAATCTTCTGATTGTCCCCATGCTCGAAAGCAAAAGTGCGAGTGACTACGTCTTTGCGTTTGAAGAGCTGGAAAACAACCTTCATCCTTCCCTGCTCCGGCGTCTCCTGAAATACATCGACGAGTTTGCCGTCCAGAACGGGTGCACCATCTTCCTGACTACCCATTCCAGTGCAACCCTGGACCAGTTCAGTCGTTCGGATCACGCCCAATTCGTGCGGGTTTCGCATGATGGGACCGCTGCATCGACCCAGACGATTTCGGCACACTTCGATCATTCCCAAGTGGTCGGTGACCTAGGCGCACGCGCGTCAGACATCTTGCAGGCCAATGGCATCATCTGGGTTGAAGGTCCCTCAGATGCTATCTACCTAAACCATTGGATTGAGACCTTCTCCGAAGGCAGCCTCTTGGAAGGCCGTGACTACGCCTGCGCCTTCTACGGTGGCTCGCTGTTGGCTCGCACAAGTTTTGTCGATCCGACCGCGCCCAACCCCGAGGCGCTTATCCAGCTCATCCGACTCAATCGCAACGCCGCGCTGGTGTGCGATAGCGATCGATCTTCTAAGGGCGCGACGCTCAAACCGCGCGTGGTCAAAGCGCAAGAAGAGATCGCAAAGCTCCCGGATGGCTACATGTGGGTGACTGCGGGCAAAGAAATTGAGACTTACCTGCCTGGCTCAGTGATTGGCAAGGCACTCAGCCTGAAAGCTGATCCGGTTGATCCTGCACAGTTCGAGCTCTTCTTTCCAAGCGCATCCAGGACGAAGAAGGGCGACTCTTACGTTGAAGCCAAGCTCAATCGGGCCAGTATCGACAAGGTTGTGCTTGCCCTCGCCTCTCGCGAGCACACCACACCAGCCATCATGGCCCCACGCTTTGACTGGGCCAAACGCATGCAAGAACTGGTGGCCACAATCCGGAAATGGAACGATTAGTCCGGCTCGGTGAGGCGCTCCAAATGCTTGTTCAGGACCCATCCGAACCGCAACGCGCCTTCGTCGTCCACCGTTTGGACAAAACGCCATTTGCCGGCAGCGCGCAGGACCTGCACTTCCTCACCGTAAGGCAACCAGTGCGTGGCTGGCTCAGAGAGCTCTGCCCGAAATGGAGCGGAACGGACGACGACCTGGTAGGTGTGATCAGCCATCTCTAGATCCAACATGGCTTGATTTAGCGCGACCATCTGACGCCCGCTTCGATTCTGCTCGTCAAGCTTGGAGTTCATCGCCTGACTTTGCGCGTCAATCTTGGCCATGTGCTCAGCGTGGTCTTGATTGCTTCCTATTTCCGTATAGAGGAAGCAAGCGATTGTCAGCGCATATCCGTAGAGGACCATTCGGTCTGCATGCGGTAGACCCGATGAGCGCAACGCAGCCAAACACCCCACCAACCATGAAACTAGAGATGTTGCCGTTGCCTGCATTGGAGCAGGGGGCGTTGCCATGTCTGGTGACGAGGCTGACGTATCCTCAGACGCCTCCTGCAAAAGCTGCTCCATGCGCTCTTGCATCTCGACGCTGGACATCTCCGATAGCCAAGACTGAAACGCCGGCGATTGGCTCAGCTGCGCTGCTATGTGCAACTGCTCGCCGAACTGCTCAGCCAAGCGCCTGACAGGTCCAATGCTTGACTCGAGTCGGCGCATCGCCTCAACGGCAGCGTCGCGTTGGGGCGCATACCGGTCGCGCCAAGCAAGAATGTCATTTGCCGTTCGGCTTGCAGCCATCGCGAGTTCGCTGACAACCGGCTGCCAAGGCATGAGGGACTGGCGCAGCGCCATGGATGACCGCTTGGCCAATTCAGCGAACTGGCTGATCTCTCGCGTGCGCTCGGCCCATTGCTGTTGTAGGGCTGAGGATAGGCGCAGCACGTCGCTGTTGGCCAGCTCTCTCGCAATGCGGCTGGCGGGCGACTCCATGGCCTGCATGGTTGCGAAGATGGAATGCTGTTGGGACGCTTGGAAGGCACTGATGGCCGGACTGCGATGCAACTCCTCAACAAGCCGCGTTGCCAGGCGTCGGTCAATCACACGGGTGAGCCGTGCGCCCGGCATTTGGTCTGGCTGACGCGCGTCGTCGTGGTCCGAAGTCATTGGCAGATCGCAGATAGGTTGCCCCATCTTAAAAGCAGCCTACCCGCTCGGCCAGCTTTCGCTGCGGAGGTGGCGTTCTACGCAGGCAAACCGCTATGGTTGATCCAGCGCAGTGGGCTCAATCTGAGCGTGGCGAACCCGGATCTCCTCCGCGAGTGCCCGAAGCTCTTCGGGTTCGTAGTCCTGGACGGCTTTAATCAGCTCGGCGAGTTCCGGCGTCTCGGCAACCAAATATGCCACGGACACGCCCAAAGACTGGGCGATCTTCAATGTCGTTTCCCAGTCGGTCGCATGGACGCCGCTCTCATAGCGGCTGATGTAGGGCCCTGCCCGCTTGTCATCTAACCCCACGCTCTTCCCCAGGGCCCGCTGAGAGACGCCAGACGCTTTGCGGACCTCCTTCATGCGGGTCGCGATAAGGGTCTGGATCGAGAGGGCGAGCGCGTTCATCTGGGAATGATGAACGTCAGTTACGCCCAACGCAAAGTTACGTTGAACGCATCATACGTTTGACGTAACCTTTTTGGCAAGCCTGCTCGGGATCGGCACTCCTCCATCGCCTGACGCTCGCTCAAACCTGCTCGTCCATACCGGACCTTGCGGTCTCAGGCCGGGTCCCGGGACCTGCCTATCGCTTTGTTCGCCCTTCCTACCCTCATCCATCCACTTTGTGACCTCAAAGGAATGACCATGCCCAAGACCCTCCTGGCTTCGCTTACCACCGCCTTGCTGCTGACTGCGTGCTCTGCGGGACCGTCTGCAAATAAAGCAGAGGACGCGATGCTTGTCTTTGTGAAGGCCAACGGGTCTGACGACGCTCGCTTGACCAAGTTTTCTCTCGGGAAGTGTGAGAAAGGCGACGGTGGCTACAACTGCCCCGTCCAGGCCCGCGTCTTGGCTATGAATGGTCGCTTCGACGAAGACTTCAACGGTGTCTTCACCTTCGCTGACGTCGGCGGCGCATGGAAGGTGATCGGCGTGGTCAGTCGCACCCTCTAATTGAGCGCGACGCGCTTCGCACGGCAGCCCCGCGCTTATCACCCCAGAGCAAATCAGGAGTTCCCATGACCGTCGGCACGTTCTTCCTCCTGCTCGTCCTCGGCGCCACCGCGCTTGTGCTTGTTGGCTTGGGCCGCAGTTTCAAACTGCGCAGCGAGCGCAGCAACTTTCAGCAAGATTACGCACGAAGCTACTTTTCGCGCTCGAGCGCCGTCGCGCTGTCTCCTGAGCGATTCAGGATCAAGTTTCGCGCCCGCAACCAGACCAAAATCTACACTCTTGCTGACGTGCGCAGTTGGGAAAAGCATTGGCACAACACCAAGCGCGAAGGCACGCTGACGGTGAGTGTGCGCGACGTCGACCAGCCTGTCTGGACGATCAAGTTCGGCAACGAAGCGGAGATGAATCGCTGGTATGAGCTTTTGAACCAGGCAATTAACGGCAACTGAGCAGATCAAAGAAGAGGGCGGAATGATCCCGCCCTCCTCGCCCTCACTTGCCCAGGTGGCGCTTTACATCTTTGGTCATCACGCCGACAGCCGCCACAGCCTCTTTGAGCTTTGCCGGTGTGACGTTGAAGTGCTTGGACCAATCCCGGAGTTCCCAGGCCTCATTCACATTGATGCGAATGCCATCAGGTGGGCCGCGCTTGCTCAGATCATCTGCCATTGCCAATCCACCTCCACGCCTCGAAATGTGAGGCGCCTCACGGTCTCGCCACACCCTACCGCAGTCCAGTCGGATTTCTCCGCGCTAAGACGTAGGCCTTTTCCTACCTCCAACAAGTCCGACCCTTGCTTGATCTGAGCACAGGAAAGCGAACGCAGAGTGCACACGACCCAAAGCATCGCGCCGTGGCAGACAGGGGGCACGCCACGGCTTGTTCGCCGTCCCGGCACCGAGACCGATACCTGAGGTCCCGCAACCGACTGACAGAGCCCACGGCAAGTCAATCAAACCTCGGCCTGCGGAACCAACTGCCAACTCTGGCAGATGCGTCCGCTGGGGAGGCAGCGGTTAGCAATATCCTAGGGCCATCTGTTTGGCGTCTGAGTCGACACGAGGGTGAAGATGACGTCAGGCAGGCTTATAGCCGACAAATCCCTCGATCTTGGCCCGCAAATCATCGTCGTTGATCCCTGGGCGATGCTCGATCACTTCGTCATAGCGGCTACGCATGACCTCGTGCATTCGGGATTTCCTTGCCACATATTCCTCATCCACGTAACCCATCGTTTCCACCGCAATCTCGCGACTTCCAGCTTTAACAACGAAATCCGGGCGGTAGGGCGTGTTGGATTCAGGCTCAATGAGGTCCACATAGGGCTTGATGATCGAGTAGGGATTTTTGCGCTCTTTCATGTCAGCTTGCCGTTCAATGAGAATGGCAAGCGTCTGGCGTTCTAAGTCTGAGTCGACGAGCAACAGGCTTTCGAAATCGTAAGCAGGATGGACATACGCCTGAACAATCTCGGCCGACTCCTTCCCGGCCACCTTGGCAACGAGGCCAATAGCCAAATAGGGTCCAATCGTTCCTGGACCGGGCAAACGAACCCGACCTTTCACTTCCCAGGAGTGTGGAGGAGCAGCTCGGTCAAAGGGATCGATCAAGTGAGTGCTTCCGCCCACATCAAGCTCTCGGTCACAAAGGCCGATGACAAACCCATGGGGCGACAGCGATCTTGGCCAGTTGGACGCGCCCTCTACCCTCCTTGCAATCTGATCAAGGCGATACAGATTGGGACCGATAAAACCAGTCGCTGCTACGGTCTTTTCTTTGTCCATCCAAAGGCCCTGCGCAGCGTCCATAAGCTTGGTTGCGTCGCGACTAATGGATCGGGAACTGGCGAGGACTCGATTCAGGCCGGCACGCTCCAACAAGGTAAAAAGAACGCGGGCCAGTCGCGGCGTCGATGTGGATTTCGATGTGCCCGTTGAACCTTTACGCTTCGGCCCACTCGCCGTCGAACCATCAGTTGATCTCAAAACCCCCAATGCGACGACGGCCTCGCGCTCGGCAAGGCTGTGACCCTGAGCTGCACCTGGGAGCCGATGAAATCGGCATGCCGCGTCATGCAAACCACGGCGGCTATTTCTCACCAATGTCAGAGGCCGGACCGCTGAGTGCTTTCGAGCGATGGAAAGTATGGGCGCCAGCGAGAGCTCATCGCCTTTACAGGTGCAAAGAAGCCAGCAGTCCTTCTTAACCAGTTCATCAAGAATAGTGTGGGCGAGGGATCCGACCTCAGCGGTTTGCTCTTGATAAACAAATGCGGCGGAAAGGACCTCCACATCGCTTGGGCTAAGACTTGCTCGGGGCAGAGGCTTTGCACCCGGCACAAAACGCGGAACTATGAGGAGTGCGATGGCTTTGGTCTGCATTCCAGCACTCTCGCAGCAACCTCCCGAGGCAGTCAAGCCGCACTACGCTAGGTCATAGACGTTGGATCGAGCCGCCCCCGACAACAACGCTGACCTCGCTATGCAATGCGTGTGCCGAAGCTATGGCGCGATCGCGCTCCAAGAAAAACTCCTCTTGCAAAATATGGCGGCGAAGGTTTGACACGAAGGCCCCAGGCTGCCGGGACGATATCTCCGAGCTGAGTCGGGCCCTCTCCATCCACCGATCAGGGTCGATCATGGCAGGGCAATGTCGTGACGAGGGCATAGGCTCATGCCAAGGCCAGCCTGCCAATTGGATAGGGCCGCCTGCAAAGCTGGCCTGTGCCGATCTCCAAGGCCAGGTCTCTTGCGAACTTGCCGATGGGGAATAAGCACCGCTAGCCAACCATGCCTCGACGTCGGCCTTCATCACAGCACCCCCATCTAGATAGGCGCGAGCGAATTTGCGGGCGGCGCGCTCATGCCAACAGATCCTCATCCACCTGAGCCACCATTGCTCCCACACCTCGGTCAGTGACGAAACCGTACTACTTCCATTGGCATACCAGAAGATGCCGCCTGATTCGTTCGTCAGCCACCAGCGATCCCTTAAGTGCTTGTCACAAGCGTCGGCGCGCGACAACAAAAGGCCTGCTCTGCGGAAATACACAACACTCGCAGCCTCATCTGCAATGATAGAACCGCTAGATTGATTGATCGTTTCCATGGCCATCCCCCAGTGGGCAACCTATCGTCAACCATAAGTATGTCAATCCACACTTCAGCAGTCCGACGGTGAACCGCGCAAGTTTTCTGTCCGTTTCATCCGTAGGTCCACGGGAGATTTGACAACATCCTGATTCCTGTTAGGAATCAGGCATGAATAGACTTCCCTGCAATCCAAATACCTCAGACTTTCCCGACTTCGAGCCAAACACAACAGAATCGCGCCGAAAACATGTGCGCTTCTGGCTCCGATGCCTAGCCGATCGCGGAGAGCAACCCGACGCCCGCATCCATGTCGCTTTAGAGCGATATGTGGAAGGCGGCTATGATCTTCATGCGCTCAGTCGAGCAGTCATCGCGCCCTACCTGCACTGACGGCTGACCAACCAGTAACAACTAGGTGCTTAACGCGGGACTGAGTGCTGGGCCCAGCCAGATGGCGCGATGACAGCGTGCTTGGTGCGCGAGGCACCAAGCAGACCACTCGTTGTCGGGACTCTTGCACGACGTTGTCGACGCCCTACGGCAGGCGCTGCGATGGTGCGTTGTTCGCTTTTTGCCATGCCGCTAGCACTGCATCGTTGTTGTTCAAGAAAACCGAATCGTCAGAACCAGACCATGCCTGAGTTACATCCTTTCTCTTCTGAGCCAGCATTGCGCTCTCGAACTCTTTGACGAGCTTCGACAACAAATGCCCCGGAGATGTGGGTCGAACCTTCGATTGCGCCGCAACTAGCGCCGCTCGCGCTGCATCTGAGGCCTGTCGAAGGTGGTCGTTGATTGATTGGGCAATGGTTGCGCGAATCCATTCGACCTGTGGCTTACCATTGATGACGCCATCGAGCTCACGCGTCTTCTGAGCGAGTCCCTGCGCATCCACTCTGCGTGTCGTTGCCAGGAGGTGGGCGTAGTAGTGGCGCGCATCCGCATTCTTAGGCGGCTCGTGCATGCTCACTTGGAGAGCGAATTGGAAGCGCAGCACGAGCTTCCGGGCCACGTCCAGTGCAAGTTCCCAGCGCTGATCGTCACTGAGCTCGTGAGGGAGTGCCAATTCAAACTCGCGAGCCACCGTGCTGTCTTTGCGCTTCTCAGCAGCCTCGACTGCGTTCCACAAATGCTGAGGATCTTCGGTCCACTCAGGCGCGCCGATGGGACTGATGCAGATGACGCGCTGGACGCCTGAACGACCTTGATAGTTGTGAACGATACCGGTCAGTGTATCGGTGAGACAGAGTGCGCCACGATAGGCAGCAGCCGCGACGGCTGAGTGTTGCTTGGCGCGACTGAACGTTTTGACGCGAGTGTGGTAAATGGCCATAGATGCTCCGTTGATTGAGCATCCAGCTATGAGGCAAATTGGCTATAGAGCAAGACGTATTTGGACGAGCTGCCCGCTCCTTTGCCGACGCCTAAAGGCCATGGGATTTGGCGCGCCTTTTCATCGTTTTCTTACGTTCAGCATGGCGACCAGCCGGGGCCAAACACCACGCACGTTCCTCAGCGAACTCGACTCGGTTGAAGAGCATCAGCCTTGGCTTCGGCTGTCGCGCTTTCGGCATGCAATAGAAAGGGCGCCGGCATAGGCCGGCACCCTGGATGACGCATCAGCTGGTATGGCACGCGTTGGCGCAGTAATAGCACCCGTTGATGCGATTCTGCGGCCAACGGGCTTTCGCGTCGGCCACAGCCTGCCCGCAAGTCAAATGAGAGCCCAGACTGATCTGATTAGCTGCCAGTGGCATGAAGGTGCATCCCGTGGTGGTGTTATGCACCTCGTGATCGCCGTTGGTCTGGGCGTTTTGGTTGATGATGAAGTTCGGCAAAGCGCTTCTCCTGAAATTGACAGCAGCTAAGTGGTCGGTGGCGCCTGAGCACCACCGACCGTTACTTACTTTTCCTTGCGCACGCCCTTGAAGGGCGTCTTGTCTGCTTTAACGTCCATGAAGCGCCCGGTGCCGGTGTCTCGCTTGACGAAATTGCCGGCCGGGGTCTGGGTTTGCGACCGGTTGCGCACCGCGCCATTGCGGTGACCGTCGCCTTTCGGTGGATTGGTAGCCATTGAAGTTCTCGACAGTTGAGGAAGAAAAGCACAAGAGGCGACTGGTCCTGACCGTTGAAGGCGGGGCAGCATCGCCGCCCCGCACATCACCTGACTACACGTCAGGAACCCAGATCGGCCAAGCTTTCAAGCCCGCAGCAGAAGCGTGGAGCTTCTTGCCGTTCTTCAAGGTAATGACTGCCCGGAAGATGAGCTTGTAGCCAGGACGAGGGGTAGCGGTCGTTGTAGACACGGCCGGTGGTCCTCTTGGTTGAGGGCGCTCATCCGACAACTTCAAGACTGGTGTATTGACACTCTTTTGCGGAGCGCTATACTTTTACGGCTGTTTACGAGGCAGCCAATCTTAAAGACCCCACCGGCTGAACGCCGTACAGGTGAGGTTTTTTGCTTCACGCAGTGATCTTCTGAACCACTGCATGTTGTGTTGGAAAAATTAGCACCCCCTATATCTTGGGCTCGACCTTCCGGTTGGGCCCTTTTGCGTTGGACTCTAGCACGACTCCTGGTTGGAATGTGAACTGAGTCACGTTTTTATAGCAATATTTTTTGTTCGGTGGAGCGAACTTTCAGGACGATCTTGCCCCATCGTTCGCTCCTGTCAAAGCTTTTGTTCGGTATAGTAGCACTTGGCGCTGTGCCGGCCTCCAAGGAACCGTCGATGTCCACCATTTTTGGCAATAAAATCAAGAACCTAAGGCGCGAAAAGGGTTTCACACTTGACTCCCTCGCTGATGCTGCTGGCATGAGTAAGAGCTATTTGTGGGAGTTGGAAAACCGAGAGTCCCCTCGCCCGTCGGTTGAGAAGCTCGCCGCCTTAGCTAAGGCGTTATCTATGGATGTGTCCTATTTCCTGGATGAGGAAGCGACAAGTCCTGAGGAGCGGCATCTCGACCAAGCGTTCTTTAGGAACTACGGCGAGCTTGACTCAACCGCCAAAGAGCAGATGCGCAGGATCATGGAAACCTTCAAGAAGTCCTAACTTTGCCAAAGGATTGGCCAATGAACGCTGATGTGCTAACTGCCTCTAAAGCTGCCTACCGTCTGACGCATTTGCTCAACGCAATGTCGGCGGCACACGGGGACCCTCGTTTTCCAGTTGACGTTGTAACATTAGCCAAGGGGGCGGCAGAGATCTTCCACTGGGATGACCCCATCACCGACGTCGAATCCGCTGACATCAAGTCTTTTGAAGGCGCACTGTTCCCGAACGACACTCGGAGCAAGTGGATGCTGCTTTACAACCAGACGCTGAAATCTGCTGGTCGCATCCGCTTCACGCAAGCTCACGAACTTGGCCACTACCTGCTGCACCGACAAGACCGCATCAACGGCTTTCAGTGCGCCACGCAAGACATGGTGAGTCTGACCGAGCAAGAGGCATCAATGGAAGCCCAGGCCAACGCCTTTGCGGCAACGCTTCTGATGCCCCTGGATGACTTCCGCCAAAGCACACAGGACGGCGCCGACTTTGAGGTGCTCGCAGACTGCGCCGATCGGTATGGCGTATCGCTAACTGCTGCTGCATTGCGCTGGATCGACCACACCGACCATTGCGCCGTGCTCATTTCTCACACCGATGGCTTCATCAACTGGTCGATCTCGAGCCGATCGGCACGGGCTGGTGGCGCGTTCTTCCGTGCGCGGCAAAGCGCAATTGCCATCGGTGAGGATACCTTGGCTGCTAACAGTCAGATCGCGCACGAACGGCTGGGTGTGGAGCTTCCCGCACGCGTGTGGTTCAAGCATGCAGAAGACGGGCTCAGCCTTAAGGAAATGAAGATCAGCGCTGACCAGTTCGACTACACCCTGACGCTTCTGGTGCTCCCCAGGCGCTCAAGGGTTTGGGCGCCTTGGCAAGACTGAGCACACTTGACAAGCCCTATTTTTGGCCTACCAAAGGATATCCAACGGAGCCCAAAAATGTTCTTTCCACGCTTGCAAGACGCCAACGATGCCATCGAGCCTTTTGGCATGAGCCTGACACGCGACGGCGACGGGGTCGTTCTTGAAGGGGATAGCACTTGGCGAGCATGGCGCGCAGGAAGCGAGTCCCCTCGGTTTGATACCTTAGGACACTTCTGGGCGGAGTGGTGCTGGTATGTCGCCTTTGCGCTTGAAAACGAACGGCAGAGATCTCGCTTTATGGACCTGTTCATGGATGCAGATCTCGCAACGCAAGTCTCATTGCTTGACGCGCTGCGCAGCTACGAAGGCCGCCCAAGAAAGGAAGGCAACTGCGTTCTTAGCTCGCTCTTAGCCGGCCCAATCATCACGACCGAATGTATCCCCTCAGATTGGTCTGAACGCTTGGTCCAGTGCATTGAAAATGAGGGAGAAGGCGCCGTTTTCGGCGGTGGGAAGCTTCTACAAGCCGTTGGCCGACGCTCGCCTGACGCACTACGAATCTATCGAGAGAGCTTGTAGCCTAAGCTGGCGACTCGCCCCTGCGTTGCGGCAATGCTATGTTCGCGTTTTCAGAATGAGAGCTCCCGATGGGTTCGAGCGATGACTTCGCGTCTAAAACGACGCCAACCGACCCCATGCACTTGGCCCTCCTTTGGACCATGCAACGCACCAAGACGATTGCAGGTGTCCAGGACTATGATGAGGAGAGCTACACCTCTACTATCCTTGGAGGAACGGCAATAGCGGCCCCATTGCTTGCCGCCTTTAATGGTCAAGCGTCGACCGGCATCGCGGACTTTCGGTTTGGAACATTTCGCAAGAACGGCGGGGCCCACTCGCCATTGAGCGAGACTGCCACAGGTGCCGATTTTTGCCTCGTCATAGGTCATGATGACGAGCGCGCAAAAGTTGCGCTCTTTCAGGCCAAGAAAATTGACACGCCAGGCCTTCTTTCCGTCCGAAGGGAGCCAGCAAGCACATCTAATGGCCATTTCCAGTTCACCATGCTATTAGCGTTCACCTGCCGGCTCATGGCCAAGGCTGGCCTTTCCGGCTATGAAGAGTTTGCCGAAGACGCGGACACACTGGGAGCAGCCGCGCGGCTAACGTCCATGTCAGAAGAGGACCTCCACATCCTCGTTGAAGCGATAAACTGGGTGCACTACATGGTCTATGAACATGGGAATGCGACCACCCTCCCGGTTAATCGGCTAGATCAGCGCTGCATTGTGAGCGAAGTCTTGAAACGCCGTCAGTATTCGCATCGGCTTAGCGAGTCACGCACCCCGTTTTTCGAAACGGTAGGTGAGGGTTTGCAGGGAGGTGACGCCGGATGGCTATTGGTTCCGAGGACGGTCATCAAGGCGTTCTTGCCTGAGCTTCTGGAAGTAGGCGCCATCGTCGTTGTCGATGATAAAGGTGGCGTAGACCTGACGCCGGATGGCCCATGCGTCAACCTCGCCGCGCCCGAACAGAGTCCCATCATCACACCCAATCCGGCCAACGCTGCCACTGTCAATGCCATGGTCAGTAAACCTCGAAACATACCTGGATATGGAGGCTGAGCAAGTTTGCGCAGCTCCGATGCCCTGGCGTTTGCACGAACGCCTCGACGCTCCAACGGCCTCGCCCCATGCATCCTCTTGGAGCTCACAGCTGAGCGCTTCTGACCAACATCGACAGTGGCAATCCCAAAGCGTCTGCCAAGCGCATCAGGGTCGAGAGCTGGCAGTCCTTCTTCCCCTGCTCAACATGCCCAAGCTGCGTGCGATGCATCCCCAACGCCTCGGCAAGTTCAATTTGTGTGAGCCCACGGCTCGTCCGTGCACGACGAATGGCATTGCCTAAGGCCCGCTGCCCAGCAATCACCGGGGCCGAACGGGAAACAGACTGACCCGGCTTCCGGCCACCACGATTGGCGCTTAATAATGCGAACGGCTCCATTGCTAGTTCGCAGGCAGCTGATCTCTTGCCGAGAGCACCGACCGGAGGCGCGCGACCTCTGCCTCGTCCACGGGCTTGGCTGCGTTGCCCCAGGAATTTCGGATGTAGTCTAGCGTCTCAGCGATCTGCCGGTCACTCATCTTCCAGGCAAAGGACGGCATGCCGGCGCCTGTTGGTTTGGCCTCCGTCGCCGCTGCGCGCCCGCCTACAAGCATGACGTGCATCAAGCTGGTCGCATCATCCGATTGCAAGGATCGGTTGCCCGCAAACGCGGCGGTCATGCCGCCCATCCCCTCCCCCCTCACGCCGTGGCAAGCCGAGCAGTTGACCTCGTAGCGCAGCGCTCCGCGCTGCATGGCAGGCGTGTCTTGCGCGATAGCTTGCGGCCGCCTCCCAGGGGAAGCAGGGAGGGTTTGCAAGTAGCGGGCAATCGAGCGAATGTCGGACTCTTCCAGATGTTGGAACGAGTGCTCTACGGCTTCGGCCATGGGGCCTGTGGCAACTGCCACCCCGTTGGAGCCGGTTTGCAAATACTCCACCACACTGTCTTCGCTTGCGCCGCCAAGGCCTGTGTGTGGGTTCGGTGTGAGGTCAGGGGCATACCAAAGTCCCAAGTTCCCGCCTTGCATATAACCCTTGCCGCTCTCAGCGCCCAACAGATTGCGCGGACTGTGGCACGCCGCACAATGAGTGCCGCCATCGACCAGATACTGCCCGCGCGTTTGCTCAATGCTCAGCCCCGGCGTTGGCGTGAAGGGGCGATTGTCAAAGAAGAGCAGGTTCCACCCGGCCATGACCAAGCGAATATTGAAGGGGAAGCCAAGCCCTGCGGTTTCTTCGATCTCATTGTGGACCGGGGCAACTGTGGACATGTAGGCCCAGAGATCGTGCATATCTTGATCGGTCAGGCGCTGGTAGGCCGTATAGGGCATTGCGGGGTAAAGAAGCCCCTTGGACCCTTGGCCATGCCGCACAGCATTGAAGAAGTCGCGCTCAGTCATACCGCCGATCCCCGTTTCGGGATCGGGTGTGATGTTGGATGACACGATGCGGCCGAAGGGCGTGTCGATGTTGTAGCCACCGGCAAACTCACCTTGCCCTGCCGAGTGGCACGCCATGCAATCGCCCGTGCGCATGACATAGGCGCCGCGTGCCACGGCAGCACGATCTGCGCCACGCACTTGGGCAAGCGTCACCGTGTCGTTGGCTACGGCCGAGCGCTTCGTGTTAAAGCGTGTCCAGGCCAGCGTGGCCAGCACAACAAGGGCAACCAGGGCAACCGCCAAGCTGATTTTCTTCCAGCGAACCATGGCTCAGGCTCCTGCCAAGGGGCGCGGGTCGCGCACGTAGTCTTGGTGGATCTTCTGGGCGGTGCGAATGGCCAGCGCACTAAGCGTGCCGGTCGGGTTGTAGCCAGCATTGGTGGGAAATGCGGAAGCGCCCACCACAAAGAGGTTGTGTGCGTCCCAGCTTTGAAGCCAGGTGTTCACAGCGGACGTCTTGGGGTCAGCCCCCATCACGGCCCCACCCACCACATGATCGGAGGCCACAATCGCAGTAGTGAATGCCTTGTCGGCAAAGTTAAACGCCGAGACATGCGACGCGCCCATCTCGCGCGCGATCTCAACGGCGCGGTCCCGGGTAAATGCTGCCATGTTGCGATCACTTTGCGCATAGTCATACGTCAAACGCAGCAAGGGCACACCGAAGCGATCTTTGTAGTTCGGATCCAAATCCAGCGAACCTAAGCGCGTTGGCATGGAGCAGCCTTGGTTAAAGATCACGCCGTAGTTCTGGTAATACTTGGCGTAGCCCTTCTTGAAGCCAGAGCCCCAACGCGGCACGCTTGGCGGCAAGTTGGCGGCCTTGGCAATGGGCGCGCCATCGCGTGAAAGCGTCAGCATGCCTGCCCCACCAATGAAGTCGAGCTTGGCGTGATCGAAGTTGTCGCCGTTGTAGTCGTCAATTTGCGATCCAAGCCCGCCCGTGCCAATGAACGGATTGATCTGCTCGTCTTCAAACCACATGTCCGTGCCGGAGATGGTCTGGAAGCTGAAATTGCGGCCAATGGTCCCCTCGCCCGTCGCTGGGTTATAGGTCTGGCCGATCTTGGAGTTGAGGAGCAAGCGCACGTTGTCGACCTGGAACGCGGTCAGGCACACGATGTCGGCCTCTTGCTCGACCTCCGTTCCGTGCTCATCCACATAGGTCACGCCCGTGACAGTCTTCCCATCGGCCGCTTTGTTTACGCGCGTCACGCAGGCCTTGGTGATGACCGAAAAGTTCGGCCGGCGCATCAGGACGGGGAAGATGCACGCCTGGGGGCTAGATTTTGAGAAGTTGCCACAGCCATAGGCCAAGCAGAAGCCGCAATAGGTGCAAGCACCCATGGTGACCCCAAGGGGGTTCACATAAGGCTGAGATATGTTGGCGCAGGGGATCGTGAAGGGATGCAAACCCATGCGGGTCGTGGCGTCGTTGAAGAGCTCCATCATCCGAAGCGTCTTGAGCTTGGGCGCGGGATAGTCGCGGCTGCGAGGCCCTTCAAACACATTGCCTTGCGCCTGGATTACGCCTTGAATGTTGCCCGCCTGACCCGACACGCCGGCGATGCGCTCCCAGCGGTCATAAAACGGTTCGAGCTCATCGTAGGTCACGCCCCAGTCTTGGAGCTGCAACTCGCCATCGTCCGCCTTGGCTTTGCCATAGCGCTCAATGGTTCGGCTACGCACTTCAAAATCCCACGGGCTAAACCGCCAAGCCATGCCCGCCCAATGGAAGCCAGCACCACCCACCCCGCCGCCCAACTCAAAGATGCCAAAGTCGCGAAGCGGCGCTGCGATCTGGTCTAAGCGATTGCGAAAGCTCACGGTGTTTTCGCGCGGTGGCGCAAAGAGCTCCTTGCGCTGTCCCCAACGCAGCTCATCGGGGTCGACCGCAGGCGGGGTGTGCGTGGACGTATCCATCCAAGGGCCACGATCAATGGCCACCACATTCAGTCCAGCCCGGGTGAGCTCTTCGGCCATCAATGAGCCGGACCAACCCAGGCCGACGATGACGACATCAGCCTTAGCGCGTTTGCTTGCCATGAGATTCTTCTTGTCGTGCGAGGAACTGCCGCTTGCGCGGTCAGTCCTTAGGAATGAGGCTGACCGGCGTCAGGTTGAGCGCTTGGCCCGTGCGGTCGGCATAGAGTCGATAGTCATAACGAGCGCCAGGGAAGCCGATCATTTTCCAGCCCACCATGTCGCGGTTTCCGCCATACATGGGATCAGCGAAATAGCTCTCCCGCACATTCATGAGCAAAAGCTCGAAGAATGCTTTGGTGTTGACCTCGCGAGACAGCTGGATCGAGCCGTCTTCCATGCCGGCCAAGATCTGGTCTTGGGTGGCTTCCGGCAGCGCAGCGAACAACGCCCCATTGGCCCGCTTGGCGTAGGTGTTAAGTGCTTGGATGCCCGTTGCGTAGCGCTCGCGTGGGGTTGCGATGAACTGGGGCTTTTGCATCAAGGCATCTTCACCCGGCGCTTTGGGCCCAGTTTTGTATTGCGTCGCGCCCTTGCCAAAAGGGCCCCAAAGCTGGGCGTCGAGGAACTCCAAGGCACCAGCTTGGCTTGCCGAAGGGCCCAAGTCATCGCTGGGGATCAGGCGATCAAAGACAGCGGCCAGCGTGGTTCGATCGGCAGGGTCGGTCAGGACGCGCCATGCTTGCCCGCTGTGCACAGGAGACGGCAAAAACGCCGGATCGAGCGCCATGTCGTGCGGGTAGGCGCTGAGCTCATCGGCAACCACTTTGGCGACCGGGGCGGCAACCACCGCACCGATGGTGAGCAAGGCTTGGCGTCGTTTCATCATCCGTTCCTGGCTAAGACTGGCCTGGTTCGAGAAGTCACGGCCAGGTTGCAAGTGGCATATTGTCGCGGCGGATCGAGCCTCAGGCCGGGAATGTTTGACGATATTTCGTCAAAGCAGATCCGGTTATGACTCGGCACTTAGAAGGACAGCTGTGTCTTTAGGCCCACAACCAGAGCGTCGGGCGTCGACGAGCGCCCGCCTGGGTGAACGACGTATTGCACCACCGGTTGCAGCACCACACCTGGATGCCAGTGATAGGCAAAGAACGCTTCGGCGGTGTATTCGATGTTGGCGCTCGACCGCTCGTCTCCACTTTCTTGCCTGGCTCGTGGATTGATCTCGGTGGCCCCAACGCCCATACCGATCTGGTCCGAAGGACGCGTTGCCCAAGGAGCGGTGTAGATGAAGATCGCATGCGCCGTGCCTACAACTGCGCTCGTGCGATGGTCGGTGCCAACGGCATCAAACTTCACTTCAAGCCCGGCCTGATCCGAACTCCTATTGCCGTGGGTGAGCTGCCGATGCACGCTCAGCCAAGCGCCATACGCTCCACTTCTCAGTGCGGGTGCCAAGCCGCTGTCGGCCCAGGCTTGGCCGTGGACGTCTTGCCACGCATCGGCGCGAGGGGCGCTGCTATACCAAGCCCCCACGGCATAGTGATGGCTTAGACCGTTAGTATTTCCGTTCCATCCAAGCTCAATCGGTGTCAGGGTTCCCACCGTGCCAGAGGGCGCCAGGCGAAGCCCGCCGCCTTGCTCATCGGTATAGCGCGGGTTGACCTGGTAGACCCCCAAGCGCACATAGCGCGCGTCATCGGGCGAGAACTCCATCACCGCGCCCCATTGGCTTGCTGGGCCATTGAGCCAGTAGTCGCCAACAATCATCGCAGGCTGACTGCCGCAAAACGTCAAGTTCATGGCCATGCAATCGAGCGTGTTGAAGTCCTCCCCCACGCCCATGCGACCGACCTTGAGCTTCATACCGGCACTTGCCCAGCGCTTACTCACCCAGAGGCTTCCCAAGCGCCAAATCGATCCGCGTCCAAACACTTCTTGGCTATGGAGCTGCTGGCCCAACCCAGCGCGGGTATTGAGGTTATCTCCATCTCGCAACGACAGAGCAACCTGAGCCTTAGTATCGGGCCAACCCCAAAGCCTGTCCAAGTCGAGCTGCGCACCCAAACCCAGTTGTCCGGCATGAGCAAAGCTGTGCTTCGCTCCTCCACTGAGATTGGCGGCATCCTCAGAGGTGTAGTTAATATCAACCGTCACACCCTGGGCTTGCAGCGCCTGTCGAGCCGGGGTCGACGTGGTGAGCGTAGCGGCGGCAGCAAGGTCGGGGCAAAGTGACAACAGGGCCAGCAACGGCAACCCCAGCGTCCAGCAAACAGGCAGTTTCATCAGACGGATCCAGACAAGAACGCAGCGCGGCCAGACACAAGCCGCTCCGGGGCATGCCCCTGCTGCACGAAAGCGGGGAGCCTAGATCAAAGTCAGGAGGACGCGTGTTTGACCGTGACGATTTATCGCCAAAGCCAAGCGCTACTGGGCCTATCAGGCTTGATCGATGCTATTTTCGGGGGTCTCAATGCGAAAGCGTGTGGGCCCTACCGAGACGCTTTCGACCTCTCCGCACGCGTGCAAGAGGCGTTGCAAGGCCGCCAAGACCTGAGCATCGGGATCTTGATCAATCACAAGATCAATGTGGCCTTGACCCATCAACAAGCGATGCTCGGCCGTAGCCTCGTGGGTCAGCCACACGGGTCGCTCAATCGAGCGCGCTGCACCCAGCGCGGAGACGATCCCAGCGGAGGCGACCCCGGTGTTGTAAAGCGCCACGACCGGCCCCTCCTTTCGCAGCGCCGTGCGCATATGGGCCCGGGCGCGTTCGGGGTCGTCACCGTGTTCGACCGGGGCATCGACAGTGAGCTGAGGATGTCGCGCGGCGAGAACGGAGGTAAACCCTTCTACTCGCTCAATATGGGCAAGCCAAGCCATGGAGGTGACCATCAGGACCACGCGGCCAGGTGCCCTGGCTAGCCCACCAAGGAGATAGCCTGCGGTCGCGCCGGCCATGCGATTGTCGATGCCGGTGTAGTGGCTTCCAGCTAATCCGCTGATGTCACTGGTGAGAGTCACCACTTCCACGCCCGACTGCTGCTGAGCCAAAAGCGCAGCGCGCATGGAGTCAGTATCTGCCGCCGCCACAATCAAACCGTGTCGTGGGTAGGGCGGATGATGGATGAAGGCGAGCATGTCTGCCTCGCGATCAGGCGTCCAGTAATGCCGATGCACCACGACGCGTGTTCCCAGGAGCTCAGCATGCCGTTGCACGGCCGCATCCAGGCTTTGGTAGTAAGCATTGTCGCGCTCGTAGCCAAGCACCACATCAAAGCGCAACAGCCCATGGGTCGAGCTTGGGAGAATGCGAGGCACACCGAGCTGTTTGGCTGCTTCAATAACGCGCCGGCGCGCGGCGTCCGAGACACTTCCCCGCTGGTTCAAGACCCGATCCACCGTGCTCGCGCTCACTCCTGCCGCAACGGCGATCTCAGAAAAGCGAGCAGTCTTCTTCCGGCGAAGGGGGGCCATGACGTGAGCATCAATTGAGCTCGCTTATTCTAACTTGCTTAACGCTCCTCGGGCCGCAATAGCCTAAGGAGCGCGCTTGCCTGGTGAGAGCAAACTCAGAGCGCGTGGACGCTCTGCACATCTGCCCAGGAGACGTCGAGGTGTTCCCCCTTCTCCTGAACACTGAAACCGCGCTGACGGAGCATTTCGGCAGCGGCCGCCATCTGCACAGCAGTGAATTTCGGCTTCAAGCCAACGGTTGCGCCTGATTTGCCGATCGTTGCGCTTGCGCGAATGACGTCCACATACTCTTCCCAAAGCTCCTCAGAGCTCCCTACCGCGCTTTGCTGCAATGCACGCGCCTCATCGGCCGTAATGTCACTCATGACACTTCCTTGTTAGCCGGAGTCATTTCCGGCAAGAGCATCATACCGTCAAAATATGACAGCAGCTCCTTCTATTTGGATACGCAATCCAGACGGGCGAGACGCCGTCAACGCTCGTTATTCTCTATTTCCACTTTTCGGTCAGCACGCACTGAATGGATCCAGCCGGCCGGGCTATAGAACGCCTAAAGGCCATCTTTAGATATTAACGGCATCGCGCCCAACACGACTCATTTATCTTGCGTTCATATTATATTCCATTTATCTTTGGCACATATACATAACTAAACACTATGGCAAGTTCTTTTATAACACTGCATAGATAAACTCTAGAGGCTATACGCCCCAAATGTTCTACGGCAATTCTTAGCAATAATATTCTTTAAAAATTTACTTCGATTGCAAGGCGATTTCTCAACGCCCGGGCATCAACCATCCACGATAAAATAGTTAAGAATTGCCAATTGACAGAAAATGTTTATCTCTTATCAACAGTCTACCTTCATAAATATGGATTGTAGATGCCCTCTGATTTACCCCACTTCAACCCCGAAACACCGCTCAGCGCCAACGACTCACTTCAAATCAGCAGCATCAAACTTGGCAAGCTCGAACTGAGAGACGTCGTCGTCAACAGTCGCCAGGCTGGCATCCAGCTTTACGAGATCTTGCAGCTTACGATCCAGCAGCTAGAGAACTCTCGACGCCGTCGCAACAGCACGCGCTTTCCAGACACGCTTCCAATCGCGAGCCCTGCGCGGCGGCTCGCAGACGAAGTTGCAGACTACTTGGCTGACATGACGCGCCGCGCGTTGCAAGACACAACGACCAAAGCGGCTGCGCGCTCGTTGAAGATCTTACAGATGACGTGTGGCGACATCCCGGTCTCGATGATTGACCATCGCCATATCCACCAAATGTGGAACTTGCTGCGCTCATCGCCTCCGAACTTAACCAATGATCCTAAGCTTCGAAGCATGACAGTTGACGCGCTGATTGCTCTGGGCAGAAAAACGAACGCCCCTGCCCCCGCCGTGGCGACTTTAGAGCTTCATCGTCGAATGCTCACGACCTTTTTTCAAGCGCTGGTCAACACTAAAGCCATCCCTCACTCGCCCATGGCCGCGTTCCGCCCGGTCAAGGCAAGTCTTTTAGAAAGCAGCAAGAGTGCGGAGCGGCTGCTGAGCCCCGCAGACCTGCAGAAGATCTTCAATCCAGACACCTTCGGAGCTTGGGCATCCAAGTTCCCACATCGCTGGTGGGCGACGATGATTGGGTTGTATACGGGCGCGCGGGTCAATGAAGTCGCACAGCTTAAAGTTGCCGACATCATCCAAGACCAGGGCACCTGGTGCATTGCCATTCGGATGACCAAAGATGCCGATCTTGCCAAGAGCGACGGGCAGCAAACCCGGCAGCGCCTCAAAGGGAAGAGTGCGATCCGCATGATACCGGTGCACCCCACCCTTCTAAAAGCTGGGCTCCTGGACTTCGTTGCCGACATCCGAGCGTGCGGGCACCCCAGACTCTTCCCGCAGCTTTCGGCAGGCGTGAACAAAGCAACGGGCAAGTCCAACGCAAGATACAGCCAGGCGCTCGTCATCCAGCTCAGCAACTATCTTAAGGACCTTGGCTTCCCCAAAGGCGTCGGCTTTCATGGCTTCCGCCACACGCTTGCGACGGAGTTAGAAGCCGCCGGCGTCAATGAAGAGGACATTGCTCTCATAACGGGCCACTCGATCTCCAAGAAAGTTCCAGTTCTACACAGCAACTACATTCATCGATCGCCGCAGCTGGTGCGCGAGCGTCAAATCGCGGCACTGGCAAAATACAACCCGCCCGTAGTGCTCCCGGTGTATCAACGCGGGCAGTTCAAAGAAAAGCTCGGGAAAGCGGCGAAGATGTATCCGTGACTGCGAAAAGAGTGCTCCGCTTCAATCCTGCCTCGGCCCCCAGCCGCAATCGCAAGCTGAATACTCGGACAGCACGACGATCCTTCTAAAGTCGCGGAATATTGGAACGCGACCCTATTGGCAGCTGGGTCTGCTTGTTCAAGGCCTCACGATCCTGCTGTGCAGTCGCCTCAGCCGCAAGCTCGTCCAATAGCGCGTGGTGCTCGGGACTGAACAGCCTCGCCCTGACTTCATCCAAGTTTGCATGGTGAAAGAGAACTCGGGCTGTCTCTCGCTGCGCGTGACCGACTGCTCCGACCAACGCAGCATTACACGCCCTTTGACCTACGGTCGGTGCCAGCAACTCCGCGATCTCTCGGTAGCCCTTGCTAGCTGCATCGTAGATCGCCTTCTCGCCGAAACGGCGCGGGCGTCCGAGCTGATCAATTGCACCCAAGATAAGCTCAACGACCTCAAATTGACCTTTACTTGCCGCAAGGTCAAAAGCAGCTGCATACGTGTGCGCGGCATCTGGCAGCTTAGCTTTAAGCATGAGTTTGACGACCTCTGTTGCCCCGTGCCCAGCCGCCGCCGGAAATATCTGAGTCGCACAAATGATCGATGACGACACCGGAAGCAGCAGTTTGACCACACGAAGATGGCCCCCGTGAGCAGCCTGAGCAAGAGCTCGACTGTCCTTGTCGTAAGGATCGCTGTGCGGAATTAGCAGCTTCACCACGTCAGCGTGCCCGCAGGCGCTTGCCTCGTATAGTGCAGCGGAGTGATCCGCTAGTGCGTCACTAACGGGCAACAATAGCTCCACGACATCTTTGCGCCCCGCCCGAGCTGCACACACCAGCGCCATCGAGTCTTTGGCCCTCGGTTCAGTCAGTGGAACAAGCTTACGAACAACATTGAGTAGCCCCTCCTCGGCCGCCAACGCCAAGGCAAAAACTCTGTCCTTGGAGGACAACATGGGAACCAACGCTTCGATGACCGCCTCACGCTTGGCATTGATGGCGTCGTGAACCACTTCCCATGCCAAGCGCGCACTGTCGGCAGACTCACAAACAATCTTTGTGATGGCGACCACATCGGCCGTCTCGATATCACCAATCAGATCGCGGCTCACAGTCACGAAGTAATCCCAAAAAAAACCAGCTTAATGCAAGCCCTTCGCTCGTCAAGTAGCTGAAGTCCTACGGCAAGCGCGTGGCACCAATCCCTAGCCGTCTAGTTTCGTGAGCCATCGTGGAGACGAAAAGGACGTCACGGTTTGTTCAAGAAGATGCAGTGCTCTTGCAGTCCGGCCCCTTCTCCGGAAAAGAAAGCCACTTAGCTTAAGGGCCTGAGCCATGGCCTCTGGCGTCACAGTCAAGCAAACGAGGCGGGGCTCAGGAAAACGGCGATAAGACGTAAGACCACGGTCAATAATCGTGGTATCTCGATGGAAGCTTGCTCGAACCAGTCTTCGATAGATTACGTCCAAGCCTGACTTCGGACCTTCTAGATACTGCAAGAAAATTTCACCATCAAAGACCACGGTGCCCGTAACACCCCACCCTGCATTCGCCCGCTCCGCCTCTTTCCAAAGCTCGGGAAAGTTCTTGCTTTCTAGCCCCGGCGCGACAAGGCTCGTGAAGATCAAATACGAGTGCGGCATTGGTCGAGCTGCGTGTGGGGAGAAAAGGGCTTTCGGCACGGGGAAACTAAGCATCCGCACATGCACGAACTATACGTCATCCCCGCCAGAAGCGAGGCAGGAAGATGATCAACACCGTGAAGAGCTCGAGTCTCCCCAGCAGCATCGCGAACGACAGCACCCATTTGGCTGCGCTTGGCAGCGAAGCGAACGTCCCTGCTGGCCCAATGGTCTCCCCTAATCCCGGCCCTACGTTGGACAGCGCCGTGGCCGCGCCGCTGGCGCTGGTTAGGAAGTCCAACCCTAGCCCAAGCAGCACGACCGTAATGACGGCATAGCAGACCAAAAACACCGTTAGAAACGCCACCACTGAGCCGATCACCTCGTCGGAGAGCGGCTTGCCGTCGTAGGACCGAGGAAAGACCCCATTGGGATAAAGCAGGCGTAGGAAGTGGACGCGAAGCATCACTGCCATGACCTCGAAGCGAAAGATCTTGATGCCCCCGCTCGTGGAGCCTGTGCACCCGCCAACAAACGTCAACAGGAAAAACACCCCTACGACGGCCGCTCCCCACTGGCCATAGTCCGTTACGGCATAGCCTGTGGTGGTGACCACGGAAACCACACTGAAAGCCGCGAATCGATAAGCCTGCTCAAATCCATATTGGCCGGATGCAGCCAACCACGTTCCAATCCCACCCACCGACACTGCCAGAAGCCCCAGCAGAGATTTGACCTGGCGATCAAAGAACGCCCTCCGGTCCCCAGCCAAGAACCGCACATACAAGACGAAGGGCAAGGTCCCTGACAGCATGAAGAGCGTGGCAAGCCACTGGATCCCGTTGTCTTGCCATCGACCGAACGATTGATCTGAGGTCGAATATCCGCCCGTCGCAATCGAGGTGAGCGCATGCACGATGGCATCAAAGGGGTTCATGCCTGCCAGCCAATAGGCCAGGCCGGCCACAACCGTCAGACCAATGTAGGCATACCCGATCGTCGAGGCGATCTGCCGAACCCGGGGCATGGCCTTTTGCGAGCGATCTGAGGACTCCGTGCGAAACAGCTGCATGCCGCCCACGCCGAGCGCGGGTAAGATGGCAATGGCAGTCGCGATAATGCCGATGCCACCCATCCATTGAAGCAGCCCTCGCCAAAGCAACAAGCCTGGGGGCGCGGTATCAAGACCCGTCATGACCGTGGCGCCGGTCGTTGTAATGCCGGAGATCGCTTCAAAAAATGCGTTGGCAAGATGTCCGCGAAGCTGCGGGTGTTCCGAGAAGAGAAACGGCAGCGCACTCACGGCGGACACGGCAGCCCAGCTCAGTGGCGTCAGGGCGAAGGCCTGCCTCAATGTCAGGCCCGACTTGCCCCACTTCCCGCGAGAGCGCCAATAGCCCCAGCTCAGCGCACTGCCACAGGCGGCTGAAACCAAAGAGGCCATCCCAAACGCCAACCAATCCCGGTTGTCGTAATAGAGATCCGCAACCATGGGCAGCAGCATGAAGGCAGCTGTTGCCAACAGGACTTGCCCAACGATCGCCGCAACCAGACGAAAGCCATTGTGCGGTATTGACGTCTGACCTGGTGCCCAACGCATCCCGCTACTGTTGGCTTTCAAAACGACCGCCCGCCCGCTCCGCCAAGAAGCTTCTCTGCAACATCGATCTCGCCATATGCCACGACCAGCACGACCCTGTCACCCGCATTTATCCGGGTCTCGGCTGTCATATCAAGTGGGTGGTCTTCTCGAATGACGGCACCAACTTTAATGCCTTCCGGCAGACCAAGCGCGCCGATGGTGTGCGTTAAAAGTGGCGAACTTCCGGCACCAATCGTGGCTTCAATAACTTCACCAAAGTCCTCGCGCAACGTCTGCAAACCGACAATGGCCCCTCGACGGACGTGCCGCAGCACGGTCGAGACCGTCACCGCGCTTGGACTGACGACTGCGTTGATGCCCATTCCGGGAAGAAGTGTGGCGTAGGTGCTCTTGTTGACTAGTGTCACGGCCTGGCGGCAGCCCAATTTTCGCGCCAAGAGCGAGCAGAAGATGTTGGACTCATCGTCGTTGGTTACGGCAACCAGAGTTTCCTTTTGATCGACCCGAGCCTCTTCAAGCACTGACCGATCCAGGGCATCGCCATGGAGCACAACAACATCGCCACCAAGTGTTTCCGCCGCGTAGCGTGCCCGATCCCGATCCCGTTCAATGACCGTCATCCGCGCCTTCGGAAGCAAGGCGCGGATGTTTCGAACCAGGTGCATGCCCACATTGCCGGCACCTGCGATCACAAGTTCGGCAACGGGGCGCTCGCGGTGCCCGAAAAGCGCCATCGTCGCCTTGCGCCGCTCTGATCGCGCGAGTATGTAAAGTTCGTCCGCCAGCTCAGCGCGATCCTGCGGCGTGGGAATGAACGTAATGCCCTTGCGGGTTATGGCAAGGACCCTGATGTGCTCAAACTTGCCGTTTGACTCAAGGTCACAGATGCGCTCACCCATCGCCGGACAATCTGGATCCGTCACACCGATTCCGATCACTTCCAACTGTCCGCGAGCCAAGGGGAGGATCGTAAAGGCACCTGGCGTGCGAAGCCGCCTCGTAATTCCCTCGGCAACCTCAGCCTCCGGGGAAATGATCACATCAATGGGCAGATGCTCAGCCGCAAACAGGCCGTTTGCATCGCGCGCGGTGTATCCCACATGGCGAAGACGGGCGATTCGGCGCTTTACTTTAAAAAGCGAGTAGGCGACTTGGCAGGCGACCATATTGACTTCATCCGAACGCGTCACAGCGATCAGCATGTCAGCATCCATCGCGCCAGCTTCCCGGAGCGTATCCGGGTAAGAGGCATGTCCGACGACCCCGCGAATGTCGTGGCTTTCATCCGCCCGCCTGATCAGCTCGGCATCGGTGTCAATGATCGTAATCGCCACACCTTCCGAGGCCAGCTGGCGCGCAATCGTCATCCCCACCTGGCCCGCGCCACACACAATAATCTTCATGGATAGAGGGCTGACAGGACAGATGCCAATGTCAAAAACCCAAGCTCCGAACCGGTCTAAGGAGTTCGATTTTATAGGCCCCGGGCAGGGAGTGTCACCCTACGGAGTTGGGCGCCATGGCCGCTGGATTGCAGCCTGCTCACCTCGTATTGACGCACACAGGCCTGGGCGGCTGGGATACTGTCAACACAGATAACGAGCAAGCGTCCGATGATGACAAAGTGGCGGCTGGCCCTATTCAGGATTAGCAGGAGGATGTGGTTCCGATCCACGCTCTACGGCGTTCTAGGCGTGGCTACTGCCTTGGCCGGTGCGGGCGCTAAATTCGTGCTGCCGGAGGGGCTGGCAACGCGGATTGGTGCCGGCTCAGTTGGCAACATCCTTGGCATCCTTGCCGCCTCAATGCTGACAGTGACCACCTTTGCCCTATCCACCATGGTCGCTGCCTACGGCTCGGCGTCGACCAATGCCACGCCGCGCGCGTCCCGGCTCCTGATTGAAGATACGCGAGCGCAAGGCACGCTGGCCACATTCATCGGTGCGTTCTTGTTCTCCATCGTCGGGCTCATTGCGCTGAGCACCGGCATCTACGGGGACAGCGGCAGACTTGTTCTCTTTGGCGCGACCATTGCGGTCATCATCGTCATCACCGTCACGCTTCTCCGCGCCATCGAGCAATTTTCCCGCTTTGGACGACTCGGCGAAACGGTCGATCTTGTCGAGCAAGCCACCTTGAAATCCATGAAGCAGCGTGCAGAAGAGCCCTTCCTTGGCGCTACGCCCTACTCCGGCGTCGCTCCGAGCAGCACGGTCGATGTCTTCGCTGCGGATGTAGGCCATGTTGAACACATTGATGTGCAGCGCCTCAACACGGTTGCAGAACAACACCAGCTCATCGTCTATGTGAACTGTCAGCCCGGCACCTTTGCAACCCCAAACCGTGCGCTGCTCAGTGTCTGGGGCACCCTTCACGATGACCAGAGAACGCAATTGCTTGCAGCTTTCACCATCGGCGGCTCTCGTCGGATAGAGAACGATCCGCGTTACGGCTTGGTCGTCCTTGCTGAGATTGGTGTGCGAGCGCTGTCGCCGGCCGTCAATGATCCAGGGACGTGCATTACGGTCATCGGTAGCTGTGTGCGCCTGCTGCTCAGATGGGACGCCTTGTCATCCGGATCCGAGGCCAAGGACGTTCAATATCCGTTCGTGCACATGGCTCAGCTTGATGTGGATGACCTGTTTGAAGATGTGTTCGCGCCCATATCGACTGATGCAGCAGGGTCGCTTGAAGTCAACATCAGGCTCCAAAAAGCTTTCGCCGCACTGTCTGCTGGCTGCTCATCCACCACGCGCCAGGCGGCGCGGCGCTACGCCGATCTGTCTCTGGAGCGGGCCTTGCAGACCCTTAGCTTCTCTCAGGATCGCGACAAGCTTCGAACAATCGCCACCGTAGAACACAAAAGGGCGCAACAGGCTGTCGCCCCCCAGGCCGCAGCGGAACCGAACTGATGTCGATGGAGCTCAATCGGATCTATCTGCGTCATTCAATCCTGACCGCATCTGGAACTTGGGCCAAGATTTCTAGTAGGAATGAGGCGCTGAGATTGGGCTGGTCGCTTCGAATGGAAATAGGCAGATCAATTTTTTTCGCGACACTCACCAGCGACGGGATCTCTCTATCGAGATCCAACCACCACCCCTCAGGCAACCGTATTCCATTTCCGTCGCGATCGTAAAACCGCACTCGATTAGGCACATTTCTCTCCTTCAATTGGCCGCACGCGCGACGTATCACTACTTCCGACAGTCGCCCGCCACGCCCTCCCCTCGTTTTCACGGGCATCATGGTTCTATGCCGCCCCAATGCGTCCCAGTTGCTGCCTAATCATGCCGCGCGCACCATGCGGAAGATATCCGTCGCTTGGGTGGCTCGCGTTAACGCGCTAGACTTGGACGCTTTCATTCGCAAAATGGAGGCCACGGGACACTATCGTGAAGGTATTTCCCCTGATTTTTTTGTGTGCTGCGGCAACGGCCACAGACACAATCCATGCTCAAGAAGCGCCCGACACTCAGGTTGAACCGTTTGTCGATGTGGGTGGTGCCGTCCGGTTCAATTATGGCTGGCTGGACTACGGCCCCACAAGCCGTTTGCAACTTGAACTGCTTCGCGCAGACCTCGAAGCCGGCGCTGGTCCCCTTTTCTTATCGGCCCAATATCGCTGGTATGACGGCTTCGATGCCGTCCACCATGCCTACGCCGGATGGAATTTCAACGACCAAACGCAGCTCAAAGCGGGCATCCAGCAGGTCCCCTTCGGACTTCTGCCTACCGTTTCCCAGAGCTTTTGGTTTGGCTCAGGCTACTACCTTGGCATTGAAGACGATTACGATCCGGGCGTGACGGTTAGCCATCGGAGTGGCGACCATCACTGGATAGCCGGCTGGTTCTCGGGCGATGAATACGGAAGCGGCTCCCGCTACGACCGATACTCCTTTGACGTGGCCCAGACCGCTGATCTGCCCTACAAGGAGCGGGAGCGCGTTCATTTCAGATACGAACACACCAGCTCCTTGCATGACGGTGAGCTGCTGCTCGGGGCTTCTGCATTCAGCGGTCAGGTTCAGAACACCACCACCCGCCGTCACTATGGCCACCAGGGTGCAGCGCTGCATGCCCAGTGGAAACGCGATGGCTGGACGACTCAGCTGCAATGGGCTCGCTACCGTTACAGCGTGCCAGGCGACAGGATTGCGATGTCAGCGTTTCTTGCCCCTTTCGAGATTGCGTCGGAAGCCGATGTCCCCAGCGCAAACGTGGCCTACTCCTTCGGTGAGAAGCGTTGGCTCGATGACATCACCTGCTACAACAACCTCAGCATGACGCGCCCGGTGGGACGCAGCCAAGGCGTGAGGGAGTCATGGCAGAACGTCACCGGATGCAGCCTGCAAAAAGGGATCATGTTGACTTACGTGGACTGGATTGCTGGCAAGAACATGTGGTTTGCAGGCGGCGACGGCATCGGAATCGATGACGGCGGCCCTTCCCGCTGGCATAGCCGACTCAACCTCAACATTGGGTTCTACTTCTAAGCTCAAGCCGCATTCCAGCTTGAACGATCATCAACCGGAGGAATTTATGCAGAGCCCCGCTCCGCCATCCACTCCTGTTCGCCAGCGCATCTTGCCGCAGGTGTTCATTCCCACTGCGGCCATCGTGCTTTTACTGTTGGCGCTATCCATCTTCGTTCCAGAAAAAGCGACGACTTGGTTCACAGCGGCTAAGAACTGGACCGCCAACGACGCGGGCTGGTTCACCATCTTATCGGTCGCAGGCTTCTTAGTATTTGTGGTCGGTGTTGCGATCAGTGGCTACGGGCGAATCAAGCTCGGCCCAGACCACAGTCGCCCCGATTACAGCTATGCCTCGTGGTTTGCCATGCTCTTTGCCGCAGGCATGGGCATTGGCCTGATGTTCTTCGGCGTGGCAGAGCCGATCATGCACTACGCTACCCCGCCGACAGGCACGGCCGAGTCTGCCGAGGCAGCTCGCCAAGCGATGCGTATCACCTTTTTCCATTGGGGTGTGCATGCCTGGGCCATCTACGCTGTTGTTGCGCTGGCACTGGCCTACTTTGCCTATCGCCACAACCTGCCGCTCCGGGTGCGATCGGCTCTCTATCCACTGATTGGAGAACGCATCCACGGCCCCATTGGCCACGCGGTCGATACGTTTGCAGCCCTTGGCACCATCTTTGGCCTGGCCACGTCGCTTGGCCTGGGCGTAATGCAGATCAACTCCGGACTGAACTACTTATTTGGCCTGGAAGTGAGCACCCTCGTCCAGGTGTCGTTGATCGGCATCATCATCCTGGTGGCCACAGGGTCGGTCGTTGCGGGACTCGACAGTGGTGTCCGTCGCCTGTCTGAGATCAACATGATCATGGCTGTGGCGCTTCTTGCATTTGTGCTTGTCTGCGGTCCCACGGTCCACCTGATGCAGGCATTTGTCCAGAACACTGGCATGTATGCCTCCCAGCTCTTCTCAATGACCTTCAACCTGTATGCCTATGAGCCCAGTGGCTGGCTTGGCGGCTGGACGTTGTTCTACTGGGGTTGGTGGATTGCGTGGTCGCCCTTCGTTGGGATGTTCATCGCCCGTATTTCGCGAGGCCGCACGGTGCGTGAATTCGTGGTTGGCGTCTTGCTGGTGCCGCTGGGCTTCACGTTCCTTTGGATGACCATCTACGGCAACTCGGCCTTGTTCATGGTTCGCTCCGAAGGTGTTCAAGAGCTCGTCAAGGCAGTGTCAGATGACAGCTCAATGGCGTTGTTTGAGTTCCTGCGCCACCTTCCTCTGACGATGATCACCTCCTCGCTTGCCGTTGTCCTCGTCGCACTGTTCTTTGTCACCTCCGCTGACTCCGGCGCCCTGGTCATAGACATGCTGACCTCCAAGGGCGAGGAAGAGTCTCCGGTTTGGCAGCGCATCTTCTGGGCACTACTGGTTGGTGGCATCGCTGTTGCCCTGCTCATTGCAGGTGGCCTTGAATCACTCCAAGCTGCGACTATTGCCAGCGCCCTCCCCTTTACGATCGTCATGATCTTGATGTGCTGGGGGCTTCTCAAAGCCATGCATCTGGACGCAACCAAGCGCTCGATTTCTCGTGATGCACGATTGCTTCCGGGCACCAGCGATGACTGGCGCGCCAGGCTTAAGCTGCTCGCGCATAACCCCGTCAAGATCGAGGTCGTCGGCTTCATCAAGGATCAGGTGCTGCCCGCGCTCCAAGAGGTCGCGGTGGAGCTGCGCAAGCAGGATCTTCCGGTTGAAGTCACCCAAGGGGAGGATGGACGCGCCTGGCTTCGCGTAGGCCATGGCGAGGAAATGGACTTCTTCTACTCGGTGCGTCCCCAGCCTTACGAGCCGCCCACCTTCGCGTTGCAGGACCCGCGTCGCCCGGTGAGCGAGGGCACGCGCCACTATCGGGCTGAGGTCTACCTGCGCGAAGGCGGGCAAGACTACGACGTTATGGGCTGGCCAAAGGTGCAGTTGATCCACGATGTGCTGGACCAATACGAGCGCCACCGCCAGTTCCTGGATCACGTTCGCTGATCAATGCCCCGGCCAACCGGATTCGGTTGGCCGGGACTTGGGCCAAGATGCCTTAGATACAGATCGGCAACCTGTTCTAGCTTCGGGGTGCAAACCTCAAGACGACCGCTCCCAGCAGCGCGGAAAGCAGCGATCCAAGCAAGATGCCGACCTTGGCATCCTCAACGAACGTAGGGTCCAATGGGAACGCGAGCGAGCTGATGAAGAGGCTCATCGTGAAACCAATGCCGCAGAGCAAACTCACGCCGTAGATTTGTAGCCATGATGCGCCCGCTGGCTTTTCAGCAAGCCCGGTCTTGACCGCAAGGGCAACGCCTCCGAACACGCCAATTTGCTTGCCGACGAAGAGCCCAGCAGCGATTCCCAACGGCAGCGGGGCCAAAATGGCGCTCATCGAAATCCCAGACAGATCCACACCGGCATTGGCAAAGCCAAAGATCGGCACGACTACGAAGCCAACCCAAGGAGCGATGCCGTGCTCCAAGCGAACCAGTGGCGACTTAGCACTGGCGCCGTAGGGGATCAGAAATGCACCGACAACGCCTGCAATCGTGGCGTGGACACCTGAAAGAAGCGTGGCATACCACATGGCCAAGAGCAGAACCAAGTAGGGCCAGAGCCGCTCCACACCGTTTCTCTTTAGCGCATACATGGCAAGCCCCGCGCCGATTGCAGCCGCCAGAGCTCCGATGTCGAGGGACGAGGTGTAAAACAGGGCAATGATTGCCACTGCACCCATGTCGTCGATGATGGCCACCGACAGCAGCAAGAGCTTCAAGCTGGGAGGCGCGTGCCGCCCCAAAAGCGCCAGCACCCCCACCGCAAAGGCAATGTCTGTGGCCGCAGGAATGGCCCAGCCGTTGGACAGGGAGGGCTCGTGCCGAGATGCGATCAGAAAGATCAGAGCAGGAAGTGCCATGCCGAGCAGCGCAGGCACAGCTGGCAGTCTGCGCTGCTGCCAGGAGGACAACCGCCCACTGATAAGCTCGCGCTTGATCTCCAAGCCGACAAGAAGAAAGAAGATCGCCATCAACCCGTCGTTGATCCAAAGATGCGGCGTCATTGGCCCGAGTTTCTCACTGAGAACCGGGCCGGCATGAGCATGCAGAAATGCGAAATAGCTGCCCGCTGCTGGACTGTTGGCCAGCAAGATAGCGACCATCGACGCCATCATTAGTGCCACACCCGCAGATGCCTCGTTAGCGAGCATGCGGGCAAAGATGCTGCGCGGTCGGTCTATGGTTGTCATCGTGCTCCCTTAAAGCAAGGAGCGAACAAACCGGAGAGGCACGACCAGACTCGACGCACCTGAAAGGTTCGTCAGCTCATGGTTGATCGAGGTATGGAAGACGCCGCCCAGCCCAAGAATTTGAGAGCTGTGAGACATCGAAATGGTCGGAACTTCGGGGTATCAGCATGCGTAGACTCGGAAAACGACAGGTCGTTCTCCGTAATCGGGACCTAACCCCGGGCGCACGCAGCACACGCCGTAATTCAATTTTACGGATCAAACCCGAAGGGTCAAGCACCCGCCCCTCGGCCGGTTGTCACTGTTCAGACGACAGATGTCGCAATACTTAGGCGCGATAGCGTGCTTCAGCCCCGCCGCCTAGCAACGGCTCCGCACCGCCCCCTATCCCCGCGAGTGATCGCCAGGTCATTCAGAAGCGAGCTCGATCATCAGATTAAACAAGCATCAGGCTTGACGGAACCCAATGAGCGATTAAGTTAAACGCTAAGGAGATGATGATGACTGAAAAATTACGCAAGCCAGCAAGGATCAAACCACCTTTCCACAGCTTTAAAAAGGCAAATCAGGTTGTCTTGTGCATTATTTGTTTCACTATCCTTGTGATTTTGGTCCGCCTAGCTGCATGGGTCAACTAGCCCAACGAAACATCATGCAATCCTAATGACCTGTTCGGCGCAAAGCAGTAAGGTTCCGGCAATGATCGCGACCGAACCCAAATACGTGCGCACGGATGATTTGATGAACGCTTGAGCGATGTTCTTTTGACTGATGATAGCGGACCCTTGAACTTGGAATTCCGGCGACCCCCATTTTCGATCAAGATCATCTTTCACTTGGCTTAGCGTCTTGCCTCTTTCCAAGTCCGATAGCAGCCCCACCATGACTTCCACAAGCTCCTCCCTCGATGTGTAACGCGTTGGATTACGAGTCTCACTTTTTACGATCTCTTCTGCATGACGAATAAGCTTGCTCTTCAGTATGACGCCAGATGCGATACAGGCCGTTCCACCGATAACGAGCAGATTGCCGATCCTGAGGAAAACCCCCTCGAAGGGCGGCACTAACGCCAGAGCGAGAAAGAGAATGAAAAGTCCAGAGAAAATGCATGGCAGACGATCGTAGAATTTTTCCTTCCATGTCTTCGGCCCATCCATCTTAGCTACAACATCTCCATCGGATTGCGAGTTTTGTTCGACCCATGCCATTCGATGCCACCTTTTAGTTAGACCTGAAAAATGGTGAGCAAGCCGGGTAAACACACCGCGCCAGCCGACAAGCTCGACATCCAAACTATCTCTTGCTCTGCGATCAGTTTGGAAGATTGGTATCAAGTAGAAGGAAATGCGTTTTTCGGACTGGTAAGCAGCAGCAACTCAATCGCGCAAGCATGCTGCGCGCCTCAAAAAGGGGGCCTAGGCAACAACGCCCGCCCCCTTTCGCCGCGCGGACTCAGTCGTCAGCGAGCGAGCGTTCACTTCTTTAATGAAGCTCTCAAAGGAAAGGATATCCGCCAGGAGCTCGTCCGGGTCCGGCAACGCTATCCCTGCGATTTCCGCGCGGTCATGAGCGTAGTTTGAGCATTTGGTCATACCCTCATTTACTCGCGCGTAGTCTTCATCGGAGACCGTCACTCCCGCTAGCCGTTGGGTATCCACACTCTTGCGAAAGCGAATGACGACATTGCGAAGCAACACTTCTTCCACTGACCGCTCCCAGGCAAGCCTTAGTAGCGTGTAAGCCCTCACCGTTTGGATTTGGTAGTTCTCTTGGTCGTTCAGGCCGTAGGCCTTGGCTGCCAGGACCTGGATTGTCTTCACAAAGCCCACCCGCTGACTGCTCGTCTTACCTTCAAATGGGAGATCCGCGCTGGTCACGCCGAACCCTTGCTGCTGTCCACTCACGCTTTGAGTTTGGACGCTGACGCCCAAGCGCTTGCCGTCATCTGCAAGGAGCTTTAGGAAGTAAAGGTCATGCGTGAAGACAATGACCTGCCTCTTCGCTGCTTCTTCAACCAAGCGTTTTGCCACAAGCTCGCGGCGCCGATGGTCAAGTGAGCAGACGGGATCATCGAAGACGATGCCGCTCGTTTGTGCATTCAGAGAGATTTCTGCCATGAACGACGCAATGGCAATGGCGCGCTGCTCGCCTTCACTCAGGATCTCTGAGGGCGTTCGTGACTGGGGGAGTTCTAGGCGAAGCCGATGAAGTGGCTTACCGCGTTCGGAGCGGCTTTGCGCACTGACCCGCAAGGCATGGACTCTGAGCGCTGCGAACTCACGATTAAGCGCGTCAGCAAGCTCCCTCGATACCACCTGCTCGGCCAGTTCAGATGCCTTTGTCGAAATGCCATTGGTGCGAAGAGCGGGCAGACATGCCTTCAGTTTTGTTATGTAGGCTAGCTTGGCCACCGCCGACAACACTGCATCCTTGACCAAGCCGAGCTGCACTCTCGCGTCAAGCTCCCCGAGCTCGGCTTGCATCGCCTTGCGCGCAGCCTCGTCTGAAGCTTCTTCCAACGCCTTAGCCGAAAGATCAAGCTGGGCCGATAGCTGAGACAGACGCTGGCTGAAAATGGCAGCCGCAGATAGCACTCCACTCCAATCGTTGCTCTCAGCCGCCTTCCGGATAGATTGCTGTCGCGCCAGTAGTGCCGCTTCGTGGATAGGCAAGCCATCAGCAAGCTCCTCATCTTCGGAACGAAGCGCCAGAAGGAGCGCTTCATCCAAGCCTAACGCGATCGCCTGCTTTGTCATCGGAACGTAGACAGCGCCCAAAGCTCCCTTTTTTGCAGCATGGAGCTTTTCCGCTTCTGCTTGAACAAACGCTTCAAAGCGATGCATCCGTGCCGCCCCCTCTTGCAAAGGCTGCTGGCAAAGAAGGCACGCATCTTCTGGGGTAAGATCACCAATAGCCTTGTCTGAGTCGACTTGCGCTGCAAAGCGTTTGGCGGCCTCATAGAGCTCGCGCCACGCCTCTCCGCCCGTTCCTGGCAATAGCTTCTCGCCTTCGCTATGAAGCTTCGCGGCAAGCTCGGCGGCAGCCTTGGCAGTCCGATATTCATCGGCTGCTTGTCGCACCACCGCCAGGGCCGCATCGCTAAGCCGAGCCTCCTGCTCTGCAACGTTGATAGCAAGCGTCGCCCAGCGGCGCGCGCGAATGCGCAGCGCCTGGGCTTTTTCCCTGGGGTTGTTTTCCTTGAGGCTCGCTCCAAGATCGGCTCGCCGCGCGAGCTCCTCCGCACTAAGTGAGGCAAGTGCCTCAATCATCTCCGGCTTCGACTTGCCTGTGAGCGTTGCGATCTGCCTGCCAACCGCCGTCTCTCCACGCAGGTGAGCGAACGCGCTGAGATCAACTGCGCTAGTCAGGACCTGCTGGTCAACCTTCAACTTAAGCCGTTGACTCAAACGCGCGAGCGACCCAAAAACGTCCAACCCGTAAGGAACATAGGAGAAGTCATTTTCCTGTTCCAGATACGCTTTTGCGCAACGCGCATCGAAGACTGCAATCGAAGAGAGCTCAGCAGGCGGTGCCGCATCGAGCCGCCAAACCACTTCTTGGTCGACCCCGTTAACAGAGATCTCAAACGTGGCTTGAGCAACCCCGCCCTGGCTCACTGGAAGATTGGCATTGGGATGGATCGGCTCTGACTGGTCGCGTGCACGACAAGCACGCTTCAAAACACGGGAGTAGCCCGACTTACCCGATCCATTGTCTCCGTAGATCACGGTGAGGCCAGTAGGCGCCACAGCGACCGACTGGTCTGATGCAATCGCGTTGACGTGGTGCAATTGCTTCATCGCGAGAAGCAGGACAGCACTCTCTGGATCAGCGGCCACGGGAACTTGATCCTGTGACAAGGGCTTAGCAGTTCGTCCCTGAGGGTCAGGAATTCCATTTGCTGAATAGAGCAGCGCAAGCAGATCGGCGTCGTCGTTCTGATCGAGATCCACTTTAGTCAAAAGACGAGCGACCGCGTCACTTTGCCAAGGCGGAAGCGTCGTCGTCCACTTGAAAACTTCTTGCAAAATACTCATACCACCCCCTGTAAATTCCATTTACCACGGCGTGCGGCTCAAGAGCATTACCTGCAATTAAAGCCAAGCACGGTCGTTGCCCCCTGCGGGCTTCTGATCACTTGGTCCGCACCCGCGCAGACGTCGCTTTGCCCTGGGCCTTTCGTCCCAATCGCAGTTCGTATTTCAGTGAAGACAGGCCAGGGGAGTGCTTTCCCATACCGTTAAGCTTCTCTTTCGCAGTAAAGGCGCGGCTGTAAGTAGCATGATGCTCGTCATCGAGCTCATGCCCAACGATCTGAGCGCGCAGCTCGGATGCCACACCGAGCGTTTGCAGCTCTTGGATGAAGGTCTTTCGCAAGGAATGAAAACCGCGCTTCGCCTTTGGCCAATCCTTGCCAATCGTCGCCAGATGCCTACTAAACGCCTTTGTGATCCAGTTACCCTGACCATTGAGCGCATCGCCTTTAGCTTGCGGGAACAAGCGCTTGTGTCCTGCCGCTTTGCGCGTTGCAACCCAATCCATGAAGCCCAGTGCCAGGAAATCCGGATGCAGAGGAACGGTCCGAAGACTGACCTCCGTTTTGACTTTTTGGTTCTCGCCCTCGTCAGAAATTCGAATGCAAGGGAGCTTTCCTTCCAACACGATGTCGGCGATCAAGAGCTGCCCCACTTCCGACGCTCGTGCACCTGTGTAGAGGCCAAGGAGCGACGCCCATCGAGCGTTCTCAGAGAGCTTCTCGAAGTTGCTCGGCGAGAAGATCGTTTGGATCTGATCACGGTCGTACGCCTTGAAGCCGAGCTTCCGCCGAGCGCGCTTCTCCCGCAGCGAATAGCTCACGTGACCTGTCGCGGGATTGTCGCCCTTGGGATAGTAACCGGACGCAATGGCCCAATCGAAGAAGCCTGCTTTCCCGCCTACATAACTTTGCTTGTTCGTCAGTGTTGGCGTCGAAGCCCCGACGTCACGAAGATGTTGATACCAGCGCGCCAAGTCAGGACGCGTGACCGTGTGGAGCTTTGACTTAGGCCCGAGGAACGCAACGAGCGACTCTACTGCGGCTGTCTTAATCGTATAGGTCTTCGGCAGCGTGCGCGGCTTGATGCTCGCCAACCACGCATCGCGGGCCTTTTCCAAGCTGATCGTCTCGGTCACCTGCGGGCGGGCCTGGCGAGCCGGCCTAGGCTCCGGATCAAGCGCGCCGATGGCCGCCACCTCTGTCGCCGTTGCAAAGCTTTGAGCTTGACGGAACAGACGCACATCGTCTTCGCTATCGATCTGCCAGCGTTCCGTGACGGTGCCATCCGCCGCTTGCGTCCGATGAAGCGTCAGATCGCGCCGACCTCCCCCGCCACTCAATCGCTCGACGAACGACTCCAGATCCTTTTTGCTAAACCGGTCCACTCGTTGATCCCTCAACACGTCATAGGCGTGAGCATAGCCTGATGCCAAGACGATCGCGCGCAGCCTGGCAGAGGCCAAGTTTGTGGTCCGAAGCGTTTGCTTGATGAGTTTGCGGCCGATGACGACCTGCAAGTCGCTCGGGACACGCTGACGAAAGGCGTAGGTGCCGGAGGGGGTACGGATGAGGTGGTGGGGAATGCGCATTTCGGGAGATGTGTCCCGATCTGTGTCCCGCCGGAAGACCCACATACTCGAAATAAGTTAAATAAGATCAATAACTTAGATGAATATTGGCGGAGAGAGTGGGATTCGAACCCACGGAAGGTTTGACCCTTCGCCGGTTTTCAAGACCGGTGCCTTAAACCGCTCGGCCATCTCTCCAATCGGGTCCCGGTCGCCCGGGCAGCGGCGTATTCTCGCACGTGAAGGGCATTTGCCCAAGACCACCCTTGCTCCCGACCTTCGTATCCGGCACGGTGGGGCCTTCACCGCAATCGGAGCCCCCATGGCCCACCTCGATCTGGCCAACCTGCGCACCACCCTGCTGGACGACACCCAGCTGGCCGCAGTGGCACTGCACCGCACGTTCGCCGGGCACCTGCCGGTCAGCAGCGGGCATCTGGTGGTCTGCGATCCGATGGTCCAGGCCGAGGCACCTGCGCTGGCCGACTACACCGCGCCGCTGGGCCGGCATCCGGTCGAGATCATCGTGCACAGCGGCCGCCCGGCGTTGGCCGTGGTCTGGTTCAAGCCACGCGAAGCTCTCACCGCGACCGCCCTGCACTGGCAGATGGCGCGCTGGACCACGCAGGACCTGGCCGGACTGGATGAGGACAGCTTCATCGGCTACCCGGTCGACGCCGGCATCGGCTGCTTCATGGATACCGACACCCAGCAGGCACTGCTGGCCCTGATCGAACGGGCCGATGGCGACGAAGGCAGCGAGTGGTCGGATGCGCTGATCGACCATGATGGCCTGGACGAAGGCGCCGAATACCGCCCCTGGGGCGAGGACTCACCACACGGCCTGGTCGTATTCACCAGCGGCTGGGGCGACGGCGTTTACCCCAGCTACTGGGCGCTGGATACGTCCGGCATTCCGGTCGCTCTGGTCACCGATTTCCTGTGCATCCAGGGCGGAGACGGGTGCGACGAGCGCGAAATCGCCGATCAGGCCTATCGCGACAACCTTCCACCCGAAGAAGCGGAAGCGCTGGCGCGGCTGGTGGCGGCCGTGGAGCGGGACGACGCGGATGCGCTGCGCGACCTGCTGAAGGATGCGCCGCAGCGCGCCAACCAGATCGAACCGGGCTGCGGCGGCACCGCCGTGTTCGAGGCGATCCGCCTGGACCGTCCGCAGGCATTGCAGGTACTGCTGCAGGGCGGCGCATTGCCGGCAATGCCGGAGCGCCTGCACATGAGCAAGGTGACCAGCTATCTGGACTACGCGCGCTTCCTGAAGAAGCCACGCAGCGCGGAACTGATGGCGGTACTGGAAGCACCGGTCATTGCCGAGCCCAGACCGGACGCACCGCCGCGGCGCAGCTTCTGGGACCGGCTGTTCGGCCGGAAGTGACCGGGGCCGGAAAGCAGCAGCGCCGGGCATGGCCCGGCGCTACCGTTTCACAGATCGGTGGTGCAGTTGCGGGTAGGTGCCTCAGCCCGCATCCACCGCCAACGCACCCAGTGCACTGGCCTTGATGCGCTCCTTGGCCTTCTCGCAGGCACCATCGCAATGCAGGCGCGAGGCCTCCAGCTGCGGCGGCAGATGCTCGGCCAGGAAGTCGATGAACACGCGCACGGCCGGCAACAGGCCACGGCGCGAGGCGAACACGGCATGGCACACGCCCTGCGGCAGCGACCAGTCCGGCAGCACCACCTCCAGCTCGCCATTGCGCACGGCATCGGCGCACACGGTTTCCGGCAGCATGGTGATGCCGAAGCCGTCCTTCACCATGCTCTGCAGCAGCGGGAAATCGAAGCCGGCCACGCGCGGCTGCAGGTCCACCCGGCGCACTTCGCCTTCCGGCCCATGCAGCTCCCAGCGCTGACGCGCTTCGTCTTCGCTGATGCTGAGGGTGACGTGCTGGGTCAGCTCTTCCGGGTCCTTGGGGCGGCCGGCGCGGTCCAGGTACTTCGGGCTGGCCACCAGCAGTTCCTGCACCTGGCCGAAGCTGCGCATCACCAGGCTGCCGTCATCGTCCAGGCGCGAACGCACGCGCAGGGCCACGTCGTAGCCTTCATTGATGATGTCCACGCGGCGGTTGCTGATGTTCAACTGCAGGCGCACCTTCGGGTACTGCTCAAGGAACTTGGGCAGCAGTTTGGGCAGCTGCATCTGCGCCAGCGACACCGGCACGCTGGCGCGCACCACGCCGCGCGGCTCAGCGCTGAGGCGGTCGACCACTTCGCGGGCGGCCTGCGCCTCGGCCAACATGGTCTGGGCGTGGCGGTGCACGCTGGTGCCAACGTCGGTCACGGCGAAACGACGCGTGGAGCGCTGCAGCAGGCGTACGCCCAGGTCGGTTTCCAGCTGGCTGATGCGGCGGCTCAGGCGCGACTTGGGGATGCCCAGCGCGCGCTCGGCGGCGGCAAACCCGCCGTGGTCGACCACCATCGCAAAGTAGTACAGATCATTCAGGTCATGCATGCCCGAGTTCCATATCTAGAACAATACGTGGCATTCAACCACCTTTATTCCGCCTTTGCAACAACCTATCGTTCTCTCCGTCGGCGGGGGCTACCCGCCCCTCCCTCCCAGAACATAGGTGACTGCCATGAAGCTTCTGCATCTCGACGCCAGCGTGCTTGGCGAGAATTCCGTCTCCCGCCACCTGACCGCCGCCGTGGTCGCCCGCTTCAAGCAGCAGGTCGAAGGCCTACAGGTCGATTATCGCGATCTTGACGCCAATCCGGTACCGCATCTGCGCAGCAGCTCGCTGGCCAAGGCGGACGCGGCCGAAGCCGCCGATGCTGAACAGGTGCTCGAGCAGTTCCTTGCCGCGGACATCGTGGTGATCGGCGCGCCGATGTACAACTTCAGCATCCCGTCCACCCTGAAGGCCTGGATCGACCGCGTGGCCGTGGCCGGGCGCACCTTCAAGTACACCGAGAACGGCCCGATCGGCCTGGCCGGCGGCAAGCGCGTGATCGTGGTCAGCAGCCGCGGCGGCATCTACACCGATTCGCCGGCCGACTTCCAGGAACCGTTCCTGCGCCAGACGTTCGCCTTCTGGGGCATCAACGACATCGAGTTCGTACGTGCCGAAGGCATCGCCTACTCGCCGCAGCACCGTGAAGACGCCATCGCCGGCGCGCTGGCGGCCCTGCCGTCGCACGAAGCGGCCGAAGCCGCCGCTGCATAAGCGTTCCAGCGTTCGGTGCCCCTCTCTCCTCGTCTGGGCGCTGAACGCGGGCCGGGATCCCCTCCCCCATCCCGGCCCACCCTGGCGGCCCCGCTTTGCGGGGCCGCTTTTCTGTGTCTGGCCCGAGGGCTCGCCATCCACGCACGGTGTGGATCTACTGCACGTGTGCGTGGATTCGGTGCCATGCGTGGCGCTCACCAGAACGTTAGGCTGGGGCCATGAACTACATCGTGACCACTGCACACCGCAGCGAATTTCCGCACCCGATCACCCTGCGCCGTGGCCAGGCGCTGGTGGTGGGCGAACGCTATGAAGGCCCGGAGGGCTGGGACGACTGGTTCCTGTGCGAAGCCGAAGGGCAGCAGCCCGGTTTCGTGCCGGCGCCCGTGATCGGTCGCACTGCGCAGGGTGACGCGTTTGCCACCGAGGATTACTGCGCACGGGAGCTGGATGTGGATGCCGGGCAGGTGCTGCGTGGGCAGCGCACGCTCAATGGTTGGGCGTGGTGCGTGCCGGAGACCGGCGAACCGGGATGGGTGCCGTTGGAGAAGGTGCGGGTAGTGGGGTAATCGCGGGGTTCATCCACGCATGGCGTGGATCTACTGAGGCATCGGTGAATTCATGCCGGGCGCGTGCAACATCCTCCAGTAGATCCACGCCATGCGTGGATTCGGTGCCATGCATGCATGGCACCCACCAGAGCCACAGCGGTGCCATGCATGCATGGCACCCACCCGATCAGAGAATCAGGCGATGGTTTCCAGCCCACCCATGTACGGGCGCAGCGCTTCCGGCACGGTGATGCTGCCGTCGGCGTTCTGGTAGTTCTCCATCACTGCGATCATCGCGCGGCCAACCGCCACGCCCGAGCCGTTCAGCGTGTGCGCCAGTTCCGGCTTGCCGGTGGCCGGGTTGCGCCAGCGCGCCTGCATGCGACGGGCCTGGAAGTCACCACAGTTCGAGCACGAGGAGATTTCGCGGTAGGTTTCCTGCGACGGCAGCCAGACTTCCAGATCGTAGGTCTTGATGGCCGAGAAGCCCATGTCACCGGTGCACAGCAGCACCTTGCGGTACGGCAGGCCCAGCTTCTCCAGCACCACTTCGGCGCAGCGGGTCATGCGCTGGTGTTCGGCGTCGCTGTCTTCCGGGCGGCTGATCGAGACCAGCTCGACCTTCTCGAACTGGTGCTGGCGGATCATGCCGCGTACGTCGCGGCCACCGCTGCCAGCCTCGGCACGGAAGCACATCGAGTGGGCGGTCATACGCAGCGGCAGGCGCTCGGCATCGACGATCTCGTCGCGCACGATGTTGGTCAGCGGCACTTCCGAGGTCGGGATCAGGTAGCGCGTGGAGTCGCCCACGGCGGTCTTGAACAGGTCGTCCTCGAACTTCGGCAGCTGGCTGGTGCCGCGCAGCGAATCGGCGTTGACCAGCAGCGGCACGTTGGTTTCCTCATAGCCGTGCTCGCCGGTGTGCAGGTCGACCATGAACTGGGCCAGCGCACGGTGCAGGCGCGCGATCGGGCCGCGCAGCACGGTGAAGCGCGAGCCGGACAGCTTCGCCGCGGTCTCGCCGTCCAGCCAGCCGTTGCGGGCGCCCAGTTCAACGTGGTCGAGCACCTTGAAATCGAACTGGCGCGGAGTACCCCAGCGCGCCTGCTCGACGTTGTCGTTCTCGTCGGCACCGGCCGGCACGTCATCGGCCGGCAGGTTCGGAATGCCCATCGAGATCGCTTCGATCTTCTCACGCAGCTCGTCCAGCGCCACTTCCGAGGCCTTCAGCTCGTCGGCGAAGGCGGCAACCTCGGCCATGATGGCCGAAACGTCCTCGCCCTTGGCCTTGGCCTGGCCGATGGCCTTGGAACGGCTGTTGCGCAGGCTCTGCAGCTCCTGGGTCCGCACCTGGATGCGCTTGCGATCGGCCTCCAGGGACTCCAGGGCAGACACGTCGAGCTCGAAGCCGCGGCTGGTGCGCAGGCGTTCGGCGAGGTCGGCGGGCTGGTGGCGGAGCAGGGCTGGATCAAGCATGGCAGGTGTCGTGGTGGGTATCAGGGATGGGATTATCGCTTGTTATACGGATTTCTGCCGCCCGGTTCATTCCCGCCGTGGCAGAATCGGGCTATTCCGTACTGGTCCGGTCCATGTCTGCACCCCGCTCGTCGTCCGCCAAGTCGTTTACTGTGCATATCCCGCGCAACGCCCTGAAGATCGCCGGCATCGCCTTCGGCGTGGGCGTGCTGCTGTTCGTGCTGGTCTGGCTGACCGGCCGTGACAAGGAGTTCTTCCGCGCCGACCCGGCCGCGCAGACCCCGCAGGAAACCGCCCAGGTCGAGCCCCTGCCGGAACCGTTGGCCGCTGCGGCCGGCTCCAGCGACATGCCCGATGCCAAGCCGGCCCCGGTCGAGGAAGAAGCGCCGAAGCTGGTCGAAACCGCCCCGCCACCGCCCGCCCCGATCGCCGAGCCGGCCCCGGCCACCCCGGGCGCTGCCCCGGCCACGACCGGCAACAGCCAACCGATGCCGATTGCCGGTCAGTCGCCGCCGCCGTCGTACCCCGCCGCCGCCCTGCGCGCCGGCGAAACCGGTACCGTGGTGGTACGCGTGGATGTAGACGCCACCGGCTATCCGAACAACGCCACGGTGATCCAGCGCAGCGGTTCACGCGACCTCGACCGTGCCGCCACCGATGCCGTACGCCGTTGGCGTTTCACCCCCGCGCAGAGCAACGGCCAGGCCGTCCCCGGCAGCATTGAAGTGCCGTTCGACTTCAAGACCCAGTAACTGAACGCTTCCCGGCAGGCAAACTGAACCCTGCCGGTGGCGTTGACGCAACGCTGACACTTCTCGTCCGTGGCTCGCGCAACACTTCCCACGTCGTCCATTGACGGAAGGAGTTAGCGATGACTGCCACCACCCACGAAGACCTTCATTCGCCGCAGCTGCAGGAAGATTCCAGCCTGCAGCACAAACCCACGTCGCCCTGGATGTGGATCGCGCTGATCGTGGCGATGTTTGCGGCCGCCCTGCTCTGGCTGCGTCATTCCAACCAGGAAGATGTGGCCCCGGCGCCGGTCGGTGAGCGCATGTTGCCAGCCCCCGAGCAGGCCGCGGTGACGCATGCAGCGGCCCCTGCCGCGCGCCAGGCAGCCCCGGCTACTGCTTCGCGGAAGGCCGCGCCGGTAGTGCGCAATCGTGAGGCCCGCCCGCTGGCCAGCAACCGCATGCCCACCTACCCGGCCGCTGCGCTGCGTAGTGGCGTGCAGGGCAGCGTGATCGCCAGCCTGAGTGTCGATACCCGCGGCAATGTCGCCAACGCTGCGATCGTTTCGCGCAGCGGCGAGCGCAGTCGCGACCTAGATCGAGCGGTGCTGAACACCGTGCAGAACTGGAAGTTCCAGCCGGCGATGCACGAAGGCCGTGCCGTCGCCAGCGTGGTGCGGGTCCCGGTGGATTTCCGTACCGAGCAGCGTTGATCGCGGACGAGGGGTTCGTGATGTTTAGACGGAGGCTTCGGCCTCCGTCCTTTTATGCGGAAAAGCGTGCCAACCAAGGTTGGCACCTACCGGATGAGGTGAGCGCGCCAACCGAGGTTGGCTTCTACCGTGCAATGCGATCCGCCGGGCGTGGCCCGGAGGTTGCTGTGACGATCAGGCCAGGTTGAACCCGGCGCTGCGCGCCAGGCCATCGAAATCCGGGAAGGACGTGGCGACATTGGCGATATCGTTGATGCGCACTTCGCCGTCACTGATCTGGCCGGCGATGGCGAACGCCATGGCGATGCGATGGTCACCGTGGCTTTCGATGGTGCCGCTGCCCAGGCGAACGCCACCATGCAGGGTGGCGCCGTCTTCGGTTTCGTCCACCTGCATGCCCAGCGCGCGCAGGCCGGTGGCCATCGCAGCAAGGCGGTCGGATTCCTTCACCCGCAGCTCGGCCGCACCGCTCACCACGGTCTGGCCTTCTGCGGCGGCGGCGGCCACGAACAGCGCCGGGAACTCGTCGATCATGTCCGGCACCAGGGTTTCCGGAATGCGCGCGCCCTTGAGCGGCGCGTAGCGCACCACCAGGTCCGCCACCGGCTCACCGCCCTGCTCGGCCGGATTCTCTTCAGTGATGTCCGCACCCATCAGGCGCAGCGCGTGCAGCAGGCCGGTGCGACGCGGATTCAGGCCGACCTGTTTCAGTCGCAGCTCGGAGCCGGGAATGATGCTGGCGGCGACCAGGTAGAACGCGGCCGAAGAGAAGTCGGCCGGCACCACGATGTCCGTGGCGCGCAGGCGCTGGCCACCACGCAGGCGCGCCTTGCCCGGCGAGAATTCGATGTCCACGCCGAACGCCGACAACATGCGCTCGGTGTAGTCGCGGGTCGGGTGCGGTTCGGTCACGCTGGTTTCACCCTGCGCGTACAGGCCCGCCAGCAGCACCGCCGACTTGATCTGTGCGCTGGCCACCGGCGAGGCGAAGTCGATGCCGTGCAGCGACTGGCCGCCATGCACATGCAACGGCGGCGTGCCGTCATCCTGGGTGTCGATCTTCGCGCCCATCTGCGACAGCGGGCCAGTGACGCGGCGCATCGGGCGGCCCGACAACGATTCATCGCCGATCAGCGTGCAGTCGAATGCCTGGCCTGCCAGCAGGCCTGCCAGCAGGCGCATGCCGGTACCGGCGTTGCCGCAGTCCAGCGGTGCGCTGGGTGCCTGCAGGCCGTCGATGCCGACGCCGTGCACGATGCGCTGCGACGGGCTGGGGGTTTCGATGCGCACGCCGAGCTGGCTGAAGATGCGCGCCGTGGCGCGGGTGTCTTCGCCTTCCAGGAAGCCCTCGATATGCGAGGTGCCATCGGCCAGCGCGGCGAACATCACCGAGCGGTGCGAGACCGACTTGTCGCCGGGAATGGTCAGGCTGCCCTGCAGCGGCTGGCCCTTGCGGGCAATCCAGTGTTGCGCGTTGCTCATCGTTCGATCATTCCGTAAACACCGGCAGCGCCGGCGATGCATCAGGGAGCGGCGGCTGTTGCCGCCGCAGCAGCACTCAGGGCACGGCCACCGGGTAGGAGCCGAGCACCTTGATCTGCGCCGAGTGCGCTTCCAGTTCGGCCAGCGCAGCCTGCATCGGCGCGTCGTCGATGTGGCCCGCCAGGTCGATGAAGAAGCCGTACTCCCACTTGCCGTGGTGCGACGGCCGCGACTCGATGCGGTTCATGCTGATGCCGTGGCGGGCGAACGGGCTGAGCACGTCGAACAGCGCACCGGGCTTGTCATGGATGAACACCAGCACCGAGGTGCGGTCGTGGCCGGAGGTCGGGAAGATGTTGCGACCCACCACCAGGAAGCGGGTGGTGTTGTCGGCATCGTTCTGGATCGGCTTGGTGACCACCTTCTTCAGGCCGTACACGTGGCCGGCACTCTCGCCACCAATGGCCGCCGCATCATCGGCGTTGCGCGCGCGACGCGCGCCTTCGGCGTTGCTGGATACCGGAATCTTCTCGGCCTTCGGCAGGTTGGCGCGCAGCCACGCCGAGGTCTGCATGAACGACTGCGGGTGTGCGTAGATGCGCTCGATGTCCTCGATGCGGCCGCTGCGCGACATCAGGTACTGCTGCACGCGCAGTTCCACTTCGCCACAGATCTTCAGGTTGGAGGTCAGGAACATGTCCAGAGTGATCTGGATGGTGCCCTGCCCCGAATTCTCCACCGGCACCACGCCGAAATCGGCGTTGCCCGCTTCCACTTCCTGAAACACCTCCTCGATGCTGGCCATCGGCAAGCCCAGCGCGGAGCGGCCGAAGTGCTTGAGCACGGCCTGCTGACTGAAGGTGCCTTCCGGGCCGAGGTAACCGATCTTCAGCGGCTCCTGCTGGGCCAGGCAGGCCGACATGATCTCGCGGTAGACGTGCACCAGCAGCTCATCGCTGAGCGGGCCTTCGTTGCGATCGACCACCATGCGCAGCACCTGTGCTTCGCGCTCGGGGCGGTAGTAGTCGACGGCGGCGGCCAGCTTGCCCTTGGCCTTGCCGACCTGGTGGGCGAAGCGCGCGCGTTCGGCGATCAGATTCTGGATGTCACGATCGATCTGGTCGATCTTCGAGCGCACATCGGCCAGCGCCAGCGGCGCCAGGGTGGGCGCCGGGTTCGACGCGGCCTTGCCCTTGGCCTTGGTGGACGCGCTGTCCTTGGCCGGTTCGGCCTTCTTCGACGCCTTCTTGCTGGGTTTGCTGCTTGCCATCGGAATTCCTTGTTGCGGGGCACGCACCCGACGGTGCGCGCCGTTCATTGCTCAACCGTGACGCTGCTGGAAATCGGCCATGAAGGCGACCAGCGCCTCGGCCCCGGCCAGCGGCATGGCGTTGTACAGCGAGGCCCGGATGCCGCCGACCACCTTGTGCCCTTTCAGCGCCAGCAGGCCGGCGGCCTTGGCTTCGGCAACGAAGCGCGCGTCGAGCTCGGCATCGGGCAGGAAGAACGGGATGTTCATCCGCGAACGGGCCGCATGTGCGACCTCATTGCGGTAGAAGCCGCCGGAGCCGTCGATGGCGCCGTACACCAGTGCGGCCTTGGCGGCGTTGCGCTTGGCGAACTCGGTCACGCCGCCTTCGGCCAGCATCCACTTGAACACCAGTCCGGCCAGGTACCAGTTCCAGGTTGGTGGCGTGTTGAGCATCGAATCGCGGGCGACGTACGAGCGGTAATCGAAGATGTCCGCGCGTGGCTGGCCACTGCGCTCGAGCAGGTCACGGCGGATGATCATCACCGCGATGCCGACCGGGCCCAGGTTCTTCTGCGCGCCGGCGTAGATCACGCCATAGCGGCGCACATCCAGCGGTTCGCTGGCGATGGACGAGCTGAAGTCTGCGATCAGCGGAACGTTGCCGGTATCGGGCACATCACGGAACTCGACGCCGTGGATGGTCTCGTTGGCGGTGATGTGCACATAAGCGGCATCGGGCGAGAGCTGCCAATCGGCGCGCGGCGGCAGCGTGCGGTAGCCGTTGGCCTCGCTGCTCGCGGCGATGTTGACGTCGACGTAGACACCGGCCTGCTTGACCGCCGTCTTGCCCCAGTGGCCGCTGACCACGTAATCGGCACGCTGGCCCGGGGCGGCGAAGTTGAGCGGGATCAGCGCCTGCTGGGTGGTGGCACCACCGGACAGGAACAGCACCGCATAGTCGTCGGGGATGTCGAGCAGGCGCCGCAGATCGGCTTCCGCCTCGGCAGCCACGGACATGAATTCCGCGCCGCGATGGCTCATTTCCACAATCGAGGCACCGGAACCGTGCCAGTCCAGCATTTCCGCCTGCGCCTGGCGCAGGACCGATTCCGGCAAGGTTGCAGGGCCGGCACTGAAGTTGAACGCGCGCGTCATGTCACACCTGTGGGCAAGACCCCTAGTATGCCGCAGTGCACCAGCCTTGCGGCCTTGTGGCGCAAGGGAAATTTGGTTTCATTGGAATCCATTGGCCCGCAGCAGGGCACTGGTAGTCGCCGACCTTGGTCGGCGTACTCCGTCAGGCGTCATGCGCACCGAAGGAGCGTGCCGACCAAGGTCGGCACCCACCAACGCGGACCCAGCGGATTCAGATCAGCGCGCGCCGAACCAGAGCAGCAGGCTGAGCAGCGCGGCCAGCAGCAGCGCACTGACCAGCAGCCACGGCCAGCGCCGGACCTTGCGCGGCACGGCCGGCAGCACCGGCGTCTGCTCGGCGTCCTGGCTGGACTCGTCTTCATCCGGCAGCGGGCGCCGGCGCGGGTCATGCGGCACTTCCAGCACGAACCGGTGCTGGCCATCGAACACTACCTGGTCGCCCGCCTGCAGCCAGCAGTGGCGCACGGCCACACCGTTGACCCGGGTGCCGTCGGCACTGCCCAGGTCACGCAGCAGCACGCGCTCGCCGTGCACTTCCACACGGGCGTGCTGCTCGGCGAAGGCCGGTTCATTGATCTCGATGTCAGCGTCGCCACCGCGGCCGATCAGGCGGGACCGCGACAGCGTGAAGCTGCGGCCATGGTGCAGGCCACCGACACCGCGCAGCAGGCGCTGCTGCTCGTCGGTGCCGTCACCGTTGTTCGGTGCAGGGGCCTGCAGCAGGCTCTCCACCTCGCCCTGCAGGACCATTTCCACGCCGTCCACATACACCGCATCGCCGGCACGCAGCAGCGCCATGCGCCGCACCGGGCGACCGTTCACATGAATGCCGCGGATACCGTTGCCGACCTGCAGCCAGAGGCCGCGATCATCCACGCAGAACTGCGCCAGCAGCAGGGCACCATGGCCGGCGTCGCCGAGCCGCACACTGCCGTTGGCCTGGCGCACGATGCGTTGCACCCCGGGCCTCAGCGGCTGGTCGGGCTGTTGTTGTTGACTGAAGTGAACAAGCAGGTTCTGCACGCGGCGCAGCCTAGCAGGTTGGCCGCCAACGAAGAAGAACCCACGATGAGTGCTTGGCGCGGAGGCCCTCGATGCGCACAATGCTCGCCCTCATTGATCATCCCCGCCCTGCGCCAGGAGCCTGCATGTCCACCATCGATGTCCGCCACGCCCACGCCCTGCCGGACGCACAGGCGCGCACCGCGATCGAACAGGTTGCCGCCAAGTTGTCCGAGCGCTTCGGCCTGAAGTCGTCCTGGACTGCCGACGTACTGAATTTCTCCGGCAGCGGCGTGGACGGTGCGATCGAACTGCAGCCGGGCGCCGTGCGCGTGACCGCCAAGCTGGGCTTCCTGCTGTCGGCGATGAAGGGCATGGTCGAAGGCGAGATCCAGCGCGTGCTGAAGGAAAAGCTGGGCTGAACCCCGGCGGCGGCCATCACGGCCGTGCAACGCCAACGCGCGCTACTCTCGGGGGCAGGCCCAACTCCCACGGGAAGTGCGATGAACCAGTACGAAAACGATGACCGCCGCAACGACGACGCCTCGTTCGGTGACCAGGCCGAGCGCTTCTCGCGCAAGCTGAGTGACTCGGCGCAGCAGGTCTGGCTGGCCGGCCTGGGCGCTCTTGGCCGTGCACAGGCCGAAGGCAGCCGCTTCTTCGACGGCCTGGTGAAGGAAGGCGAAGCCTGGGAAGCCCGCCGCCGTGAACGCAACGGCGAACAGGGCCCAGGCTGGCGCGACAACGTTGAAACGTCGCTGGACGAGGCCCGCGAGAAGGCCTCCGGCACCTGGAACAAGGTTGAAAAGGCGTTCGACGACCAGGTGCAGGGCGTACTCAAGCGCCTGCACGTACCCACCGCCGACGAGGTGACTGCGCTGGAGGCTCGCATCGACGCCCTGCAGGCGCGCCTGGCCAAGCTGGAGAATCGCGACGCCTCGGGCACTGATGCACCTGCACCGGGCAGCCATCAGTCGCCAGGCAGCGTGCCCTGACCGGCCATTGTTGCAATGCAATAAATTTTGATTGACAATCGCGAGCAACCCGCCAATCGCTTCGGCTGCCGTTTGTTCCCTCCCCTCACGGCTTCAGGATTGGCGGGTTTTTCGTGCCTGCGGTATTCCGAACTGCGCGTTCCATCACGCTTCCTGTCAGGAACATCCTGACTCAGCGGCACAGCGCGACCTTTACACTGTCGCCTTCGCATTCGCCCCTTCCGCGCACCTCCTGCATGCTCCCTTGGATCCTGGCCCTGCTGTCGGCCCTGCTTACCTGTTCCCTGGCCGTTGTCTATCTGTGGTGGATCAAACGGCGGCAGAAGGAGATGCAACTCGGCTTGCAGGCCCTGGCTGGCATGCACTGGCGCGAATTCTCGGTACTGGTCAAGCGCATGCTGCGCGAGCAGCGCGGCCTGCGCGAACTGGATGACCCAGGCGAGGAATCCCGTGAGCCCAGCAGCGATTTCCTGCTCAGTGACGGCCCCAACAGCTGGCTGGTGTCGTGCAAGCACGGCCTGGCCTACCGCATCGGCACCGCTGCAGTGAACGAACTGGGTGCAGCCGCGCGCCTGGCCGGCGCCAAGGGCGGCGTGCTGCTGACCGAAGGCCGGATGGAACGCGACGGCCGCAGCGCCGCCGAGAAGCAGGCGGTCGAGGTGCTGGACGGCCCGCGCCTGTGGCCGCTGCTGCAACCCTATCTACCGGCGGAAATCGAAACCCGTGTGCGCGCCAGCGCCCGCCATGAAGCCCTGCGCCGGATCGCCATTGCCGCGCTCGGCGCGGTCACGCTGGGCCTGATGGTGGGATTGAGCCTGCAAGGGCTGCACGTGCAGGACGCCCCGCCCGTTGCCGAGGTGGCGGTCGCCCCCGCGCCGGTTGCGCCTGCGGTTGAAGCGGCGCCCGAACCGGCGCCGGCCCCCGCCACCATGCCGCCGGCCCCTACGCCTGCACCGGCCGCGCCCTCAACCGATGCGCGCAGCAACCCCAACCCGGATGCCGCTACGCTGGAGCGCTTCCAGGCCGATCTGTCCCGTGCCTTGGCCGGCAAGCCCGGCATCGCCAGCGGTGTCTGGTTGACCCGGCAGACGCTGGCGATCAACCGCACCGGCGAGCTGGACGCGGTGTGGCCGCAGGTCTGCGAGGAAGTGCTGCACTACCCCGCCCTGCGCAACGTGCGCATCCAGCTCAATGCCCGCCCCGGTGTGGATGAGCCGGTGCGCTGGCGCCAATGCGCCACGTATTGATGGGGCAGCATCCACGCATGGCGTGGATCTACCAGGGATTCACACGCGTCGGATAAGCCCAACCGGGATTCAGTAGATCCACGCCATGCGTGGATACGCCTCTAGCGCGCCCCAGGCGCGAAGCGCGCAACCAGGTCCCAGGCATCGCCGAGGAACACCTGGCGCACGCGGGTGATCGGCTGCTCACCGCGCCAGGTCAGGCGCTCGATCACCAGACAGGCGGTACCGGGCTTCACATCGAGCAGCTTGGCGGTGACAGCATCCGCGCCCCAGGCACTGATGCGGTGCTGGGCGCGGGTCCACGACACGTTCTGCAGCAGCCAGCTGCCCGGCGCGGTAGTGCTGAAATCGACCTCCAGCACCTCGGGCACGCCGACGGGGCTGATCAGGCGATGCTCCAGCGCCAGCGGGCGGCCATCGGCCAGGTGCAGGCAACGCATCGCCAACAGCATTTCGCTGCCGGCCAGTTCCACTTCGCCGGCATTGCCCACTTCAGCCAGACGCAGCTCGCGCTGCAGCAGCCGGTAGCCGTACTGATGCCCGCGCGAACCGACCTCCATCGCAATGTCCGGAATTTCCAACGCCACCTGCTCCAGGTGCGGGGGTTGCCGCGCCACGAACGAACCCGCACGACGGCGACGTTCGATCATGCCGCTCTCGGCCAGCGCGGTCAGCACCTTGTTCACCGTCATCCGCGAGCAGCCGTACTGCTCCATCAGCTCGTGTTCGTATGGAATGCGGAAGCCCGGCGCCCATTCTCCGCTGAGGATGCGGCTTTCCAGATCGCTGCGGATACGCTGGTTGAGCGTGGCGGACTTGCTGGCCTTCACGTAATGGGGTCCCGGTGGCGGAGGCGATCAGCCCAGCACGCCCTTCAGGGCGGCGGCGAAGGCGGTGGTGATCGCCTCGCGCTGCAGGTGGCGGCCCTCGGCCACGCATTGGCGGCCATGGCGCCAGACCGATCGCAGCGCGCCATTACGTGCGGCGAACACCCAGCTGTCAAGCCATGCGTCATCCTGTCGCGCCTGCAGCGCCGGGTGCGCGGCGTCCAGTTCGACCAGATCGGCACTGGCACCGACCTGCAGGCCAGCGGCCACGCCCAGCGCCTGCGACCCACCGTGCAGTGCGCCTTCGAACAGGAAGCGGCCGGTGCTGCGGGTGGCGTCCGGGGCCAGCACATTGCGCCCACGCAGGGTCAGGCGTTGGCCGTATTCGAGCAGGCGCAGTTCTTCGGCGGCATCGATCAGCACGTTGGAATCGGAGCCGACACCGAAACGGCCACCCTCGCGCGCGAACGCCTGCATCGGGAACAGACCGTCGCCCAGGTTGGCTTCGGTGATCGGGCACAGGCCGGCCACCGCCTGGCTGGCCACGATGGCGGCACGCTCGTCGTCGGTGATGTGGGTGGCGTGCACCAGGCACCAACGCGTATCGACCGGTGCGTGGTCGTACAGCCACTGCACCGGGCGCTGGCCGCTCCACGCCAGGCAGGCCTCGACTTCACGCACCTGCTCGGCGATATGGATGTGCACCGGGCCATCGGTGAGCGGCAACAACGCACCCAGTTCCTCGCCCGTGACAGCGCGCAGGCTGTGCGGTGCGATGCCGAGCACCGCATCGGGCAGCGCGGCCAATGCCGGCTTGGCGGCATCCAGCAACTGCGCGAAGCCGTCCACATCGTGGATCAGGCGACGCTGAGCGGGATTCGGCGCTACCCCGCCGAAATCGGCATGCGCATAGAACACCGGCAGCAGGGTCAGGCCGATGCCGGTCTGATCGGCCGCCGCCGCGATCCGCGCACTCATCTCGGCGCGGTTGGCATAGGCGCGGCCGTCGGCATCGTGGTGCAGGTAGTGGAATTCGCCGACGCGGGTGAAGCCGCTTTCCAGCATTTCCATGTAGGCCTGGGCGGCGATGGCCTGCACCGCATCCGGGCGCAGATGGGCCAGGAAGCGGTACATCAGTTCGCGCCAGCTCCAGAAGCTGTCACCGTCACCGCCGCCGATCTCGGTCAGGCCGGCCATGCCGCGCTGGAAGGCGTGGCTGTGCAGGTTGGGCAGGCCCGGCACCAGGATGCCGACGCGGGTGTCGCCGTCCTGCGCGCCCTGCCCCGTGCTGATCGCGGTGATGCGGCCGTCCTGAACCTGCAGGCGGACATCACGGGCCCAGCCCTCGGCCAGCAAGGCGTGGGCGGCATGGAAACAGTGCGGGGAACGCGAATCGGACATGGCTGGACAACCCGAAATGGACACCTATATTGTATAGACATATAAGCACAGCCGCGTTGTGGATGCCATGCACGTCGATACCCTCTGGTCCAACGTTCACCTGATCACCCTCGACGGCGAGGGGCTGGGTGTCATCCGCGATGGCGTGCTGGCCTGCGCCGACGGCCGCATCGTCCATGTCGGCCCGCCCGGCAGCGACGCCCACCTGAAGCCGACCACCCGCATTGACGGCGAGGGCCGCTGGATATCGCCGGGCCTGATCGACTGCCACACCCACCTGGTCTACGCCGGCAACCGCGCCAACGAATTCGAGCAGCGCCTGCAGGGCGTCAGCTATGCCGACATCGCCCGTGCCGGCGGCGGCATCGTCTCCACCGTGCGCGCCACCCGCGCCGCCACGTCCGAGCAGCTGGCCAGCGAAAGCCGTCCACGCCTGCTGGCGATGCGCGCCGAAGGCGTGACCACCCTCGAGATCAAGTCCGGCTACGGCCTGACCCTGCCCGACGAGCGCAAGCAGCTGCAGGTGGCACGTGCGCTGGGCGAGGAATGCCGGGTCAACGTGGTGACCACCTTCCTCGGCGCGCACGCGATTCCGCCGGGCCGCGAGGCCCAGGAATACACCGACGAGGTGTGCAACGTGATGATCCCGGCCATCGCCGCCGAAGGCCTGGCCGAAGCGGTGGACGTGTTCTGCGAGAACATCGCGTTTTCCCCGGCGCAGGCGCAGCAGGTCTTCGAGGCAGCGCGTGCAAACGGGCTGGCAGTGAAGATCCATGCCGAGCAGCTGAGCAACCAGCACGGCGCCGAACTGGCGGCCGGCTTTGGTGCGCTCTCCGCCGACCATATCGAACATCTGGACGATGCCGGCATCGCCGCGATGGCGGCGGCCGGCACCGTCGCTGTGCTGCTGCCTGGCGCCTTCTATTTCACCCGCGATACGACCCTGCCGCCGATCGCCGCGCTGCGTGCGGCCGGCGTACCGCTGGCGCTGGCCACCGACAGCAACCCGGGCACCTCGCCGCTGACCAGTCCGCTGCTGGCGATGAACATGGGCGCCACCCTGTTCCGCCTGACCGTGGATGAGTGCATCGCCGGCTTCACCCGTGAAGCGGCGCGCGCACTGGGCCATGGCGAGCGTATCGGCCGCCTGGCCGTCGGCATGGACTGCGATCTGGCGATCTGGGACATCGACGCCCCCGCCGACCTGGTCTATCGCATTGGATTCAACCCGCTGCACGCGCGCGTGGTGCGCGGACAGCCCGACCTGCCTGCCTCCTGGAGCAACACATGAGCAACACCCTGGTTCTTCGCCCCGGCCATGTCACTCTCGCCCAGTGGCGGCAGGTCTATCGCGGTGCACCGCTGGCACTGGACCCCGGCGCGCTGCCGGTGGTGCGCGCCAGTGCCGCCGCCGTCGCTGCCATCGTCGCCAAGGGTGCGCCGGTGTATGGCATCAACACCGGCTTCGGCAAGCTGGCCAGCGTGCGCATCGAACGCGAGGACCTGGCCACCCTGCAGCGCAATATCGTGCTCTCGCATGCTGCTGGCGTGGGCGAACCGATGCCGGCCAACGTGGTGCGGCTGATGATGGCGCTGAAGCTGGTCAGCCTCGCGCAGGGCGCTTCCGGCGTGCGCGAGGAAACCCTGCTGCTGCTCGAAGCGATGCTGGTCAGGGGCGTGCTGCCGGTGGTACCGGCGCAGGGTTCGGTCGGCGCCTCGGGCGACCTCGCGCCGCTCTCGCATCTGGCCAGCGTGATGCTGGGCGTCGGCGAAGCGTTCATTGGTGACCAACGCCTGCCCGCAACCGACGCACTGGCGCGTGCCGGCCTGCAGCCGATCGAACTGGGCGCGAAGGAAGGCCTGGCGCTGCTCAACGGCACCCAGTTCTCCACCGCCTATGCGCTGGCCGGCCTGTTCGAAATCGAAACCGTATTCCAGGCCGCGCTGGTCACCGGTGCGCTGTCGGTGGAAGCGGCCAAGGGCTCGGACACACCGTTCGACCCGCGCATCCATGCCATCCGTGGCCAGCGCGGGCAGATCGCCACAGCGGCCACGCTGCGCACCCTGATGCAGGGCTCGGACATCCGCGAATCACACCGTGACAACGACGTGCGCGTGCAGGACCCGTACTGCCTGCGCTGCCAGCCGCAGGTGATGGGCGCGGCGCTGGACATCCTGCGCCAGGCCGCGACCACGCTGGAAATCGAAGCCAACGGCGTGTCCGACAATCCGCTGGTGTTCACCGATACCGGCGAAGCACTGTCCGGTGGCAACTTCCATGCCGAGCCGGTGGCCTTTGCCGCCGACATGCTGGCGATGGCGGTGTGCGAGATCGGTTCGATCAGCGAGCGCCGCCTGGCGATGCTGGTGGACCCGGCGCTGTCCGGCCTGCCGGCGTTCCTGACCCCACGCCCGGGCCTGAATTCCGGCTTCATGATTCCGCAGGTGACTGCCGCTGCGCTGGTCTCGGAAAACAAGCAGCGCGCCTACCCGGCCAGCGTCGATTCGATCCCGACCTCGGCCAACCAGGAGGACCACGTGTCGATGGCTGCGCACGGTGCGCGCCGCCTGATGCAGATGGCCGAGAACGCCGCCAACGTGATCGGCATCGAGCTGCTGGCCGCCGCGCAGGGCTGTGATTTCCATGCCCCGCTGCGTTCCAGCGCCGCGCTGGAAAGCGTGCGCGCCACCCTGCGTGCCCAGGTGCCGACGCTGGAAGAAGACCGCTACTTCCACCCGGACATGGTGACCGCCACCAACCTGGTGCGCAGCGGCGCGCTGGCACGTGGCCTGACCGACCTGTTGCCGACCGTGGAACCGCAGGCATGAATGCCCATCCCGAATGGTTGACGGTGCACGAGGGCGACGCCCCGTTGATCGTCAGCTTTCCACATACCGGCAGCGAACTGCCGCACGACCTGATCGGCCACTACCACTCGCCGTGGCTGGCCCGCCGCGATGCCGACTGGTGGGTACACGAGCTGTACGACTTCGTGCGCGGCATGGGCGCAACCACGGTGCGCTCGGCGATCTCGCGTTCGGTGATCGACCTCAACCGTGACCCCAGCGGGGTCTCGCTGTACCCGGGCCAGAACACCACCGGCCTGTGCCCGCTGACCACCTTCGACAACCAGCCGCTGTACCACGCCGGGCGCGAGCCGGATGACGCCGAGATCGCCCGGCGCCGCGACACGTATTTCCTGCCCTACCACGATGCGCTGGCCGCGCAGATCACTCGCCTGCGTGCACGCCACGGCACCGTGGTGGTGTACGACGCGCATTCGATCCGCTCGCATATTCCGCACCTGTTCGATGGCGAGCTGCCGCAGTTCAACCTCGGTACCGCCGGGCCGTCCGGCGCACCCGATACGTCCTGCGACAACGCCTTGAGCGATGTGGTGGAAAACCTGCTGAAGATCAGTGGCATGAGCCAGGTGCGCAACGGCCGCTTCAAGGGTGGCTGGATCACCCGCCACTACAGCAACGTCGCCGGCGGCGTGCACAGCCTGCAGATGGAACTGGCCTGCCGCGGCTACATGCACGAGCCGCTACCCGACCAGGTGGACGAGCACAGCTGGCCCACCCCGCTCGACCCCGACCACGCCGCACCGCTGCGCCACACCCTGGCGCAGGTGCTCAACGCCTGCCTTGAATTCGCTACGAACCGGAGCGCCGCATGACCCGCAACGACCCGTCCCGCACCATCGCCGCGCCGACCGGCACCACGCTCAACGCCAAGAGCTGGCTGACCGAAGCGCCGTTGCGCATGCTGATGAACAACCTGCACCCGGACGTGGCCGAGCGGCCGCAGGAGCTGGTGGTGTACGGCGGCATCGGCCGCGCCGCGCGCGACTGGGAGAGCTTCGATGCCATCGTCGAAACACTCAAGCGCCTGGACGACGACCAGACCCTGCTGGTGCAGTCGGGCAAGCCGGTGGGCGTGTTCCGCACCCACGCCGATGCGCCGCGCGTGCTGATCGCCAATTCCAACCTGGTGCCGCGCTGGGCCAACTGGGACCATTTCAACGAGCTGGATAAGAAGGGCCTGGCCATGTACGGCCAGATGACCGCCGGCAGCTGGATCTACATCGGCGCGCAGGGCATCGTGCAGGGCACCTACGAGACTTTCGTGGAAATGGGCCGCCAGCACTTCGGTGGCGACCTGACCGGGAAGTGGCTGTTCACCGGCGGCCTCGGCGGCATGGGCGGTGCACAGCCGCTGGCTGCGGTGATGGCCGGTGCCTCCTGCCTGGCCGTCGAGTGCCGCAAAAGCAGCATCGACATGCGCCTGCGCACCGGCTACCTGGACACCTGGACCGACAACCTGGACGAAGCGCTGCGCCTGATCGACGAATCGTGCAAGGCCGGCACCCCGAAGTCCGTGGGCCTGCTCGGCAACGTCGCCGACGTGCTGGCTGAACTGCTCAAGCGTGGCGTGAAGCCGGACCTGCTGACCGACCAGACCTCCGCCCACGACCCGGTGAATGGCTACCTGCCGCAGGGCTGGACCGTCGAGCAATGGGACGAGAAACGTGTCTCTGCACCGAAGGAAGTGGAAAAGGCAGCGCGTGCTTCGATGGCCAACCACATCCGCGCCATGCTCGGCTTCCACGCGCTGGGCGTGCCCACCGTGGATTACGGCAACAACCTGCGGCAGATGGCGCTGGAAGAAGGCGTAGAAAACGCGTTCGACTTCCCCGGTTTCGTGCCGGCCTACATCCGCCCGCTGTTCTGCCGTGGCATCGGCCCGTTCCGCTGGGCGGCACTGAGCGGCGATCCGGAAGACATCGCCAAGACCGATGCCAAGGTGAAGGAACTGATTCCGGACAACCCGCACCTGCACCGCTGGCTGGACATGGCCGCCGAGAAGATCAAGTTCCAGGGCCTGCCGGCACGCATCTGCTGGGTCGGCCTGGGTGACCGCGATCGCCTCGGCCTGGCCTTCAACGAGATGGTGGCCAACGGTGAACTGAAGGCGCCGGTGGTGATCGGCCGTGACCATCTGGACAGCGGCAGTGTGGCCTCGCCGAACCGCGAAACCGAGGCGATGGCCGATGGTTCCGATGCGGTCTCCGACTGGCCGCTGCTGAACGCCCTGCTCAACACCGCCAGCGGCGCGACCTGGGTCTCACTGCACCACGGTGGCGGTGTCGGCATGGGCTTCTCTCAGCACGCCGGCATGGTGATCGTCTGCGACGGCACCGAGGCAGCGGCCAAGCGGATTGGCCGTGTGCTGTGGAACGACCCGGCCACCGGCGTGATGCGCCATGCCGATGCGGGTTATGAGATCGCGATCGACTGCGCGAAGGAGAAGGGGCTGGATCTGCCGGGAATTCTGGGCTGATCCAAGGTTGCCGGCCAGCGGCCGGCACTACCGCAAGGCACCTGTAGAGCCGAGCCATGCTCGGCTCAATGCGTCCGGGCCCACGACGCCTGACCCGAAGGCAGCCGAGCATGGGCTCGGCTCTACATGCTTGACCCAATGCCCGTCGCTGACCAACATGCGCCATCACCGCTGACGGATCACCGCGATGTACCGCACCCTGGCTGCTGCATTGCTCTGCACGCTGTTTGCGATCCCACCCGTTTCGGCGCTTGAAACTGCCGGCGATCTTTCCAATCAGCTCGACACCCAGCTGAAGGCCAACCGCGAGCGTTACGGCATTGCCGGCCAGGCAGTGCTGGTCGCACACAACGGCCAGGTGCTGTACCAGGGCGCCAGCGGTGAACGTGATCCCGCTACCCATGCGCCCGCCGCCGTCGAGACCATCTTCGCCGCGCAGTCGATGGCCAAGCTGCTGACCAGCACGCTGGTGATGCAGTTGGTGGACCAGGGCAAGGTGGATCTGGATGCGCCGGCCAGTCGCTATGTGCAGGACCTGCCCACTGCATGGCAGGCGATCCACGTGCGCGATTTCCTCAACCACAGCTCAGGTATCGGCGAGTACTACGACCGCGTGGACAACCGCTGGGTGAGCAAGGGCTACGCCGGTGTGGCCCCTGACCTTGGCGCTGCACTGAAGGTGGCCGGCGCGGCACCGATGCAGTTCGCCACCGGCAGCCGCGTGCAGTACACCCAGGCCAATTACCTGGTGCTGACCGCCTTGCTGGAAGCGCACTACCGCAAGCCCTACCCGGCCATCGCGCGCGAACGCATCCTGCAGCCATTGAAGATGACCAGCACCTCATGGGGCGTCACCAGCGTGCCAGCCAAGCGCGCGGCGGTGCCTTACATCGGCAAGGACGGCCACCTGCAACCGGCCAATGAAGATCCCTGGCCGGGCTACGGCTGGGGCCATGCCGATCTGCAGACCACCGTAGGCGACATGAACCGTTTCCTGCAGGCGCTTGCGACCGGCAAGCTGGTGCGCACGGCGACCCTGGAAAAACTCTGGCAGCCGCAGAAACTGGCCGGTGGCGGCAACAATTTCTTCTCCACCGGCTGGGATACCGTGCGCAGCGATGGCTACACCCAGGTCGGTCACGATGGCGGTACCCGCGTGCGTGCGCGGCTGGCCTACAAGGGCACGCTGGCGAATGGCTACTGGGTATTCGTGTACCTGACCAATGGCAGTGCGCGCAATGTGTGGTCGAGCACGCTGGTGGAAAGCACGATGGCGGTGGCCGCACCGAAGGAATTTCCGCATGCGGTGTTGTCCGAACGCTTGATTGCCTATGCGCTGGATGATGATGCAGGCGCTGCACCAGCCCTGCGCACATGGTTGCGTGACAGCAGCGGCATTGCGACCGATGAACTGGAGCGTGCGATCAATGCCGATGGCTATGCCATCCGCGAGAGCCTGGGTGCACGCAGGGCATTGAAGGTGTTCGCGCTCAACGCCGAGTTGTATCCGGATTCGGCCAATGTGTGGGACAGCTTGGCGGAGTGCCATGCAGCGTTGGGGGATGCGGAGACTGCCAAGGCGCTGTACGCGAAGGCCAAGGCGCTGGCGAAGCCTTCGCAGTAAACCCTGCTGTAGAGTCGAGCCCATGCTCGGCTCCGTAAAAAAGCAGCCGAGCATGGGCTCGGCTCTACAGGCGCACCAGCCCCCATACGCCGGTGATGGGTGACGTACCGCTCGCGACCTGTTAACTTGCGCGCCACTTTAGTGGTTTACAGCATTCCCGCATGTCGCTCTCGTCGTACCGCCCCACCCCCTCGCTGCTGTTCCTGGCCGTTTCCCTCGGCCTTTCCTCCACCGCCACTGCAGCCCCGCAGGCCACCACGCTGGATGCCGTGCAGGTCACCGCTGCTGCCGATGCCAGCACGCAGGCACGCGAGGCGCTGAAGCGCGTGCCCGGCGCCAGCAACGTCATCGACGTGTCCAAGGCCAACAGCCGACTGTCCAGCAGTGCCGATGTGCTGGCCTACCAGCCGGGCATCAGCGCGCAATCGCCGGGCAACGAAGGCACCAAGATCTCGATCCGTGGCTCGGGCATCAACCGTGGCCCGGGTGCGCACGCCTCGGGCATCGCCGTGTCGATCGACGGCCTGCCACTGACCGGCCCCGGCGGCACGCCCTACGAGCTGCTGGAACCGCTGTGGCTGTCACGCGTGGAAGTGCTGCGCGGCGCCAACGGCTTCGAGCGCGGCGCGCTGGCGCTGGGCGGTGCCATCGACTACGTCAGCCGCAGCGGTCGTGATTCGGCCGGCGTGCAGCTGCACTACGAAGCCGGCAGCCGTGGCTACCAGAAGCGGGGCATCAGCTGGGGCGGCGTTAGTGGTGATTTCGACTACTTCCTGGCCTACACCGATACCGAATTCGACGGCTACCAGCGCCATGCGCGCGGCGACGGCAAGGGTGCGATGGCCAACATCGGCTGGCAGATCACGCCCGACCTGCAGACGCGTTTCTTCGTGCGCTATCGCGAAACGAATCATGAAACGCCCGGCCGCCTGACCCGCGATCAGATCCGCAACGATCCACGCGCCGCGAATGCGGCCAACCTGGCCATCGATGCGCGCCGCCCGCAGCCGGGCAGCACCTGGGTGGGCAACGTCACCACGCTGCAGATCGATGAGGACTCCTCGCTGCAGGCCGGGCTGGTCTATCACACGTACCCGATGGACTTGAACGAGAGCCTGTACCGGCAGCAGCTGGACTACGCCAACCTCAACGCCACGCTGGACTACCGCCGCCGCCACCAGCTGTTCGGCCTGGACAGCGAAACCACGGTCGGTCTGCGCATCACCCACGATCTGGACGCCGATGTGCGCGAGTCGCTGCGCTTTGCCAACAACGGCTATGCCGCCGGTACGCGCACGCGTGACTTCCGCCACCACGGCACCGACAGCACGCTGCACGTCGGCAATACCCTCACCTTCAATGACCGCCTGCGCATGCAGACCGGGCTGGCACTGATCAACACCCGCCGCGATGTGCAGGTGACCTGGCCGAGCAGCGGCGGCCGTCCGCGCGACCACGACTGGGACTATGCGCCGCGACTGGGCTTCACCTGGCAGCACAACGCCCAGACCCAGTGGTTCGGCAACCTCAGCCGCTCGGTGGAAGCGCCGCATCCGTGGTCGATGATCTGGGGCTCGAACCAGTACTTCGGGCCGGGCAATGGCCCGTCTACCGGCCGCCAGCGCGCGCCGGTGCCGATGCAGAACCAGACCGCCACCACGCTGGAACTGGGTGCGCGCGGCGACGCGGCGCTGGGCCGCTGGGAATTGACCGGCTACTACGCGCACGTCAACCACGAGCTGCTGAGCGTGGAGCTGCAGCCGGTACCGAACCTGTTCATCGCAGAGAACAACGCCAGCGCCACCGTGCACCGTGGCATCGAAGCCGGATTGGACAGCACACTGTGGCAGGCCGCGCCGGGGCGCCTGTCGTTGCGCCAGACGTACACCTTCAGTGATTTCCGTTATCGCCACGATGCACGCTTCGGCAGCAACCGCCTGCCTGGCCTGCCGCGCCACAGCTACCAGGCCGAGCTGCGCTTCGATCACGCGTCCGGCCTGTACGCGGCGCTGAACACCGAATACGCCTCGCGCATCGCGGTGGACTACGCCAACAGCTACTGGGCCGACAGCCATGTGATCTTCGGCAGCCGCATCGGCTACGACGCACCCGGTGGCCGCTGGCAGGCCTGGGCGGAGATGCGCAACATCGGCAACCGCCACTACGCCGCCACGGTCACGCCGGGCTACGACGACGCCGGCAAGGATGTCGCACGCTCGACTCCGGGCGATGGGCGTGGCGTCTATGCGGGCGTGCGCTGGCGCTTTGACTGATTACCGCAGGCGGCGCCGGATGTGAGCCGGCGCCGTCGTTCCAGGGTCAGCCGATACGCCAGGCCGGCAGGCGCTCGCTGCGCTTCCAGATGGAAGGTGCGAAACCAATCAACACCAGCGCCGCCAGCCACTTCGGTGAGGTGTTGAGCAGTGTCGAGGTGAGCGAGCCATCGACAGGGGCGGCCATTTCCTGCCACGGGTTGTAGCCCAGGTAGACGACGCTGCCAGCCCACCACAGCAACGCCACGCCGACACCCACCAGCAGCAGGGCCAGCGTGCGGCAGGTCCAGCGCTGCGACGTGGTGCCCCACTCGCGGGACACCGCTACCAGCAAGCCCACCACCAGCAGCGACACCAGTGCAACCAGTCCGATATCGATCTTGGGCCCGATACGCTCATAGCTGCAGGCGCGGCATTGGGCCTCTTCCGCGGCAGTGGCGGCTTCGGCGCCATCGGCCTGCCCGGCTGCGGGCTGCGCCAGTGCTGCAAACGGCATCAGTACCGCCAACAGCGTCACCATGATCCAACGAAACAACGTCCTGTTCCTGCGTGCAGCGACATCCATGCGCTCTTCCTCGTCAGTGGTTGTACGTCCAGGGCCGCAGTATGCGGCCGTCCCATACGCCGCCCAGACCCCGTTCCGGGGGTTCGGCCATCCAGCGTCCTTGTTCCCGATGCAGCACGACAAGCTCCCGGTAGACGAAATCGCCGGAACACGAATCCCAGGCGACCGCGATCATAGCCCACTGCCCATCGACGCTGAAAACGGGCCGGGTCAGATAGGCGACGTGGTCGTATGTCCGAGTCGGCCCATGCACCGTTGCCCCGCACCCCTGCTCCCGCAGCACTCGAAGCCCCGCGCTGTCCATCCGCTGCGCACCGGCCAATGCGGCCGCAGGCACTGGCGTGGACCGGCGATTGGCGGGAACCAGGTCCGCCTGCAGCTGCAACCGCAGCGCATGGATGTCCGGCGGCCACCAATCGTCCAGCGGCAGGACCAGATCGTCCACCTCCTGGCAGATGGAGGCACCGCTGCCCGGCCAGCAATAGGGCAAGGTCTGCTCCATCACGTAGATGTCCTCCCCCGCCGGGTCGGTCAACTGCGGCTGCTCCTGCGGGCCCCATCGATCAACGCGCGTGGACGGCGTCTGCGGTGCGGTGGGCACCTCGCTCAGCGACGTTGGCAGAACTGGCGTTGGCTGCGGCAATGCGGGTGGAAGGGGGAATGGCGGCATCTGCCGGATCGCCAGCGCCATCGCCTCAGCCTGCATCTGCGCCGTTCCCAGGTTGATCGGTAGCCGACCGATCTCCTGCTGCCACCTCGGGCGCAGGCTGCAGATCCCGGCCATGAGAGCCAAAGCCGACAGCGCCGCCGCCAGCGATGCAATGCGTCGCCAGGCGATCCGTTGTTGGCAGTCACGGTCTGGCTTGAACGAGGTATCTGTCATCACGACTCCGGCAACGCGGGCCACAGGCCGTGTCCAAAGCTCATATGGCGGACAGGCTCCACTCGAATGCGCTCCCATCCGCCATTCCTGCGGTGCAGAAGGTAGAGGCCGCGCATACCCGTTCCGCCGCTGCACAGATCCGAGGCGATCGATGCCATTGCCCAGTTCCCGTCCAGGCTGAACACAGGACGCTGCAGATAGACAACGCCCAGATCGGTATTGCCCGGACCACCCTTGCATCCCTCGATACCGCGCGCGCGTCGGTCCTGAAGTTCGTCCCACGTCATCCGCTGCGCCCGCACATGCGCAAGCTCAAACGCGAGGTCGGGTACCCGTACAGCCCGGCGGTTCACAACCTGCAGCATCGACTCCAGATGCTGCTGCAGTTGAAAGGACGCTGCACTGTCATTATCACGCCATTCCACGACGCTGTGACGAACCTGGCAGACAGGGGCGGGGTCTCCTTCGCCGCAGGTAGGCGCAGTCCATTCCATCACGGCAAATGGCATGTCGGGCTGCCAGCCGCGCGGCTCGAAGTGTGCTGGCGCGACATCTTCCAGCGGCACTGCCGCGGTCGCGGATCCACTGTTACCGGTCAGCATCGGGGAGAAGATTCCCTTGATTGGAATCGGTGGTTCCGGCGGCTTCCCTGGTGGTGTCGGTCGCAGGTCGATGAGCTCTGCCATCACTTCGGCCTGCATCCGTGCCGTTCCCAGATTGATCGGAGGTGGGCCGACTGCCTGCCGCCATTGCGGGCGCACGCTGGCGATCAGCGCTACGACTGCAACCATCGATAGAACGACCGTTGTGCCCAGGACGCGTTTCCCTGCAATGCGCTGTCGCATGAAGTTCCTGGAAGAAATGAAGCAGGTTGGGATATCGGCCGGGAAAGTGGCGCTACAGCGCTTGAATGACCTGCAGCAGATGGGTCGCATCTGGCGCGAGTTCCTGCGCGAGCCAGCCCAGCACCACGAAGAACAGCAGCAGGCCGAGCAGCGGCCAGATCGTGTGCGTCACGCATACCCGCCACCACCCCTGCTCGTGCATGCCCTGCATGCGCCGATACAGGCCACCGGCGATGGCGGCGTCCACCAGCAGTTCGGCCATCAGCACCGGCGCCGACCACACCACCCACACGCTCGCCAGCAGGACGGTCGCCACCAGCGCGACGATGCCGAGGATCGCCAGCAACGGCAGGCCCGCTTCGTCTTCGGCCAGGCCGGTCAACGGCAGCTCACCGGCATCGCCGCCGCCGACCTGCGCCGACTCATTCCACGAAGCTGACGCGCCGCCACCTCCAGAACGGCCACCGACGCCGCTCCACGGTGATTCCACGGCACCTCCGCGAGGCGAAGGGCTGCCGCTGCCCACATCCGGCGACAGGCCGTCCAGCACGTTGTCCCAGCGCCAGCGGATCCAGATCCACATCAGCAGCAGGAACACGCCATAGGCCAGCAATACGGCCATCGGGTAGCGAAGCAGCATCGCGTCGATACCGGCCAGACGCAGCAGGTGCGAGGCAAGGAAACCGGCCGCACCGGTCAGGGCTACGATCAGCGCCATCTGCAGGCGTGGCCAACCGCGTTCCTGCAGGTGTTGTCGCGCGCGCACAAGCTCACCGGCGCGGTTCACCGGCAACTTCAGCGGGCTCCGCGCAAAGAAACGGGTGTGTTTCATCGGCGCCACCGGATGCCGCGGATCGTGGAGCAGGGAAGCTCAAGAACCTGATACAGCATGCGGACATCCTTGCCGGGCACGCGTGGGTGGTGTTGCGCGGATTCTACCGCGGCCGGGGCCGCTGTCCAGACGACGGGCCGAGGCCATCGATCATCAACTGCGGTCGACGATCCGCACGATGCGACCGTCCTCAAAAGCGAACTCGCTGTGTCCCTGCAGTGCCAGTTCCGTGCCCGCGCTGGGACCATCGGGAATGTCCTGCGCGAACACGCCACGCCAGCCGATGCTGGCCAGCACCACGCCATCATTGAAGGTCAGCTCGAGCAACCGCTGCTCGCGCTCGCGGAACAACGGTGCCGATTGCCGTGCCAGTTCGCCAAAGGCATCGATGCCTTCGGTGACCATCGTCAGCTGGCCACCGCTGTGGTTCTCGAAACGCACGTCATGCGCCAGCACCGCCAGCATGGCGTCGATGTCGAAGCGGTTGTAGGCCTGCAGGTAGTGTTCGATCAAATGGCGGCAGTGCAATTCGTCCACGGCGGCGTCCAGTCAGGGCCTGCGCCGAGTCTCCCGCTACCGTGCAGCCGTATCAAGGAGGCGCGGCGGCCTTCAGCAACTGCGCGGCCACCTGGTCGAACGGAGCGATGTCCTGCAGTGCACGGCACATCGCCACCGCACCTTCCACGCTGGCAATCACCAGATTGGCCAGCCCGCCCGCGGCGACCGGATCGTGGCCGTCGGCGATGAACGCTGCGGCCAGATGGCCCTGCCAACGTGCGAACACTTCAGCAGCTGCCGCACGAGGCTGGCTCGGCACTGCCTCCACCGGCTCCTCCACCGCAGCGGCCAGTACCGGGCAACCAGCGCGGAACCCGGAGCGCAGCAGGCGCTCGCGCCACATTGCCAGGAACTGCTGCAGGCCCTGCACCGCCCCGCCCTTCAGCAGCTCCACCAGCAGCGCTTCCACCTTGTCTCCAGCCATGTGGGTGGCGCGCGCCAGCAGTTCCTGCTTGCCGCCGGGAAAATGGTGGTAGGTCGAGCCCAGCGGGGCCTCGGCCAGCTTGGTCACCTCACGGATGCTGGTGGCATTGAGGCCTACGCGCGCCAGCATCTGTGCCGCAGCATCAATCACGCGTTGTGGCGCATCAGAGGGGCGCGGGCTCACGGCAGGCTCCTTGCTAAGACAGTCGTCATAGATTAGCGTATCGGCGATTTTATAACAGTCGTCATAACCATGAATCTCTGGTTCCGCCTGCTCCACCTGCTGCTGTGCAGCCTGTTCCGGCCGAAGCTGGAAGCGCCGTTCGGGGTCTCGCGGCTGCAGTTCCGGGTACTGCCCAATGACCTGGACAGCAACCTGCACATGACCAACGGCCGCTACTGGAACATCTTCGATCTGGGCCGGCTGGACCTGATCCTGCGCATGGGCCTGGGCCGGGTGGCACTGCGCGAGAAGTGGGCGCCGATTGTCGGCGCCGGCACCATCCAGTTCCGCCGCGAACTCAAGCCGTTCCAGCGCTTCACCCTGGAAACGCGCCTGGTGGGCTGGGTCGGCTCGCGCGGCATCATGGAGCAGCGCGTGCTGATCGGGCCCGAGCAGAAGATCGCCACACGTGCGCTGCTGGTCACCGGCATCTACGACCGTCGCGCACGTCAGTTCCTGGGCATGCCGAAGATGATGGAAGCGATCGGCGTAGTCGCCCCACCGTCGCCGTCGCTCAGTGCAGCCGCCGAGGCGTTGCTGGCGGCCGATGCCGCGTTGAAGCTGGACGATGCCTGAGGCACGTCACCCTATCTTCGGCATGTTCTTGGTCACGCAGTGGATGCCACCTCCGCCACCGGCGATCGCATCGATATCCACCTGTTCGATCACGCGACCGGGATACATGTCTTCCAGTAGTTCACGGCAGTAGCCATCGGCTGCGTCGTCACCGAACTGCGGCGCGACCACCGCGCCGTTGATCGGCAGGTAGTTGATATAGCCCGTCGCCAGATCGTCGTTGTCGCGGGTATGCACGTTGTCGCGCCCGTCCAGCGGCGGCGGCAGCGTATGCACCTGCAGGCGACGGCCATCGGCATCGGTGGCCTCGCGCAGGATCTGTAGATGTTCGCGGGTCAGGTCGTAGTCGTAGGACTCCGGATCATTGTCCAGGTTGGCAATCACTACACCCGGGCGCACGAAGCGCGCATAGAAATCCACATGCGCGTCGGTGATGTCCTCGCCGGCGATGCCGGGCAGCCAGATCACCTTGCGCAGGCCCAGGTGATACTTCAGCTCGGCCTCGATCTCCGCGCGCGACCAGTCCGGATTACGGTTGCGGTTCACCCAGCAGCTCTCGGTGAGGATGGCGGTGCCATGGCCATCGACTTCGATGCCACCGCCCTCGCCCACCAGATCGCTTTCCAGCAGCGTCGCGCCGGTCACCTGCGCCAGCCAGGGCGCCACCGCGCCATCGTTGCGTGCGCTCTGCTTGCCACCCCAGCCATTGAAGTTGAAGTCGACCAGTCCCAGTCCGCCCCGGCCATCGGTGACGAAGCACCCGCCGTAATCGCGCACCCAGATGTCGTCCAGCGGCACCTCGAGGAACTCGATGTTGTCGCGGCCGCAGCGGTCCTGCGCCTGCTTCAGCTGCGCCGGGCGGCACAGCACGCTGACCGGCTGGTGGCAGGCGATGGTGCGGGCCAGCCGTGCCACGGCGGTGTTCACCGCATCGGCCTGCGCGCCCCACACCCGCGGTTGCGCGGCGAAGGCCAGAAAGACACGTTCCTGCGGCCCGTGCTCGTCCGGCATGCGCCAGGTGCCCGCAGCTGGCCCCGCTGCGGATACGCGAGCCGGCAGCCCCGCCAGACCGAGGGCGGCCAGGCCGCCAAGACCGGCGGCGCCCGCCAGCTGGGTGAGGAAGTGACGACGGCTGCTCATGACGGGCTCCAGGGCCGGTGTGGGGACGGAAGCTATCCTGCGCTTGCCCATCCATAAGAACAAACGATAGATTCAGCTATCAATTGAACAGTTTTACTTACCTGAAATGCTCAAGCATTGGCCACCGCTGAACGCGTTGCGTGGTTTCGAGGCCGCCGCCCGCCTGGGTAGTTTCCACAGGGCCGCCGAGGAACTGCATCTGACCCAGTCGGCCATCAGCCAGCAGATCCGGGGCCTGGAAGCCTCGCTGCAGCAGCCGTTGTTCTTCCGGCAGGGCCGCAGCGTCACCCTCACCGACGCCGGCATCGACCTGCTGGAAACCACCCAGTCCCTGCTGCGGCAGCTGGCCAGTGGCATCCGCCGGCTCGATCAGTACCGCAAGCCGAATCAACTGATCGTCAACACCAGCCCGGCCTTTGCCCGGCATTGGCTGGTACCGCGCCTGGCCACCTTCCATCGCCTGCATCCCGACGCCGACCTGTGGCTGCTGACCAGCGAGGACGCGCCGGATATGAGCACGCAGACGCTGGACGTGGCGGTACGCGATGACCTCGACTCACAGGCGCAGTGCCAGCATCGCGTGCTGCTGCAGGATCGCCTCTTTCCGGCCTGCCATCCCGACCTTCTGGCCACGCCCGCGCACGAACGCCTCACCCTGCATGGCGAGCGCGAGATGGACTGGAGCCAGTGGCAGGTACAGGGTGGCGCCGATGTCGGCCAGCGCCGCGAAGGCATGAATTTCTCCGAGCCCGGGCAGCTGCTGGATGCCGCCTGCCAAGGGCTGGGCATCGCGCTGGTCAGTGAGCTGCTGGCGGCCCGCGCCTGCGATCAAGGCCTGCTGCATCCGCTGGATGAGGCACGGGTGCGCGGCCCGCGCTGGAGCTGGCTGGTGCATGAGGACAGCGCGGCCGATCCGCTGGTGATCAGTTTCTGCGAGTGGTTGCTGGCGAGTCTGCCCGCGGGAGCTACTTCTGCTGCAGCGCGCGCTTGACCGCCGCTTCGGCCAACGGCGCCATCACCGCATAGCCCTTCGCCGTGGGATGCACGCCGTCCTCGGCCAGCTGCGGATCCAGTCCACCGGCGGCATTGGACATCGGCGTGTAGTAGTCCAGATAGACCACATGCTTCGTGCCGGCATAGCGCTTCAATGACGTGTTCAATGCGCGCACCTTCGGCGCTGGCGTTGTGCCCGGCAGCCACGGATAGTCGCTGACCGGCAGCACCGACGACAGCACCACGGCGATGCCATGTGCACGCGCCAGGTCCACCATCGCATGCAGGTTGTCTTCAATCATCGCCTGCGTGGATGGGCCGGTATTGCCGGCGATGTCGTTGGTGCCGGCCAGGATCACCACCACCTGTGGCTTCAGTGCCAGCACGTCCTGCGGGAAACGCACCAGCATCTGCGCCGTGGTCTGGCCACTGATGCCGCGGTTGAGCCAGCCCTTGCCGGGGAAGAAACCGGCACTGCCTTCCCTGCCCCAGCCCTCGGTGATGGAGTCACCGAAGAACACTACGCGTGGCTGGCCCGGCACTGCCGCAGGCAGTCGCGCGTTCGCGTCACGATAGCGTTGCAGCTGCGGCCAATCGGCCAGGCGCTGCTGCATGAAACGAACTTCGTCGGGGCGCAGCTGGTCGATCGGCGTCTGCAGCAGCGGATTGACTGCGACGGCTTCTGCAGCGCCCAGCGGAGAAGCCAACGCGAGGCCCAGCGTCACGACGGTGGCAGCGGCAAGCTCAACAGATCCACGCATGCGGGTACTCCTGAAATCATCTTCCGCAGTCTAACGCCCCGCCCTGTGCTCAGCGTGCAGCCGTACGCGCCGCCACACCCGTGACTTTCGCCGGCATCCACATGCCCGGCGTCCAGCCGCTGGCAGCGAGGATCGCCTTCGGGTTGTCCTGCTGGATCAGCGCACGCACCGCATCACGCTTGTCCTTGGCCTGCAGGTAATAGGCCTTGGCGATGCGGTAGCCCACCCAGTACCCCAGGTCGTAAGGTTCCTGCGAGCCTGGCTTGTAGTTGTACAGCCACGGCGACAGATCGGTGCTGTCCAGATCCAGCGCGAACGCGCTTTCGATATGCACTTCCCGGCCACGGGTCCAGGCCGCGTGGCGCCCGTTGCCGACGTTGCCGGAAATCAGTTCGGCGATGAACTCGGCGATGCCCTCCCCCAGCGAAACACGCAGCACCGTCGCATGCGGGTCGCCCGGCTCGAAGTCGGTCAGGCCGGTCTGCTGGATGTGCACGTACTCGTGCGCGATCACGTGGACGAAGCGGTCCTGCACATTGGGATTCATGAAATCGGCTGCGCACAGCGCTTCCAGGCCGATGATCACCCCGCTTTTCGAGGTCAGCCCGACCGGACGGCCACGGCCGACTGCGATAGTCACCGGCGGAAACGCGGCCTGCGGGTAGATGGCCTGCAGGTTGGAAAACACCTGCGTCAGGCGTTGTTTCACCGCTGGCAGTTCGGCCAGGCAGCTTCGTCCCTGCGCATACAGTTCCGGCTGGATGGCGATGGACTCGGCAATGCGCTCGGGGGTGACCCGGCGCGCCTTCGCCAGCTCGGCCAGGCCCGCCGAACCCTCGGCCATGTATCCACGCAACTGCGCAACGCTGGGTTTGCCACCTGCGTTGTCGTACAGCGCGTAGAAGCGACTGACATCGTCAGTGACAATCTGAGGCCCGGCCGGTACCGCCGCCGTGGCCATGCCAACTGCCCCGGCACAGGCCAGGGCCAACAGGCCGCGCAGGATCATGGACATCGCTCCGTCCTTGGTGGAGTGCAGGCGAAGCGCGCAATCTATCACCCCGGCCCGGCCGCCGCAGCAAGCAGATGCGGGCACCCCGGCGCTGTGCCAGACTCGATTCGGCACCTGCCACGGAAGATGGAGCACCCCGCGATGATGATCGTTCCCGCGTACTGGGCTGAAGCCCGCCTGCAGGCCCGCTTCCGTGGCCGGCCGGTGGTGGTGCGCCGCTTCGGCTGGTCCGACGAAGGCCCTGCAGAGGCGCAGGTGCACGCCGACCGCCGCGCCAACGAAGCCCTCAATGCCATCCTCGCCGGGCAGGCGCTGCCGCGCCGCGGAGTACGCAGCAACTACGGCGTGGAGGGCGTGCCGATCCGCGAGCAGATCGTGCAGCGCGACGGCGACGTCGTCATCACCCGCAACAGCTATGGCGCACTGTGCCTCAACAGCCCGGACGTGCTGTTCGCCGACATCGACCATGCGCAGCCGCCAGCCGGCTGCGTGATGCCGGCCATCGTTGCGGCGATCGTGCTGCTGGCCGGCGCCGTCACCGGCACGCTGCTGTGGCACTGGCTGGTGGGGCTGGTGCTGGGCGGAGCGGCGGTGGTTCTGGTCAATGCCGCATTGCTGTTGCGCCGCAGGCAGCGTCTGGCGGCCGCAGGGGGTGCCGAAGGGCTTGCGCTGCGGCGCGTGGAAGTCTTCAGCGAACAACACCCCGACTGGCATCTGCGCGCTTACCGCACGCCTGCGGGACTGCGCGTGCTGGCGATGCATGCCACCTTCTCGCCCGAGGACGAGCAGCTGCAGGCGTTCTTCAAGGCACTGGGCACCGATACCCTGTACGCGCGCATGTGCCGACTGCAGCACTGCTTCCGTGCGCGGCTGACACCGAAGCCGTGGCGCGTCGGCCTGCGTTATCGCATCCGCCCGCCGGTCGCCGCGTGGTCAGCCGAACAGACCAACAATCCGGATCGGCTGGCCTGGATTGCGGAGTACGAAAAGAAGAGCGCCGGCTTCGCGGCCTGCGCTTATCTACGCAGTTTCGGCGATACCACCCGGGTGCATGCCAAGGCAGAACATGTGTGCGACCTGCATGACCGGCTGTCGCACGCGCAGGACCGCCTACCGCTGGCGTGAGGGCGGGTACTCAGTCAGCGCTCTGCACGAACGGCTGCCCTGCCAGGGTAGTGCCCAGCCGCACCGCGATCTGTTGACCGTCCTTTTCGAAGGTCGTCGCACATTGCTTTCCGTCCTTCCGGCATCCGACTTCCGGAAAGCCGTCCAGCGATTCCAGCGCGCCCTGCGCAAGTTTTGCCCGCCAGCCTGCGGCATCCAGCAGGCGCTTGGCCTTGGCGTAGGGCATGCCGGCGATGATGCCCAGCTGCGCCAATTCGGTGGGCAATGGCTGCGCACCTGCAGTTGAGACCAGGACCAAGGACAACGTTGCAGCAAGAAGGATGGCTTTCATTGCACCGACCTGGAACGAGCTATCAGGTTCAGCCTAGACCATTTGCGCGGCGTGCGAATGTGCCGGTAACACGTCGTTACCGAGTCTCCACAGTTGATTGCATAGCACCTGCAACTGTTTACAGGCCAACGGATAGCCGAGCGTGGGCTCGGCTCTACAGCAGGATGCAGGAAGGCCGCCCGAAGGCGGCCTTCTGCAAAGCGGTCGAGCAGGCTCGACGCTACTTGGCGTTCTTCACGTAGGTGTCGAACCAGTTCAACATTTCCGCCACCAGCTGCTCGTTCGATTCCAATGCGGTGTACCAGTGCGGTTCGTTCGGCAGCATCACCAGGCGGGTGGTACCACCGTTGCCACGGATCGCCTGGTACAGCTTGCGCGACTGGAACGGCTCGGTGCCCGGGTTGGCGTCGTCCTCGCCGTGGACCAGCAGCAGCGGCAGCTTGATCTTGTCGGCATAGAAGAACGGCGAGGCCTTCAGGTACACGTCCTGCGCCTGCCAGACCGAGCGGCGTTCGTTCTGGAAGCCGAACGGGGTGAAGGTCTTGTTGTACGAACCGCTGGTCGCCACACCGGCCTTGAACAGCTTGGTGTGCGCGATCAGGTTGGCGGTCATCAGGCCGCCGTGGCTGTGACCAGTCACGCCGATGCGGTTGCGGTCGACCACGCCCATGTCCACGGCCTTGTCCACCGCCGCCTTGGCGTCGGCTTCCAGCTGCTCCAGGTAGGTGTCGTAGGCGTTCTTCGGGTCACCCACGATCGGGAACGAGGCGTTGTCGATGATCGCGTAGCCGGCCAGCAGCATCAGGCGGTACGGCTGCAGGCGGGTGAAGGTCTGCTGCGAACCGGACACCTGGCCGGCCTGCGCGGCATTGGCGAAGTCGGCAGGGTACGCATACAGGATCGCCGGCACGCGCTGGCCCTCCTTGTAACCCGGCGGCGTGTACAAGGTGAACGACAGATCCACGCCGTCGGCACGCTTGTAGGTCACCAGCTGCTTCTTGATCTGGCGCACTTCCGGGGTCGGGTCAACCAGCTTGGTCAGCGCGGTCGCGGTGGACGCGAACTGCGCCTCGCCGGTCTTCGCGTCAGCTACTGCTTCGCCCTGCTGACGGATGAAGGCATTCGGCGGATCGATCACCGACTGGTGCCAGGTCAGGTAGCGCCCCGGCGCGTTGCTGAAACCGAGGAACTGTTCGTAGGCGTCGGCACTGCTGCGGAACAGGCGCTCGCTCTTCAGCGTGCCCAGGTCCAGGCGGTCCAGGAACGGACGGTCGCCCTGCGGCGAGGCGCCACGGCCGCTGAGGAACACATGGTTGCCCTCACGGCGCACGACCTGCGCGCCATTCGGCAGGCGGGTAAAGACCAGGTTGCCGGGGTTGCCGTACAGCTCATCGCTGGACATGTCCCACAGCAGGCGGCCTTCCTTCTTCGGCTGGTCCACATCGACGATGCGGGTCTGCATCCAGTGGCGGTTCTCGTCGTTCTCGAACTGGAACGCCACGGACGGATCGGCGGACCACGCGAAGCCTTCAAAACGCTGCGCGGTACGGGTGACTTCGGTCGGCTTGCCGTTGAACGGCGCCTTCAGCATCAGCACGCGATCGCGATGCGGCACGTTGACCTTCCAGTCGCCCTTGTCCAGCGCTTCGGCATAGACCAGGGTGGCCGGATCGGTGGCACGCCAATCGAAGCCACGCGGGCCTTCCGGTACGCCGTGCACCGGCACGCGGTCGGCCAGCGGCAGGCTGGCGATCGGCGTGGACTTGCCGCTGGCGATATCCAGCACGGCCACGTCGTTGGCGAAGCGCTGGTAGGTCACCGCATGCGAGTACGGCGCCTTGATCGACTCGGTCAGCACGTGCACGCCATCGGGCGCGGCGCTGACGTCGTTGAACAGCGCCGGCTGGCCGACCGGACGCACGCTGTTGGCGGCGGTATCGACCACGGCCAGCTGCGAGGCGCCGTAGTACGCGAACAGCTTCTCGTCATGGACGCTGGTCAGCGTGTCGCGGGCTTCGTAGGTGCTGCTCTCGCCACTGCTGCCCAGCGACTCCTGCGCATCCGGACCGGTCGGCACGCCACCGTTGGACGGCGCCGGGCCCTGGTTGGCCGGCACCAGCTTCACCAGCAGGTTCTGGCTGCCACCCAGCCACTGCACGGTGTTGCCGAAGATCGGGTTCAGCTGCACGTTCGGGATCTGCTTCACCTGCCCGGTGGCCGCATCACCCACCCACAGCTGCACGCTGGTATCGACTGCGTTCTGGAACGCGAAATGACTGCCATCGGCCGACCACAGCGCGCCGGTCGCGCAGCCCTGCGGCAGGTTGACCTTGGTCTCCTTGCCGCTGGCGATATCGACCAGGGTGAAGTCGGCCACGCAGGCCGGAATGCCGTAGCCACCGGGTGTGTCATGGCGGCTGCGGTTCTTCGGCTCCAGGCGCACGCCGGCCAGCTTCAGGTACGGCTGGGCGACACGGCTGATCGACGGGTAGGTCTGCGCGGTAGTCAGCAGCAGGCGCTGGCCGCCCGGGGCCACGTTCGGTGCCGGCGGCGGCGGCGCCTTCAGCACCTTGAGCAGGTGTTCCGGCGGCTTCGCGTAATCGGCAAGCGCCGGGCCAGCGGCCAGCAGGCCGACGGTGGCAACGGCAACAGCCGCTGCCAAAGAGGTTCGACGGATCAGCATCCTTATCCCCTGGAGTGTGAATGGGTACCCGGAATCGGGCATGGACCCGAATCTAGCACCGCAGGGGTTGTCGTGAATGGGCCGGAAGGGCTAGTGGCCGGATGGGGCAAAGTGCAGCTCCGGGAGGTGCCGGGGAACTGCAGGCACCTGCCAGGCATGGCCTGGCACTACTGCTGCGCGTGCAAGTCCCAGGTGGCCAGGTAGTCGGGGTCGACCACGATCATGCCACTGGTGTGCATGCGGTACTCCCCGGGCTCGGCTGGCTGGTACTGGTCCAGCATCGGCGGCAGATAGCGCTCGTGGCCATCATTCTCATCGGCCAGCACCACGCCCTCGTCAGCGCTGATGCGCAACACCGTGCCTGCGTACTGCTCCAGCCCCTTTACCTGGCCATCGCCGCCATAGCGGGTCACACCGACCAGCACCAGCTTGCCGATCATTTCCTCAACCTTGGCATCGTCCAGGGGCGGCAGCGTTCCATCGTATTCGTCGCTCATTGGTACACCTCCAAAGCCTGCAGGAACATCATGGAGATGGCGCTCTCCCGCACCTGGAATGCCAGCGGCAACACAGGGGCAATCTGGAGGCGCACATGCCTGGATCGCAGCACCGGCAGGACAGCGCCGGATCTGCGATGCGTGAAACGTGGCAGGTATTGCGGGTGGCGGCCATCCGTGCCGGCAAGGTGGCCGTATCAGACCGGGTTCAACACCACGCGGTGCAGAGCATGCGGGATGAAACGTGACAGCTGCGCAGTAGCGGCATGACAGCCTCCTGTTGAAGGTCACACCCAGGGTGGATGCTGCTTGGGAACCGATGCTGCCACCACAACGGGAAGGGCGGAGTGAAGACCACGCCTCAAGTGCGCTTAACCTCTGCTTCATCCGGCTGGCCCTAGGGTCAGCCTTCAATTGCAAGGAACGCACATGCCCCGGTACGCATTCATACGACCGTGGACGCTCGCACTTTCAGCGGCCACGCTCTGCGCCTGCGCACATGCCGCCGACCGCACGCCGACTTCTCAAGGAACCGACACCATGGCCCCCGCCGTATCCGACACCACTTCGCCCTCCCCGCTCAATGCCGAGCAGTTGCTGCTGCGCCTGCTGGACCTGATCAAGGCAACGACGTCCACGCGCGAGCTGACCGTCGAACGCCTGTCCGCCGCAATGCAGGCACCGGCGCAGACCTTCGGCCCCGGGCACTTCGGCTATGGCGGCACGCTGACGCCGGAATGGGGCTATGGCCTGGAAGTGCAGCGGGCCGGCACTGCCGACGCGCGGCTGGACCTGAATTTCATCGACACCAGCAGCGATCGCAAGGCCTCGGCTGCGGCGATCTGCCGGGTCGACTTCAACCACTTCGCTTCGGCACTGGATGCCGCCGGATTCAAGCGCGAGACGGTGCTCGGCGAACACGGCCGGGTGATCTACGACCGCTTCGATCGACCGCAGCTGAGCATCAAGGTCGACACCATGCCCGAGAACCCCCACGCCCTCGGCGACGCCACGCATGCCTGCGTGCGTCTTGTCACCGTGCAGTAAGGGGAGCCATCAATGACGACCCTTTCCGCAGAAACGGAACGCCTGCTGGGCGAGTTCGCCGGCAAGACCGACGTCACCAGCGACCAGGTCGACAACCTGCGCAGCGTCATCGCGGGCTCGCCCGTGCTGGCAAAGCAGGTGGACGCAGCGATCGCGGCAGGCTATCTGGAACGCTTCGAACTGTTGCCCGCCACAAGCAATGCGGGTGGCACCTACGAGACCGGCACGAAATCCATCAACCTGCCCGCCAGCAGCTTGTCGACTCCGGCGGCGCCGGACAGGTTCGACGCGGCCGAGGTCACCTTTGTGCTCGGTCACGAGATCCAGCACGGCTTCAACGACGCCGATGTCGAGCGTGCCTACGTGCAGTTCGATGCCGACGTGGAGCAGATCGCAGGCCGTACCACCAGCCATGATTACACCGAGGCAATCGGCACCCTGCTCGCGGCCAACCGCCGCGACGAGGCCTCCTCGAACATCGCAGGCTGGAATGCGCTGGTCAGCCAGGTACGTGCCAACAACCCGGACGCTACCCTGCGCGACCTGTATGAAGCCAGCACCCGCTCGACAGACGTCATCCAGTCGCGACCCGGCCCGCCGATCACCTATGCACCGCACCCGGAGCTGACCCTCAATGCGGACCTGACCATCTCCCCCACCGCAGCCAACATCGAGGGAATGGCCAGGCACTATTACGACCAGGGCGTCAGCACCGGCCTGGGCCATCATGGGAATTCGGACTACCAGAATTTCTACGGCGTCCAAGCGATCGAACTGGCCAGCGGATACGAGGCCGCGAATCCAGCGCCCGACGGCGTCAGCCGGATGGAAGTGAACATGAAGAAGCTGGGCCTGGACGAGCGCCTGCTGGAGCAGAACGGGCTCAACCTCGGCGAGGGCTCGCCCCCGCGCCAGCCCTATTTCGATACCAGCACCTCGCCGTCGACGCTGCATTACTTCGACCACACCGAAGGCACGCATGCACACGTCCCCATCACCGCACGGCAGGCCTCCGCAGGTGATGCAATGGCGTTGCCGCTTGCGGAAGGCCGTGACCGTTCGCTGCACGAGCAGATCCGCGGCAAGGTAGCGGCGCTGGATGCTGCCAACGGACGCAGTTTCGATGCGTCCAGCGAGCGCCTGAGCGCCAGCCTGCTGGTGCTGGCCCGCGAAAACGGGCTGGACCGGGTCGACCATGTGGTGCTCAGCCGCCAGACCGATGGTGCGGGCGCGGCGCAGAACATCTTCGTGGTGAAGGGGCCGCTGGATGATCCGGCCTCGCTGCGCGCGTCATCGCCCACCGCCGAGGCCGCGCAACGCCCGGTGCAGGACAGCCTGGATACGCTTGCCGTGGTCAACCAGCGACAGGCCGATCAGGCCTCGCAGGAGCAGACCCGCACGCAGGTGCAGGAACAGCAGCGCGGTACGCTGGCTCACTGACGGTGAACGACATGGAGCCGCCGGGGCGCTCCCGGCGCTCCCTTGGCAGCACCCACGCTAGAATGCGCCCATGCGCACCGTACATGCCCTCCGCTACATCACTCCCTTGCGGGAAGGTGGCTCCCTGCCGGCCGTGGTCGAGACCGACGACGACGGCATGGCCGTGCTGAAGTTCCGTGGCGCCGGCCAGGGCCCGAAGGCGCTGATCGCCGAGCTGATCGCCGGCGAGATGGCGCGCACGCTGGGCCTGCCGATTCCAGAGATCCTGTTCGTGGAACTGGACCGCGAGTTCGCCCGCACCGAACCGGACCCGGAGATCCAGGAGCTGATCCGCGCCAGCGAGGGCCTGAACCTGGGCCTGGACTACCTGCCCGGCGCGATCAATTACGACCCGGCGGCGATGCCGGTGGATGCCGACCTGGCCTCGCGCATCGTCTGGTTCGATGCGTTCACCAGCAATGTCGATCGCACCACGCGCAATCCGAACCTGATGGTGTGGCATCGAAAGCTGTACCTGATCGATCACGGTGCGGCCATGTACTTCCATCACGATTGGGCCAACGCCGGCGATGCCTGCGAAAAGCCGTTCGTGCTGATCCGCGACCACGTGCTGCTGTCGTTCGCCAGCCGCATCGCCGAGGTGGATGCCGAACTGGCCGCGCGCCTGACCGATGCCGAGATCGAACGCATCGTCGGCCTGGTGCCAGACAGCTGGCTGGTCAACGAGCCGGCATTCGACAGTCCGCAGGCCTATCGCCAAGGCTACATCGACTATCTCAAGCATCGCCTGAAAGTGCGTGCGGTGTTCGTGCAGGAGGCCATCCGTGCCCACGCTGCACACGTATGACTACGCGGTCATCCGCGTGGTACCGCGGGTGGAACGCGAGGAGTTCATCAACGTCGGGGTGATCGTCTCCTGTCCTGGTGCGCGTCATCTGGAGGCGGCCATCGAGATCGATCCTGCGCGCCTGCGCGCCTTCGCGCCGGCGCTGGACCTGGACGCATTGCAGCCATGGCTGGATGCGATCGTGGCGATCTGCCGCGGTGACGCCACGGCCGGGCCAATCGCGCAGCTGCCCGCGCGCGCGCGCTTCCATTTCCTCACCGCCAAGCGCAGCTCCGTGGTGCAGATGTCGAGCACGCATGTCGGCCGCACGGCCGATCCGGCGGGCGTGGTGGAACACCTGATGACGAAGATGGTGCGGGTGCCGGAATGAACGGCATGCACCTCGGCTACAGCGGCACCCTGCGTGCGATGTAGTTGACCACGTTGCCGATCGCATCCGGATCGACATTGGCCAGGCCAACGATCACATAGCCCTGTGCGGGCATCACCACGATGGCACTGTTCGATCCGGGCGCACCGCCTTCGTGGCCGTACTGGTGCTCCCTGCCCTTGCCCTGCACCACGAAGCCGAATCCATACCAGCCCTTGTGGTTCTGCGCCGTGGTGGCCTGCTGCAGCAATGCAGGTGAGACCAGCTTTCCACTGCGCAATGCCTCGGCGAACTTCACCATGTCGCCCACCGCGCTGTAGCCACCACCGGCTGACATGCCGCGCCAGGGCAGCGACTTCGTTTCACGGACCCATTGCCCGTCCTTCTTCGTGTAGGCGACGGCACGCTGCGGGACGTTCACTGTTTCCGGTTCGAAGCCGGTGCCCATCATGCCCGCCGGGCGCAGGATGTGTTGCTCCACATAGGCGTAGTACGACTGCCCGGAGACGGCCTCGATGATCCGCCCAAGCACGATGAAGCCATAGTTCGAGTAGCTGTCCTGGCTGCCTGGCGTGAATTGCGGCGCATCCTTGGCAAAGCGCCGCACGTAGTCATCCAGCGTCTTCAACGACGCGGAATACTCCTCGAAATCGTCGCCGAAGAAGTCGCCCAGGCCACTGGTATGTGACAGCAGCTGGCGAACGGTTACGCTGTTGGCAACGGCCTTGTTCGGATAGTCCGGCAGGCGACTGCCGATCGTGTCATCGAGACTGAGCTTGCCGTCCTGCACCAGCTGCAGGACGGCCACTGCGGTGAACATCTTGTTGGAGGACGCAAGGCGGAACTGTGTATCCACGTCCACTGGAATGCCAGCGGTGCGATCGGCATCGCCACCACGCCAGTCCAGCAGCACCTTGCCATTCTGCGCCACCTGCAATGCACCCGACAGCGCGTCCTGCGCCCGCAGCGCCTCCAGCCTTGCCGCGGCATCAGCCATCAGCGCAGGCAATGCAACCCGTGCCGGCTTGTATTTGTCCGGCGTTTCAGTGCCCTCGATCTGGAACTGCTTCACGTGCGACGGGTTGGCCGGGTCCATGACCGCCGTCACCCACATCGCACGTTCGCTCAGCTGGCCCATCACCAGCAGCTTCGCCTGGCCGGGCGCGCGCTCGAGTGTTTCCAGCACGCTCAGCGGGCCGGTGCTCTCGCGGAACTCGAGATAGTCCTTGGGCGTGCTGCCCTCGTGCTTCGCATATCTGTCGGCAAATGCCTGCAACCCCTCGAGGCTGCCTGCATTGAACGCCGCAAGCCAGTCATCGATGGCATCCTGCGCACGTGGATGTTCGCGCTCGGAAGGTGCAGCGCCAACTGCCGGGAACGCCGATGTGGCAACCAGGACCAAACAGGCCAGCGCGTTGCAGAGAAACAGGCGTCCAACAGCCTTCATGGCAATTCCTTTGCGGGTATCCCTGGGCGCATCCTAGACGATGGATCGGCCCGCCGCATCCACGCTAGGGACGCAGCCGCACCACCTCGACGGTGACGTTGAATGCCTCGATGCGATGCCATTCGCCGCGTTCGTACGGCAGCGATTCCACGCCCATGCCGATCTGATACCTCACCGCATCCGGGCCTTCGCGCCAGTAATAGGGTGCGCCGTTGCTCCAACCACAACAGACGTAGCGCAACGCAGGCAGGCCGAATGCCGTGTGCAGATAGGCTTCGACCTGCGCCGCCTGGGCACCTGAAACACGATAGTGGGCCTCCATCGGCTTGATGTAGGACGCGTCATCCTGGCTGCAGCCTACATACTGCAGTCCCGGAGGCTTCCGGCCCATCGCCTGCAGGAAATCCTGGCATTCAATATCGGGTCGCGCCAGGCCGTCCGCACGCCCTTGCACCTCCCACTCGGCCAACGCCTGCACAGGTGTCTGCTGCGCAAGCACGCTGGCGCTGGAAAAGGACGCCAGCAGCAGGACGCGAGCGGCATGCTGCGGCAACGGGAGAGACATCACGGGGCGAGTCCTTCGCATGGGAACACGGGAATGCTGATCGATGCCACGCTATCGCCTTGCCATCGTCTGCTCTGTGAAACGCGCCACGCAGAAGTCCAGGAAGCTGCGCAGCTTGGGCGTCAGCTGGCGGTCGCGCGGATACACCAGGTTGATCCAGGTCGATACCGGCACATGGTCCGGCAGCACTTCCAACAGTTCACCACGCGCCAGCGCAGCGGCAAGCATTTCGTAAGGCTGCAGGATCAACCCCAGGCCACCCACGGCTGCGGTCAGCAGCGGCTCGGCCTGATTGACCATGAAGCGGCTGGACACCGGCACGGTCAGCACGCTGCCGTCGGCATCGCGGAAACTCCAGCGCGTGCGGATGATCGAATGCGCGAAGCCCAGGCACTCGTGCCGGCTCAGGTCATTGGGATGGGTAATGGCCGGGCGCGAAGCCAGGTAGCCTGGCGACGCACACAGGACCAGCGGATACGGCCCCAGCCGCCGTGCCACCAGCCCGCTGTCGGCCAGGTCACCGGTACGGAACACCAGGTCGTAGCCGTCTTCGACGATGTCCACCAGGCTGTTGGACAGGTTCAGATCGACCTGCACGTCCGGGTACTGCTGCATGTAGGCCACCACCGCCGGACCGAGCGCGTGCACGCCGAAGGTGACCGGCGCGCTGATGCGCAGGCGTCCCATCGGCCGTCCACGCGCCACTTCCGCCAATTGCTCGGCGCCCTCCACTTCCTCCAGGATCACCCGCGCCCGCGCCAGATAGGCCTGGCCGAAGTCGGTCAGGCTCTGCTTGCGCGTGGTGCGGTTGAGCAGGCGTACGCCGAGGTGCTGCTCCAGCGCCTGGATGTGCTTGCCGACCAGCTGCGGCGACAGATCCAGTGCCTCGGCAGCGGCGGCGAAGGAGCCGACCTCGGCCACCTTGGCGAAGGTCCGCAGGGGAACGATCAGGTCCATTGCAAACAATTGTTTTTCAATGAAACGCCAGATTACCCCTTATTCTGGTTGCAGACTACGCGCACAGTAGCGCTCACCCTTCCGCCGGCGCCCTCGTCGGCCCTTCCTCGGAGTCCCCCATGAGCCAGGTTGTCCGCATCCACGAATATGGCACCGCCGATGTGCTGCGCATCGACGATATCGACGTTCCCGCCCCCGCCGCCGACGAAGTCCAGATCCGGGTGAGGGCGATCGGCCTGAACCGCGCCGAGGTGATGTTCCGCAACGGCGCCTATCTGCAGGAAGCGCAATTCCCCAGCCGGCTGGGCTATGAAGCGGCGGGCGTTGTCGAAGCGGTCGGCAGTGCGGTGAGCGGCTTCACTGCTGGCGATGCGGTCAGCGTGATACCGCCGCTGGACATCGCGCGCTGGGGCACCTATGGCGAGCTGGCCAACGTGCCGGCACGACTGGTGGTCAAGCACCCGCAGGCGTTGGACTTTGAAACGGCGGCCGCGGTGTGGATGCAGTACGTCACCGCCTGGGGCGCGCTGCTGGAACAGGCTCATCTGGCCGCCGGGGATTTCGTCATCATCACCGCCGCCAGCAGCAGCGTCGGCCTGGCCGCCATCCAGATCGCCAATGCAGTAGGCGCCACGCCGATCGCGGTCACCCGTGGCCCGGGCAAGCGCCAGGCCCTGCTCGATGCCGGTGCCGCCCACGTCATCGCCACCCAGGAGCAGGATCTGGTGACCGAAGTGGCGCGCATCACCGGCGGTGCCGGTGCCCGTGTGGTGTTCGATCCGATCGGTGGCCCGCAGTTCGTGCCGCTGACCGAAGCGATGGCCCGTGGCGGCATCCTGCTGGAATACGGCGCGCTGAGCAGCGAACCCACGCCGTTCCCGCTGTTCAACGTGCTGGGCAAGTCGCTGACGCTGAAGGGCTATCTGTACTCGGAAATCGTCTCCGACGATGCCGCGCTGGCGCGTGCCAAGGCCTTCATTGTCGACGGACTGGACAAGGGCACGCTCGCACCGAAGATTGCCAAGGTATTCCCGTTTGCGCAGATCCAGGAGGCACACCGTTACCTGGAATCAAACGAGCAGATCGGCAAGGTGGTGGTGGCGGTGTAATCCAGTGTCGTGCAATGGGGTCGGCCCGCCGCCCCCATTGCGGTTACCTCGGCAACGCAAACGCCATCACGTAATCGCCGTTCGGGGTTTCCATGAAATGGTGGCCGCCAGCCATGATCACCACGTACTGGCGCCCGCCCTGCTCGTACACCATCGGATTGGCCTGGCCGCCCGCGGGCAGCTTGGCATGCCACAGTTCCTTGCCGGTCTTCAGATCGATGGCACGCAGCAGGTCATCGGTGGCGGCGGCGATGAAGATCAGGCCGCTGGCGGTGACTACCGAACCGCCATTGTTCGGCGTGCCGATCTCGATCGGCAGGCCGGAGCGGATGCCGAACGGTCCGTTGCCGCGCGCACTGCCGAATGGACGGTCCCACAGCAGCTTGCCGGTACGCAGGTCGATGGCACGGATACCGCCATAGGGCGGCTGCTTGCACAGCAGGCCGGTGAACGGCAGCCGCCAGCCAGCGTTGACCTGGATGCCGTACGGCGTGCCCACCTGCGGGTCGCCCGCGCCTTCTGCACCGCCGTTGTCGAACCGGATCTTCTCGCGCGGCAGCCAGCCCAGCCGGTCGGCCTCGGCGCGTGGCACCAGCCGGTTGTAGTTGGGCATGTCGTTGTAGTTGGCCACGATCACGCCGCGGCGTGTATCGATGGACACGCTGCCCCAGTCCGAGCCGCCGTTGTAGCCGGGGTACTCGATGGAATGGCGCTCGCTGCTCGGCGGCGTATAGAAACCCTCGTAGTACGCCTTGCGGAACTGGATGCGGCAGACCAGCTGGTCGATCGGGGTGATGCCCCACATGTCGCGCTCGGTCAGGTCATGTTCGCGGCGCAGCGTGTGGTACAGCGAAAACAGCTGGGTGGGTGAACGCTGCTCGGGTTCGACGCCGCCCACCGGCACCTTGCGCTCTTCGGCGGCGGTCAGGAGCTGGCCGTTGCGGCGATCGAGGATATAGAGGTCGCCCTGCTTGGTCGGCAACAGGATCGCCGGCACCTTGCCCGCCGCCGTCGGGTAGTCGATCAGGCTGGCCTGCGAACCCAGGTCGTAGTCCCACACATCCTTGCGCACCGCCTGGAAATGCCAGACCGGCTTGCCGGTGGCCACGTTGATCGCCACCAGCGAGGTTGCATAGCGGTTCTGGCTCTCCGTGCGCGAGCCACTCCAATAGTCTCCCGCAGAATTGCCCAGCGGCAGGTAGACCAGCCCCAGTGCTTCATCACCGGTGGCGGTGGTCCACATGTTGGGTGTGCCGCGCGTATAGGTCTGCTCGCGCGGCGGCAAGCCGCTGCGCTCGGGCTGGTCCATGTCCCATGCCCAGCGCAGCTTGCCGGTGATGGCATCGTAGGCCTGGATCACGCCCGAGGGCGCATCGCGGCGCTGTCCGTCGAGCACCTGATGACCGGTCACGATCACGCCGCGCACGATGGCCGGCGGCGAGGTGATCGACACATAGCCCGGCGGCACTTCGCCCATGCCCAGGGTGATGTCGACCTGGCCGTTGTTGCCGAAATTCGCGCACCGGCGGCCACTGTCCGCATCCACCGCGATGATGCGCCCATCCAGCGTGCCTTCGATGATGCGCGCCCAGCATGCCGGACGACTGCCCGGTGCAACACTGCGGGTGATGCTGGGCGGCGGTTCCGGCAGCGCCAGATCAGCGGCGACATCGGCCAATGCCGCATCAGCAACGGTCGGCGTGCTGGGCTGCTCGTAATAGCTCACACCGCGACAGGCAGCGGTATAGGGAATCGAAGCATCCTTCACCCTTGGATCGAACCGCCACAGCTCCTTGCCGCTGGCGGCGTCGAGTGCGATCAGGCGGTTGCGCGCGGTGCACAGGTACAGGCGATCGCCAATCTTCAGCGGCGTGGTTTCCGCGCCCCAGCGCTTCTTCGGCATATCGCCGGTACGGAACTGCCAGGCCGGCTGCAGCGTGGCCACATTGGCCGGGGTGATCTGCTGCAGCGGCGAATAGCGGGTGGCCGCATTGCTGCGGCCCCACGCCGGCCAGTCGCCCTCGGCGGGCTGGTCAGCCGGCTGCAGGCCCGTGGTATCGCGCGTAGGTTCCAGTCCGGCGCTGACCGCGCCTTCCGGGAACGGCAGGTGCCCGTCCACTTCACCATGCGGCGCAAAGGCCAGGCCGAAGGCAGCTACGAACACCAGCATCAGCACGCCCGCCACGCTGCGCGACAGGCGCTTGGACACCGGTTCGCGCAGGGTCGGTGCCAGCAGCGCCACCACGATGCCCAGGGCCGTAACGAGGCCCAGACGCGGCACCCAACGCCAGTAGTCGCTGCCCGACTCCCACCAGGTCCACAGCAGTGTGCCGATGAACACCAGCGCGTACAGCAGCGCGCCGCTGCGACGGTTGCCGAACAGCAGGAGGCCGCTGGCCAGCAGGCCGAGCCCGGCGATGGCGTAGTACGCCGAGCCGCCAAGGCTGAGCAGCCATGCGCCGAGCCCGCCGATGACCAGGCCGAGCACGACCAGCAACAGCGACAGCACGGTCACCAGCGGATGGCGCGGGGTTCGGACAGGAGCAGGATCGGACGGCGGCGTGACGGACATCGTCGATCTCCGGGGGCAGCATGCGCCCTTATCCCACCGCCGGCGTGAAGCGCGCGCGTATGTGTGGCGTCCGGTTACGACGACGCCGGCACAGGGCCGGCGTCGTCGGGTACTTCAGGCTCGCGGCAGGATCACTCCTGCGCGGCGTCCTCGCTGCTGGCCGCAGCCGGGGCGCCGTCGGTCGTGGCCGGGGCGGCAGCCGCCACCTCGTCCTCGTCCTCTTCGATGGAGGCATCCATGCGCTCCACCGCCTGCAGCTTCTCGTCCTTGGACAGGCGGATCAGGGTGACGCCCTGGGTGTTGCGGCCGACGCGGCTGATTTCCGAGCCACGCGTACGCACCAGGGTGCCGCCATCGGAGATCAGCAGGACTTCGTCGCTGGAGCCCATCAGCACCGCGGCGACCAGCTTGCCGTTGCGCTCGGTGGTCTGGATGCCGATCACGCCCTGCGTACCACGGCCCTTGCGCGGGTAGTCCGGCAGCGGGGTGCGCTTGCCATAGCCGTTCTCGGTGGCGGTGAGGATGTACTGCACGCTGGCGTCGTCAGCGCCGTCGATCACCGCATCGCCATTGGCGGCGGCTTCTTCGACACCGTTGTCGTCCTCGTTCTCGTCCTCGATGCCACCGGCACTTTCGGCCACGATCAGGCTGACCACTTCCTCGCCGGCCGGCATCTTGATGCCACGCACGCCGGTCGCGGTACGGCCCATCGAGCGGACCTTGTCCTCGCCGAAGCGCACGGTCTTGCCGTTGGAGGCGAACAGCAGGATGTCGCGCTCGCCGTCGGTCAGGCCGACGCCAACCAGCGCATCGCCCTCGTCGAGGTTGATCGCGATCTTGCCGCGGGCCAGACGGAAGGCGAACTCGCCCAGCGGGGTCTTCTTGACCGTACCGTTCTTCGTGGCGAAGAACACGAACTGGCCATCGGCGTACTCGCGCACCGGCAGCACGGCCTGCACGCGTTCGCCCGGTTCCAGCGGAATCCAGTTGATGATCGGACGGCCACGAGCGTTGGAACCGGCTTCGGGCAGCTGGTAGACCGGCAGCCAGAACACCTTGCCCGAACTGGTGAAGGTCAGCAGCGTGTCATGCGTGTTGACCAGCCACAGCTGTTCGATGAAATCCTCTTCCTTGGTCGCCGCCGCACTGCGGCCACGGCCGCCACGGCGCTGCGCGCGGTACACGCTCACCGGCTGGCGCTTCACGTAACCGGCGTGCGACACGGTGACCACCACGTCTTCCGGCGCGATCAGGTCGAGGATGTCCAGGTCTTCTTCGCTGTGGCGGATCTCGGTACGACGCTCGTCGCCGAACTCGGCCTTGACGCTGACCAGCTCTTCGCGGATCACCTGCAGCAGGCGGTCGGGGTCTTCCAGGATGTGGATCAGCCCGGCGATCACTTCCAGCAGCTGCTTGTACTCGTCGGTCAGGCGGTCCTGCTCCAGCCCGGTCAGGCGGTGCAGGCGCATTTCCAGGATCTGGGTGGCCTGGATCTCGGTCAGCTGGTAGCCGCCCTCGATCAGGCCCACGCCCTTGGGCAGGTCTTCCGGACGCGAGGCTTCGGCACCGGCGGCGCCCAGCATCGCACCGACCAGGCCCGGCTCCCACACGCGCGCCAGCATGCGCTCGCGTGCTTCGTTCGGGTTCGGCGAGGTCTTGATCAGTTCGATCATCTCGTCGATGTTGGCCAGCGCGACGGTCAGGCCTTCCAGCACGTGGGCACGGGCACGCGCCTTGCGCAGCTCGAACACGGTGCGGCGGGTGACCACTTCGCGACGGTGGCGGACGAACGCCTCCAGCATCTGCTTGAGGTTCATCAACTGCGGGCGGCCATCGACCAGCGCCACCATGTTGATGCCGAACACCGATTCCATCTGCGTCTGCTGGTACAGGTTGTTCAGCACAACCTCGGCAGATTCACCGCGCTTGATCTCGATGTAGATGCGCATGCCGTCCTTGTCGGACTCATCGCGCAGCTCGCTGATGCCTTCGATCTTCTTTTCCTTGACCAGCTCGGCGATCTTCTCGATCAGACGCGCCTTGTTCACCTGGTAAGGAATCTCGGTGACGATGATCGATTCGCGGCCGTTGTCGGCCACTTCGATATCGGCCTTGGCACGGATGCGCACGCGGCCACGGCCGGTGCGGTAGCCGGCGACGATGCCGGCGGTGCCATTGATGATGCCGGCGGTCGGGAAATCCGGGCCCGGGATGTATTCCATCAGGCCGTCGACGTCGATTTCCGGGTTGTCGATCAGCGCGATGCAGGCGTTGATCGATTCGCTCAGATTGTGCGGCGGGATGTTGGTCGCCATGCCCACCGCGATACCGGCCGAACCATTGACCAGCAGGTTCGGGAACCGGGTCGGCATGACCGTCGGCTCCAGTTCCTTTTCGTCGTAGTTGGGCTGGAAATCGACGGTTTCCTTGTCGATGTCGGCCATCAGCTCATGCGCGAGGCGCGACATGCGCGCTTCGGTGTATCGCATCGCTGCGGCGGAGTCGCCGTCGATGGAGCCGAAGTTACCCTGGCCATCGACCAGCATGTAGCGCAGCGAGAACGGCTGTGCCAGGCGCACCAGCGTGTCGTACACCGACTGATCGCCATGCGGGTGGTACTTACCGATGACGTCACCGACGATACGCGCCGACTTGAAGTAGGGCTTGTTGCTGTGCGCGTTCAGTTCATTCATCGCGAACAGCACGCGGCGATGCACCGGCTTGAGGCCGTCGCGCGCATCCGGGAGCGCGCGGCCCACGATCACGCTCATGGCGTAATCGAGGTAGCTCTTGCGCATCTCGTCTTCCAGGTTGACCTGGATGATTTCCTTGGCGGTTTCTGCCATTCGGGTTCCGTTGTCTGGTAGCGGTCCAGTCCGGCGCAGCCCTCTGCGGGAGGGGGTCGTGCCGGAACCTCGATTCAACCTGTGGATACTACCACAACAGGCCGTTTTCCGCCTCCCTTTACGGGGATTTTACCGGCACAAATCAGGAACTTAGGGCCCCATACCGCCCCTGTAGCGCCGAGCCCATGCTCGGCTGCGGCGGATTCGCTGGCTGAGCCGAGCGTGGGCTCGGCTCTACAGACATCCGCGACCCTGCCCGCCTCAGCCGCCGAAGGCGGCGCGCATGTTGTCGGCGGTCGGATTCAGGATCACCCCGCGCTCAGTCACGATGGCATCGATCAGCTCGCCCGGAGTGACGTCGAACACCGGGTTCCAGGCGGCGATGCCCTCGGCCACGGTGCGGGTACCGCCCACGCCGTACAGCTCGCCCGGATCGCGCTGCTCGATCTCGATCTGGCTGCCGTCCACGGTTTCCATGTCCACGGTCGAGGACGGCGCCACGACCATGAACTTCACGCCGTGGTGGCGCGCGGCAATGGCCAGCTGGTAGGTACCGATCTTGTTGGCGGTATCGCCATTGGCGCAGATGCGGTCCGCACCCACGATCACCCACTGCACAGCACCGGTCTTCATCAGGTGCGAGGCGGCCGAATCGGCAATCAGGGTGGCGTCGATGCCATCCTGCTGCAGCTCCCACACGGTCAGACGTGCGCCCTGCAGCCACGGACGAGTCTCGCCGGCAAATACCCGGGCGATGCGGTGCTGGGCCATGCCGGCACGGATCACGCCCAACGCGGTACCGAAGCCGGCGGTGGCCAGCGAGCCGGTGTTGCAATGGGTCAGCACGCCGCTACCGGCCTCGATCAGGCCGGCGCCCAGCGCGCCCATGTGGCGGTTGGCGGCCAGGTCTTCCTCGGCGATGGCCTGCGCCTCCGCTTCCAGCAGAGCCTTCCAGTCGGCGCCAGCGGCGTTCAGGCAACGGCGCATGCGCGCCAGCGCCCAGGCCAGGTTGACGGCGGTCGGGCGCGAGGCGTTCAGGCGCTGCAGCGCCGGCTCCAGCTGCTGCAGCGCATGCGCGCCATCAGCAGCCTGCACGTCACGTGCGGCCAGCACCACGCCCCAGGCCGCGGCAATGCCGATGGCCGGCGCGCCACGCACGGTCAGCGCGTGGATGGCGGCGGCAACCTCGTCACTGTCATGGCAGACCACGTGCTCGACCACGAACGGCAGCTTGCGCTGGTCCAGCAGTTGCAGGGCATCGCCGGTCCAGAGGATCGGGCGGATGTGGTCATAACGGGCGTAGTCGATGTCGGAGGCAGTGTTCATGGGCCCATTGTAGGGCCACGCCCCGCGCGGTTGGAGCCTGCCCCGGCTCAATTCACCGAGAATTCGGCGCGGCAGCCGCCGTCCACCCAGATCCCGTTGCGGTTCCAGCCCCAGGTGTTGCCTTCCTCGCACGGGGTGCTGGACAACTGTTCGGTGACGACGGCGCCGACCGAAATGCTCGCGCCACAGAAGCGGCGCTTCTTCGACTTCGACTCGCAGGTCAGGCGGCGTGGCACGTCGACAAAACGGCCGTCCTCGTCAGCCACTTCGAAATCGCCCTGGCAACCACGGCTGGTCCAGACTTCATTGCGCTTGTAGCCCCAGCCCTGCCCTTCGCGGCACGGCAGCACCGACAACTGGCGCAGCAGGCGCACCGGCGCCCCGTCCAGGCGCACCGGGCAACTCTGCGGGCGGCCATTGGATTCGCAGCGCACCACACGGCGGACCAGGCGCTTGCCTTCCGTTGCCGCAGGCGCTGCACCCTGCGCTCGACGCGCACGGAACTCGGCCCGACAGCCCAGGGTGACCCACACGCCACTGCGGTCGGTGCCCCACTCGCTGCCACGGATGCAGCTGTTGCTGGACAGCTGGCGCACAAGGTCGATGCCATTGCTGACGTCGATATCGCAATGCACCCAGCCCATGTCGCGCGATTCGCAGGTCACCACTTCGCCGTCATAGCCCGCCTGCTGGGCCGACGCCGATGACGGCAGCCAGGCACCCCAGAGCGCGATGGAGTACACCGGTGCAGCGACAACCGCAAACCACTTGACCAAAGCCTTCCCCAGCAGGAATGGATGAACTGCGTGCCAGTGTCCGGCATCTGCCGTGATAAGAGCATCATCCCGCTTACCGAAGCAAGCGCAGAAACGCGGAATTCCGTTCAGCCTTCGATGTTCAGGAACGTGCGCACCGCGCTCACGCGTGGGCGAAGTCGTAGGCCAGCACATCGGCGATACGCGGCGTGCGGTTCATCGCCATCAGCAACCGATCGACACCCACCGCCACGCCGGCGCAGGCGGGCATCGCGGGCAATGCGGCCAGCAATGCTTCGTCCAGTGCCGGCTGCACCTGGCCGCGCTCATGGCGGCGCTGCAGGTCGCGCTGGAAACGCGCACGCTGCTCGTGGGCGTCGTTCAGTTCGTGATAGCCGTTGGCCAGTTCCACTGCACCCAGGTACAGCTCGAAACGCTCCGCCAGCGGCGGCGCGCCGGCACGGATGCGTGCCAGTGCGGCCTGGCTTGCGGGCCAGTCATGGACCACGGTCATCACTGTGTCATCGAAGTGCGGCTGGATGCGATGGGTCATCAACAGGTCCAGCCAGTCATCGCGGGTCAGCCCGACCGGGTCGATGTGCACCTCGCCCAGCGCGGCACGCAGCGCGGCCTCATCAGCATCGAACGGATCCACGCCCACATGCTGCTGGAACAGCTCGCGGTAGCTGAGCACACGCAGCGTCGCACTGCGCCCGACCAGAGCCAGCGCCTGGCCAACCAGCTCGGCGGTTTCCTGCACCAGGCGATGGTGGTCCCAACCGACCCGGTACCACTCCAGCATGGTGAACTCCGGATTGTGGCGGCCGCCCGCCTCGCCATTGCGGAACACCCGGCCCAGTTCGTAACAGTCACCCACGCCCGCCGCCAGCAGGCGCTTGAGCGGATACTCCGGCGAGGTGCGCAGCCAGCGGCGGCGTCCGCCGGCATCGACATGGCCGGTGAAATCGGTATGGAAGCTGTCGATGTTCGGCTCGGTGTTGCCGGCCACCGACAGGATCGGCGTCTCCACCTCCAGCACATCGCGCTCGGCGAAGAAGCGGCGCACCAGCGCATTGAGCGCGGCGCGCTGCTGCAGCACGCGCAGCAGGGCCTCGCTCACAGGATGCCCTCCGGGCGCGGGTGATCCAGCGGCAGGGTCAGCAGATCGCGGGTGTCATCGATGTAGCCGCTGGCCAGGTACAGGCGCCGGGCCAGTTCGTTGTGGTGGTTCACTTCCAGGCGCAGGCGGCTGACGCCACGCCCGCGAGCGCGCTGTTCGCAGATGGCCAGCGCCTGCTTGCCGCGGCCACGACCGCGCGCGCGATGGCTCAGGTACAGCTCGTCCAGCAGCATGAAGTGGCCGCCCTGCTCCAGGCTGAAGCCCATCGCGATCACTGCGTAGCCGACCACCTCGCCCGCCTCGTCCAGCCACAGCAGCACTTCGCCATTGCGCGGGTCAGCCAGCAGCGCATCCACACCGCGACGCACGCGCGCGTCATCGAAGTCGATCCTGTCTTCGGCATAGAACTCGCGCATCAACGCGATCAACTGCTCCTCGTCAGCTCGGGTGGCCAGGCGGAAATCCAGCGGGGCGGTCTGCATCGGTGTTCCTTTGTCTTTCATGCCGGGCGCGAGGCCCCGGCGGGGTCATCATTCGTGTTCGGCAAGGTAGGCCAGCAGGCGGTCTTCGTCCCACACCGGCACGCCCAGCGATTGCGCCTTGTCCAGCTTGGAACCGGCTTCGGTACCGGCCACCACGAAGCTGGTCTTCTTCGACACGCTGCCTGAGACCTTCGCGCCGAGGGCCTCCAGGCGCTCCTTGGCGGCATCGCGGGTAAGCTGGGCCAGGGTGCCGGTCAGCACCACGGTCTGCCCGTCCAATGGGCCGGCCACAATCTCGGCCAGCGCCGGCGCCTTGGCCAGGATCTGCTGCATCGCCTTCTCGGCCGCCAGCAGCATCGCGCCATGGCCTTCGGCATCCAGCCACGCGGCCAGGCCACGCGCGGTATCGTCGGGCAGGCCAGCGTTGACGAACTGGCCATGCTCGGCGTCGAGCACCGCCTGCGCACCGGGAAGCGCGGCCACCAGCTTTTCCGCACGCAGGCGCGTGATGCCGGGAATTTCCGACTCGACCAGCAGCTGCGCCAGATCCAGACCCTCGCGCAGCTTGGCGCTGGGCGCATGCACGTCGCTGATGCGCACCTGGCCAACCAGCAACAGGTCATCGATGGCCTGCTGGTTGCCCTGCTGCTCGAAGAAATGGCCGAGCGAGCGCGCCACTTCGCCACCGATGTCCGGCACACGCTTGAACAACGGCCACGGCAGATGGCGGATCAGCTCCAGGTCACCGAACCACTGCGCCAGCGCCTTGGCCGTGCTTTCGCCCACATGCTCGATGCCGAGCGCGAACAGCAGGCGCTCCAGCGTGGCAGCACGGCTGGCGTCGATCGCCGCGATCAGGTTGTCGGCCCACTTGGTGGCGATCTTCTTCGTGTTCCATTCGAAGCTGGCCGGCTGCACCAGCGCCTGCGCGCGCCAGCCCGGATCGTTGCCATCCAGCTTGAGCACCGCATTGAGCACCGCACCACTGCCCTCGGCCGGCAGATGCAGCTTCAGCGCAGCAGCCAGTGCGGAAGGGTCTTCGGCATCCAGCACCAGCTTCAGGTGCAGCAGCTGGTCACGGTTGAGCCGGTACAGGTCGGCCACACTCTTGACGATGCCGGCGTCGACCAGGGTTTCGATGTACTTGTCACCAAGGCCGTCGATATCCATCGCACGACGCGAAGCGAAATGGGCAATGGCCTCCTTGCGCTGCGCCGGGCAGGACAGCTCACCCGAACAGCGCCACGCGGCGGCACCTTCCTCGCGCACGATTTCCGAGCCGCACACCGGGCAGCGCGTCGGCATCTGCCACGGCGTAGTGCCCTGCGGGCGGCGGTCGAGAATGACGCTGACCACTTCCGGAATCACATCGCCGGCGCGGCGCACGATCACGCTGTCGCCGACGCGCACATCGAGGCGTGCGATCTGGTCGGCGTTGTGCAGCGTGGCGTTGGACACGATCACGCCGGCCACGGCCACCGGCGCCAGGCGCGCGACCGGTGTGGCCGCACCGGTGCGGCCGATCTGGATCTCGATCGCCTCCACCGTGGTGCTCTGTTCCTGCGCCGGGAATTTGTGCGCGATGGCCCAGCGCGGCGCGCGCGAAACGAAGCCCATCGCCTGCTGACCCGCACGATCATCGAGCTTGTAGACCACGCCATCGATATCGAACGGCAGGCCATCACGGCGCTCACCGATGTCGCGGTAGTAGCCGAGCAGGCCGTCGGTGCCTTCCACCACCTTGCACAGCTCACTGACCGGAAAGCCCCAGGTACCGAGCTGGGCCAGAGTGCCAGAATGGGTGTCCGGCAGTTCACCGCCCTGCACTTCGCCGGTGCCGTAGGCGAAGAAACTCAGCCTGCGCTGCGCACTGATCTTAGGATCGAGCTGGCGCAGCGAGCCGGCCGCGGCATTGCGCGGATTGGCCAGCACCTTGCCACCGTGCTGACGGGCACGTTCGTTGTAGGCCTCGAAATCGGCACGCGCCATGTAGACCTCGCCGCGCACCTCCAGCACATCCGGCCAATCCTTGCCGTGCAGGCGCTTGGGAATGTCGCCGATCTCGCGCAGGTTGGCGGTCACGTCCTCGCCGGTACTGCCATCGCCACGGGTCGCGCCGAGCACGAAATGACCCTCCTCGTAGCGCAGGCTGATCGCCAGGCCGTCCATCTTCGGCTCGGCCGAGAACCGCAGGCTGCGACGGCCCAGGCGCTCATCGATGCGGCGCACGAAATCGGCCACTTCTTCATCGCTGAAGGCATTGGACAGCGACAACATCGGTACCGCGTGGCGCACTTCCGGGAAACGGCCGGAGGGCCGCGCACCGACCTGCTGGGTCGGGCTGTCGGCACGGGCCAGTTCCGGGTGCTCGCGCTCCAGCGCTTCCAGCTCGCGCACCATCCGGTCGTAGTCGACGTCAGGGATCTCCGGCGCGTCCAGCTCGTGGTAGGCGCGGTTGGCCTGGGCGATCTGCCGGCGGAGGTCTTCGGCGCGTTCGGCTGGGCTGGGGCTCATCGGGATACGGTGGTTCTGGGATGGCCGGGAATTCTACCGCGCCCGGCCGTCAGGCCCGGTAACGGCCCCGCTTTTGTAGCGTCGAGCCATGCTCGACTGCTCCCCCCTCCGCTCTGGCAGGTGCCAACCGTCTCCCTCGTTCCGGTAGGTGCCAACCTTGGTTGGCACGTCTGTAGTCGAGCACGGCTCGACGCTGCAAATGCAGCTTGCCGCCCACCCTCACCGGCGCTAGCGTGCGACGGTCTGCCCTTCGGAATCCTGCCCGTGCCCCTGCCCGCTTCCCGTCGACGCTTCCTGCAACTGGCCGGTGCTGGCCTCGCCGTCGCCGGCAGCGGGCTGCCACAGCTCGGCCATGCCCAACCCGCGACAGCCGCCGCCCCCGCCCCCGCCCCCGCCGAAGGTGCGGTGCTGCTGAATTTCAACGAATGCCCCTACGGCCCCTCGCCCGCAGCCCAGCAGGCGGCACGCGACAGCATCGCCGGTTGCGGCCGCTACCGTTTCGCACTGGCCGGACAGGTGCGCGACGCCTTCATCGAACAGGCACGCATTCCGGCTGATCACGTGCGGTTGTATCCGGGTTCCAGCGAACCGCTGAACCGTGCCGCCGTGCTATGGACCGGCCCGCTGGCGGGACTGGTAGTCGCCGACCCGACCTTCGAGACGCTGGGCGAGGTCGCCGCCGCACACGGTGCGCACGTGCAGAAAGTGCCGCTGCGCGACGACGGCGCACATGACATGCGTGCAATGGTTGCCGCCGCGCATGCACGCCCGACCGGACTGCTGTATGTGTGCAACCCGAACAACCCGACCGGCTCGATCAGCCCACCGGATGAGCTTGCCTGGCTGCTGGCCCACAAGCCCGCCTCCACCCGCGTGCTGCTGGACGAGGCCTACCTGCAGTACAGCGAGCAGCCGAGCCTGATTGCGCAGGTGGCGCAGCGCGACGACCTGATCGTGCTGCGCACGTTCTCCAAGCTTTATGGCATGGCCGGCCTGCGACTGGGCGTGGCGGCCGCGCATCCCGACCGCCTGCGCGAACTGGCCAGCCTGGGCGACAACCCGCTGCCCGTGCCGGCACTGGCCGCTGCACTGGCCAGCCTGCGCGATCCGCAGTTGATTCCTCAGCGCCGCCTGCAGAATGCCAAGGTGCGGCAGGCCACCATCGCGTGGCTGGGCAAGCGTGGTTTCAGCTGCGTGCGGTCGGAAGCGAACTGCTTCGTGGTCGACGTCCAGCGCGATGGCAGCGCGTTCGCCAAGGCAATGGCCGACAACGGCGTGGTGATCGGGCGAAGCTGGCCGATCTGGCCACAGCGCGTGCGGGTTACCGTGGGTACCGAGGAAGAGATGGCGGCATTCCGCCGCGCATTCGCCAAGGTGGCCGGCGTCCCGGCGTAGACCACATCCACGCACGGCGTGGATCTACCGGAGGTTGCCGACGGTGGGTGCCGACCGTTGGTCGGCACGCCATGGCGCTTACCAGCGCGGGGTCTTGGTCAACGGCGGAGCCTGGTGCTGCCGGTCGTAGGCGCGCAGCTCGTCACGGATGTGTGCGATGCGCTGGCGACCCAGGGCGTTGCGGCTGTCATCCAGCACAACGCCATCCAGCAGCTCGGCCATGCGCTGCACGGTCGGCAGCATTTTCTCCCAGGCATCCAGCGCGGTCAGCGGCGCCGGCAGGGTCAGGAAGAAGGCGATGGCCGGGGTCTCCATGGCACGGATGTTGGCCATGTCGAAGCTGCCCGGCTTCATGATGCTGGCCATCGAGAAGATCGGGCCGCGCTCGGGGTGGCCTTCCACCAGGCGGTGGAACACGTTCATGTGTCCGAACACCAGGCCGGTCTTTTCGGCCGCCACCACGATGTCTTCGCCACGCAGCTGTTCGCCGGCGCGGGCGGCCACGAACAGCGAGACGATCTTGTCGAAATCCTGGGTGGCGCGCTTGCCGAGGTCGCTGGCGCCCGGGTCGGTTTCGCCCAGGCCGAGTTCGGCCTGCTCGCCTTCCGTGCCCATGCCCGGTTCAACGCGGCCATCGGCCACGGTGACGCCATCTTCGCCCAGCACCGGCTCGCGGCGCTCGCCGCTGTTCGGTTCCGCGCCTTCCACGCGGCGGCCCTGGGGCTTCTTTTTCGGACGGCCAAACAGGAAGATCGCGGCGATCAACAGCAGGCCGGCGGCCAGGATGCCGATGCGCAACAGTGCCGTGTCGGACATTCGATAGGTTCTCCGGCTAGTTCATTCAGGTAACTAGGATGGCACGTCAGGCCGCGCCCGCCAATCGCGCGGCTTCTTCCAGGTCCACGCTGACCAGGCGACTGACGCCCGGCTCGCGCATGGTCACGCCCGACAACTGGTGCGCGGCCTCCATCGTCGCCTTGTTATGGCTGACGAACAGGAACTGCACCTTTTCGCTCATTTCCTTGACCATGTTGGCCAGGCGGCCGACGTTGGCTTCGTCCAGCGGCGCGTCCACCTCGTCCAGCAGGCAGAACGGCGCGGGATTCAGCTGGAAGATGGCGAACACCAGCGCCACCGCGGTCATCGCCTTCTCGCCGCCGGACAGCAGCGAGATGCTGGACACGCGCTTGCCCGGCGGACGCGCCATGATGGTCACACCGGTGTCGAGCAGGTCTTCACCGGTCAGCTCCAGGTAGGCGTGGCCACCGCCGAACAGGCGCGGGTACAGCGCCTGCACGCCGGCGTTGACGCGGTCGAAGGTGTCCTTGAAGCGGCCACGGGTCTCGCGGTCGATCTTGCGGATCGCATCTTCCAGGGTTTCCAGCGCCGTGGTCAGGTCGGTGTGCTGCGAATCCAGGTAGTCCGAGCGCTGCGACGCCTCACCGTACTCGTGGATGGCGGCCAGATTGACCGGCTCCAGCCGGCGCATGCGGCCATCGATCTGGTGCACGGCCTGCTCCCAGTCGCCCAGGCGGGCATCCTCGGGCAGCGCATTGAGCACGTCCTGCAGTACGAAACCGGCCTTCTCCACCGCCCCCTGCAGGGTCTCCGCGCTGAGCACCAGCGCCTGCTGGTCCAGCTTGCGCTGCGAAATGCGTTCGCGCTGGGCCAGCGCCTGTTCGTCGCGCTGGTGGCGGGTCTGTTCGTAGTTGCGCAGTTCGGCATCGATGCCGTCCAGCAACGTGCGCGCCTCGGTCAGCACGCGGTCGGCGCGCACGCGCTCTTCCAATGCGTTCTGATGTTCGGCCTGCAGCGATTCGACCGGCGAATCGCCCTCATCCAGCTGCGAATGCAGTTCGCCCAGGCGCGAATCCAACTGCCCGCGCTGGGTACCCATGCGCTCCAACGCCTGGCTCAGTGAGGCCAGCTGCGCCCGCTGCGATTCCAGGGTCAGGGCCAGCGAGTGCGACCGCTCGCGCACCGCACGTGCAGCGTCGCGGGCCAGGTCGCGGGCCTCGGTCAGCTGGCGGCGCTCGCCCTCCAGCCGCTGCCGGGTCGATTCCAGGTCGCCCATGCTGCTGACCGCGTTCTCCAACCGCGAGCGCGCCTCACGCGCCTGCTCGTTGTTGGCTTCCAGCGTGTCCTGCAGCTGCTTCAGCTCACCTTCGATGCGGTCGATGCGCGTGCGCGCGGCCTCCACCTTGCCCTGCTGGCCCTGCAGCTGGCCTGCCAGTTCAGAGACCGCGCGATGGGCCTGGTACAGCGCACGCTGCGCGTCTTCGCGCTGCTGTTCGGCGGCCTGCAACTGCTCGCGGAAGCCGCTCAGCTGCTCTTCCAGCTCGGCTTCGCGGTCCTGCAGCTGCTCGATCTGCTCGCGCAGCTCATTGATCTCGCGTTCGCGCAGCAGCGCGCCCTGCTGGGCCGCGCCGGAACGCGACACACGCAACCAGCCCTCGCCCAGGCGCTCACCGCCCTGGGTGATGGTCGAATCGCCTTCCGGCAGGCTGGCCTGCAGCGCCTTGGCTTCGGCCAGATCCCTGGCACCGTGCAGGTGCGCCAGCAGGCGCCGGATCGCTGCCGGGCCACGCACGCGTGCAGCCAGCGAGGTCGGCGCGACCTTCAGGTCCGCGCCATCGTTGGCGACCAGTGCAATGTGGCCCTCGCCCAGTTCGCCCAGCGCGTCGACCAGGCTGGCCGGGTCATCGACCAGCACGCCTTCGATCAACTGGCCAAGCGCGCTTTCCACCGCGGTTTCCCAACCGGCATCAACATCCAGGCGTTCGCCGACACGCGCCGCCGAATCCAGCCCACGCGCCTTCAGCCAGGCCACGGCCGCGCCCTGCTCCTGGCCCAGCGCGGCCTGCTGCAGGGTTTCCAGCGAGGCCAGGCGGCCACGCAGGCCGTTGACCTGCTTGCGCAGTTCGGCCAGTTCGTTCTGGCCATTCCGCTGCTGCTCCTGCACGGCCGCCACGCCCTGCTTGCGCAGCTCGACGTCTTCGCTCAATTCATCCAGCGCGGTCTTCTGCGTGTCGTGCTGCAGGTGCAGCTGCTCGAAGGCTTCTTCCAGCGCATCCACGTCCAGGCCGGCGCGTTCGGCGGCCAGCGCTTCACGACGCCTGTCAGCGTCGAGGATCTGCTTGTCCAGGTAGTCCACGCGCGTGCGCTCGACGTCGCCGGCGCGCGAGGCCTCCGAACTCTGCGAGGTGTGCTGTTCCCAGCGCTGCTGCCAGCTGGCCAGCCGGTCTTCAGCCTCGCGCAGGCTTTCCTGCTTGATCTCGTGTTCTTCCTGCAGTGCTTCCAGCTGCGGAGTGGCGGCCTCCACTGCCTCACGCAGCACCATCAGCTTCGCCTCGTCGCCACTGATGTGCTGGCCCAGTTCGGCCAATGCCTGACGGGTCTCGTCGCGTGCCTTGTGCAGGCGCTGCGACAGCTCGCGCTGGTGCTGGATCTGCTGTTCCAGGCGCGCCAGCGTGCTGCCGACCTGGTAGACCGCCGCCTGCGCGGTGTTGAGCGCATCGGCGGCCTCTTCGCGGCGTACCCGCGAGGTCTCGATGCGGGCCTCGGCGTCGCGTTGGTCGGCGATCAGCTGCTGCAGCTTGGTCTCTTCCTGCGACAGGCCTTCGCGCAGCTTCGACAGGCGTCCGTCGAGACCACGGAATTCCAGCGCCTTCCACTCGGCATCCTTGACCCGGCGCTCTTCCTGCAGCGCCTGGTACTGCTCGGCCTGCTTGGCTTGGCGCTTCAGGTGTTCGAGCTGCTTGCTGATCTCGTCGCGCAGATCACCCAGACGGTCCAGGTTTTCGCGGGTGTGGCGGATGCGGGTCTCGGTCTCCTTGCGGCGCTCCTTGTATTTGGAGATGCCGGCCGCCTCTTCCAGGTAGACGCGCAGGTCTTCCGGGCGTGCCTCGATGATCTGGCTGATCATGCCCTGCTCGATGATCGAGTAGCTGCGCGGGCCCAGGCCGGTGCCGAGGAACAGATCGGTGATGTCGCGGCGGCGGCACTTGGTGCCGTTGAGGTAGTAGTTGCTGGTACCGTCGCGGCTGACCGTGCGCTTGACCGAGATTTCGTTGAACGCGGCGTACTCGCCCGAGATCGTGTGGTCGGAGTTGTCGAAGATCAGCTCGACCGTGGCCTGCGAGACCGGCTTGCGGGCGTTGGAACCGGAAAAGATCACGTCGGTCAGCGAGTCGCCGCGCAGGCGGCTGGCCGAACTCTCGCCCATGACCCAGCGCACGGCGTCGATGATGTTCGACTTGCCGCAGCCATTGGGCCCCACCACGCCGGTCATGTTGGTCGGCAGGTGCAGGGTGGTCGGATCGACGAACGACTTGAAGCCGGACAGCTTGATCGTGGAAAGACGCATAGGGGTTCCGGACTGGGGCCGGCAAGCGGCCTGCGTTTACCCTCCAAGCCATTGATCCTGCTGGGATCGATGCCCGTGGAACGGGTGTGACGCCCTGAGTATACCGATGTGGCCGTGTTCTACGAATGGGCGTGGAACATTGTCCAGCCCCACCCCGTCGGCCAGAGGTGGTCCGACACCACGAAACGGAGCCATAAAACAAAACGGGCACCCTTGCGGGCGCCCGTTCTGCGGTGATGCCAGGCCTTGCGGCGTGGGATCAGGCTTCGGCGACGACGACAACCTTGACGGTGGTCTCGACGTCGGCGTGCAGGTGGACCAGCACGTCGTACTCGCCGATGTTGCGGAAGGCGCCTTCGCCCAGGATGACTTCGCTCTTGCTGACCGGCAGGCCGGCAGCGGTGAAGGCATCGGCGATTTCGCGGGCGCCGACCGAGCCGTACAGCTTGCCTTCGGTCGAAGCGTTGGCCGGGATGGTCACGCTCGCGCCGTCCAGCTTGGCCTTGCGGGCGTCAGCTTCGGCGTGGATGGCCTGGGCCTTGGCTTCGTACTCGGCGCGCTTGGCTTCGAACTCGGCCTTGTTGCTCTCGGTGGCCGGCACGGCCTTGCCCTGCGGCACGAGGAAGTTACGGCCGTAGCCCGGCTTCACGTCGACCAGGTCGCCCAGGTTGCCGAGGTTGGTGACTTTCTGCAGGAGGATCAGCTGCATGGTATTGCTCCAGATGAGTTATTCGTTAGCGAGGCGATGCCCCGCAACAAAGGCTGTCCGAATAGCTGGCACAGCGGGGGCGGCACCGGGCCGCCCCGCCGGGCATCAGACGTCGTGGTTGTCGGTGTACGGGATCAGGGCCAGGAAGCGAGCGCGCTTGACGGCGGTCGCCAGCTGGCGCTGGTACTTCGACTTGGTACCGGTGACGCGGCTCGGCACGATCTTGCCGTTCTCGGTCAGGTACTGGCGCAGGGTGTTGAGATCCTTGTAGTCGATCTCCTTCACACCTTCAGCCGTGAACTTGCAGAACTTGCGGCGACGGAAGAACTTGGACATGGGAAGGCTCCTTAGGCGGCAGAAGCGGCGTCGTCGCCGGCTTCGTTGTCAGCGGTGGTGGTGGACTCGCCTTCTTCGTCGTCACGACGACGGCGCTCACCGCGCTCCGGCTTGTCACCCTTCTCGTCCTTGCTCTTCATGATCAGCGACTGCTCGGTGTCAGCCTCGTCACGCTTGATGACCAGGTTGCGCAGCACGGCGTCGTTGAAGCGGAAGCTCTCGGTCAGTTCGTTCAGAACGGCCTGGTCGGCTTCGATGTTCATCAGCACGTAGTGGGCCTTCACCAGGTTCTGGATCGGGTACGCCAGCTGGCGGCGGCCCCAGTCTTCCAGACGGTGGATGGTGCCGTTGCCGTTCTCGACCAGCGACTTGTAGCGCTCGATCATGGCCGGGACCTGCTCGCTCTGGTCCGGGTGGACCATGAACACGATTTCGTAATGACGACTCATGTTTTTTCTACCTTTCGGATGTGGCCTTGCGGCCGGACAGCCCCCCGCCGTTGAGACCGCGGTGGGGCAAGGGTTCCCGCCGGGCAGGCAGGAAGCCGCGCATTATGGCGCAGATGGGGAGGATGGGCAACCGGGGGTACCCGACATGCTGAACCGGGGTGCCCTGCCCCGGTGCCGATCAAGGTCGGCACCCACCAGGCGGGTAGCGCCGGGCCATGCCCGGCGGCCGGCCGTCAGGCCTTGTCGGCGTCGGTGGTGAAGCTCTCGCCGCAGCCACACTCGGCGGTGGCATTGGGGTTGCTGAACGTGAACGTCTCGCTCAGGCCGTGCTTGCCGAAGTCGATCACGGTGCCGTCCACCAGCGCCAGGCTCTTGGCGTCGACGTAGATCTTCACGCCGTCCTGGTCGAACACGGTATCGCCCTCGCGCTCGTCGCGGGCCAGGTCGGTGATGTGACCCCAGCCGGAGCAACCGGTCTTGGTCACGCCGAAACGCAGGCCCAGCGCGCCGGGGGTCTGGGCGACGAAGCGCTGCACGCGCTCGAAGGCAATGGGGGTCAGGCTGACGGCCATGGGGCTACTCCAGAGGTACGGGGACATTATAAGGAGCCGTTGCCGCGAAAAATGCCTCGCAAGCAGAACGCTGCAACCGGTAAACTCCCGTGTTCACAGATCGAGTCGATCAGCAGAGGATTCAAGTCATGACGGTGGTCAGCGTTGAACATGCGCTTGCCGGGAAGATCCCGGAAGGCGGCGAAGTCACGGTACGCGGATGGGTGCGCACGGTGCGCGGTTCAGCGAATCTGGCTTTCGTGAATGTGAGCGACGGCTCCTGCTTCGCCCCGATCCAGGTCGTGGCCGGCGACGGCCTGGCCAACTTCGACGAGATCAAGCGCCTGACCAGCGGCTGCTCGGTCATTGCCACCGGCACCCTGGTGAAGTCGCAGGGCAAGGGCCAGTCGTTCGAGATCCAGGCCAGCGCACTGGAAGTGGTCGGCTGGGTCGAAGACCCGCTCACCTACCCGATCCAGCCCAAGCCGATGTCGCCTGAGTTCCTGCGCGAGGTGGCACACCTGCGCCCGCGCACCAACCTGTTCGGTGCGGTCACCCGCATCCGCAACTGCCTGGCCCAGGCCGTGCACCGCTTCTTCCACGAGAACGGCTTCAACTGGATCAGCACCCCGATCATCACCACCTCCGACGCCGAAGGCGCCGGCCAGATGTTCCGCGTGTCCACCCTGGACATGGTGAACCTGCCGCGTGACGAGAAGGGCGCGATCGATTTCAGCCGCGACTTCTTCGGCAAGGAAACCTTCCTGACCGTGTCCGGCCAGCTGAACGTCGAGGCCTACTGCCTGGCGCTGAGCAAGGTCTACACCTTCGGCCCGACCTTCCGCGCCGAGAACAGCCACACCACCCGCCACCTGGCGGAATTCTGGATGATCGAGCCGGAAATCGCCTTCGCCGACCTGGCCGAAGACGCACGTCTGGCCGAAGAGTTCCTGAAGTACCTGTTCCGCGCGGTGCTGAACGAGCGCAGCGACGACCTGGCCTTCATCGCCGAGCGCGTGGACAAGAACGCGATCACCAAGCTGGAAGACTTCATCAACGCGCCGTTCGAGCGCATCGACTACACCGATGCGGTCACCCTGCTGCAGAAGTCCGGCAGGAAGTTCGACTTCCCGGTCGAATGGGGCCTGGACCTGCAGACCGAGCACGAGCGCTGGCTGACCGAGGAACACGTCGGCCGCCCGGTGGTGGTGACCAACTATCCGGAGCACATCAAGGCCTTCTACATGCGCCTGAACGACGACGGCAAGACCGTCGCCGCGATGGACGTGCTGGCCCCGGGCATCGGCGAGATCATCGGCGGCAGCCAGCGCGAAGAGCGCCTGGACGTGCTGGATGCGCGCATGGCCCAGTTCGGCCTGGATCGCGAGCACTACAGCTGGTACCGCGATTTCCGCCGCTATGGTTCGGTGCCGCACGCCGGCTTCGGCCTGGGCTTCGAGCGCCTGGTGGTCTACGTCTGCGGGCTGTCCAACATCCGCGATGCGATCCCCTACCCGCGCGCCCCCGGCAGCGCGGACTTCTAAGCCCCACACGACCACGGAGGTACTGCCCCATGACCCTGTTCTTCGCCCTCTGTTTCGTCGGCGTTGCAGTGGCCGGGTTCAGTGCCTTCGTGATCTTCTGGCCGCTGACCCTGGTGCATGTGCGCGACCGCCATCCGGCGCTCGCCGAGCGCTTCGGCAGCGGCGCCTTCCTCAAACCCGATGCCCTGGCCTGGCTGCTGCGCCGCGACTATCGCAAGCAGCCGGACCGCTCGCTGTCCGGGCTGGCGACGCCGGCCTGGGTATCGCTGCTGACCCTGCTGGCCGGACTGGGCATGGCCGCCCTGCTCTGGCTGGCCTCGCTCTGGTAACACACCCATGAATGACATCACCGCCTCGCGCGACAGCTGGTGGCTGGCCAGCCTCGGCAACACCCTGATCTGGGCGCGCCTGCGCGTGCGCCCGGCCGGCACCGCCGAAGTGCTCGACAGCGATGGCAACACGCTGAGCTATGACAGCGAAGACACCGCCCGTTCGCAGCTGTTCGACGCCGAGTTCGTCGAGTACGACGGCCTGGACGAAGAAGACGCGCTGGTGCGCGGCTTCAGCCTGCACGAAGTGCAGCCGCCGCAGGCCGACAGCGACGAGGGCCTGCGTGGCCGCATGATCCAGTCGCTGGGCGGGCGCGCCTGAACCCAGCATGTTCACCCCGCGCGCCTTCGCCGAGACCGACCTGCTCTGGCTGGACCGCCTGCTGGCGCGCGATCCATTCGTCACCGTGCTCACCCCCGGCAGCGATGGCCTGCCGGAGCTGACCCGGATGCCGGTACTGTACCGGCGTGACGGCGAACAGATCGAACTGCGCGGCCACTGGGCCCGCGCCAACCCGCAGTCGCGCCACAGCGGCGCGGCCAAGGTGCTGGTCGACGGCCCGCACGGCTATGTCTCGGCCAGCTGGTACCCGGACAAGGAACCTGCGGCGCGGGTGCCGACCTGGAACTACGCCGCCGCCGAACTGCGTGGCCAGCTGCAGACCTTCGACGACACTGATGCGCTGGCCGAACTGGTCGGTACGATCAGCGACCGTTTCGAAGCCAGTGTCGGCCAGGCCTGGCAGTTCGATGCCACGCGTGCCGAACACGGCCCGGAGCTGCGCGCCATCGTCGGCTTCCGTTTCCAGGTCGAGCAGGTGCAGCTCAAGCTCAAGCTGAGCCAGAACCATCCCGACGCCAACCAGCGCGCCGTGATCGCCGAACTGGAACAGCTCGGCACCCCCTCTTCCACCGAGTTGGCGCAGTGGATGCGCTGGCACCGCGAACAGGCCGCCCGCAGCGACTGAACGCCCCAGATTCCCGCGACGACGCAGCCGGATGGCTGCGGCGCGCCCCCACCCGACGCCAGGGACCCGTACATGAAAGACATCCACAAGCTGCTGCAGAACAACCGCGACTGGGCCGACCGCATCGAGAAGGAAGACCCCGAGTTCTTCCACCAGCTGGCCAAGCAGCAGCACCCGGAATACCTGTGGATCGGCTGCTCCGATTCGCGCGTGCCGGCCAACCAGATCATCGGCATGGCCCCGGGTGAAGTGTTCGTGCACCGCAACGTCGCCAACGTGGTCGCCCACACCGACCTGAACTGCCTGAGCGTGGTGCAGTACGCGGTGGACCAGCTGAAGGTGAAGCACATCCTGATCGTCGGCCACTACGGCTGCGGCGGTGTGCATGCCTGCCTGCACAACACCCGCGTCGGCCTGGCCGACAACTGGCTGCGCCATGTGGGCGACGTGATGCAGAAGCACACCGGCATCCTCGATGCGATCGAGACCGATGAGCTCAAGCACGCTCGCCTGTGCGAACTGAACGTGATCGAGCAGGTTGCCAACCTGTGCCGCTCGACCATCGTGCAGGATGCCTGGGCCCGCGGCCAGAAGCTGATGGTGCATGGCTGGGTCTACAGTCTGAAGGACGGACGCGTGCGCGAGATGGGCATCGACGTCGGTTCGCAGGAAGAGCTGCAGCCGGCGTATGAAAAGGCCCTGTCCTACATTCCGCGCAAGGGCAAGCGCGACTGATCCCTTACGGATGACCACCATGCTCGCTTCGCCGATCAACCTGCACGCCTGGATCGAAGAAAACCGCCACCTGCTGAAGCCACCGGTGGGCAACAAGATGATCGACAACGGCGACTTCATCGTGATGGTGGTGGGCGGGCCGAACTCGCGTACCGACTTCCACTACGACGAAGGCCCGGAGTGGTTCTACCAGCTCGAAGGCGAGATGGTGCTGAAGGTGCAGGAAGACGGCGCGGTGCGCGACATTCCGATCCGCGCCGGCGAGATCTTCCTGCTGCCGGCAAAGGTGCCGCACTCGCCGCGGCGTCCGCCCGGTGGCATCGGCCTGGTGGTCGAGCGCAAGCGCCTGCCGCATGAGATGGACGGTGTGATCTGGCATTGCGAACACTGCAACCACAAGCTGCACGAAGAGTACTTCCCGCTGCAGAACATCGAAACCGATCTGCCCAAGGTGTTCGCGCGTTACCACGCCAGCCTGGAGCTGCGTACCTGCAGCCAGTGCGGGCACGTGGATCCGCTGCCGGTGCCTGCGGCGGGCTGA